>NZ_CP130318.1:1085000-1425000 GCF_032268605.1 Paenibacillus aurantius
AGTGAAGAGCTGGAGCCGCAGCGAAAGCGAGTCTGAATAGGGCGCTTAAGTACGTAGACGTAGACCCGAAACCGTGTGATCTACCCCTGTCCAGGGTGAAGGTGCGGTAACACGCACTGGAGGCCCGAACCCACGAATGTTGAAAAATTCGGGGATGAGGTGGGGGTAGCGGAGAAATTCCAATCGAACTCGGAAATAGCTGGTTCTCCCCGAAATAGCTTTAGGGCTAGCCTCGGGAGGTTAAGTCGTGGAGGTAGAGCACTGATTGGGTGCGGGGCCCGCCAAGGGTTACCAAGTCCAGTCAAACTCCGAATGCCATGAACTTGGACCCCGGGAGTCAGACGGTGAGTGCTAAGATCCATCGTCAAGAGGGAAACAGCCCAGACCATCAGCTAAGGTCCCCAAGTGTGTGTTAAGTGGGAAAGGATGTGGAGTTGCCCAGACAACCAGGATGTTGGCTTAGAAGCAGCCACCATTGAAAGAGTGCGTAATAGCTCACTGGTCGAGTGACTCTGCGCCGAAAATGTAACGGGGCTAAACACGCCACCGAAGCTATGGCTACGACATCTAAAGATGTCTTGGGGTAGGGGAGCGTTGTGTGTACGTTGAAGGTGTACCGTAAGGAGCGCTGGAGAGCACACAAGTGAGAATGCCGGTATAAGTAACGAAAAGACAAGTGAGAATCTTGTCCGCCGAAAACCTAAGGGTTCCTGAGGAAGGCTCGTCCGCTCAGGGTAAGTCGGGACCTAAGGCGAGGCCGAAAGGCGTAGTCGAAGGACAACAGGTTGACATTCCTGTACCACCGTAAACCGCTACGAGCGATGGGGTGACGCAGAAGGGAAGAGACGCAGACGGATGGAAGAGTCTGTCCAAGCAGCAAGGCTGGTGTGTAGGCAAATCCGCACACTGTAAGGCTGAGCTGTGACGGGGAGGGAAAATTACAGTACCGAAGGTCTTGTACTCATGCTGCCAAGAAAAGCCTCTAGCCAGGTGAAGGTGCCCGTACCGCAAACCGACACAGGTAGGTAAGAAGAGAATTCTAAGGCGCGCGGAAGAACTCTCGTTAAGGAACTCGGCAAAATGACCCCGTAACTTCGGGAGAAGGGGTGCCTCGGTAGGGTGAATAGCCCGAGGGGGCCGCAGTGAAAAGGCCCAAGCGACTGTTTAGCAAAAACACAGGTCTGTGCGAAGCCGCAAGGCGAAGTATACGGGCTGACGCCTGCCCGGTGCTGGAAGGTTAAGGGGAGCGGTTAGCGCAAGCGAAGCTGTGAACCGAAGCCCCAGTAAACGGCGGCCGTAACTATAACGGTCCTAAGGTAGCGAAATTCCTTGTCAGGTAAATTCTGACCCGCACGAATGGCGTAACGACTTGGGCGCTGTCTCAACGAGAGATCCGGTGAAATTTTAATACCTGTGAAGATGCAGGTTACCCGCGACAAGACGGAAAGACCCCATGGAGCTTTACTGCAGCTTGATATTGGACTTGGGTACGATCTGTACAGGATAGGTGGGAGCCAGAGAGTCATGAGCGCCAGCTTGTGAGGAGGCGACGTTGGGATACCACCCTGATCGTATCTAGGTTCTAACCTCCTCCCGTGAATCCGGGAGAGGGACCGTGTCAGGCGGGCAGTTTGACTGGGGCGGTCGCCTCCTAAAGCGTAACGGAGGCGCCCCAAGGTTCCCTCAGAATGGTTGGAAATCATTCGCAGAGTGCAAAGGCAGAAGGGAGCTTGACTGCAAGACGTACAGGTCGAGCAGGGACGAAAGTCGGGCTTAGTGATCCGGTGGTACCGAATGGAAGGGCCATCGCTCAACGGATAAAAGCTACCCTGGGGATAACAGGCTTATCTCCCCCAAGAGTCCACATCGACGGGGAGGTTTGGCACCTCGATGTCGGCTCATCGCATCCTGGGGCTGAAGTAGGTCCCAAGGGTTGGGCTGTTCGCCCATTAAAGCGGTACGCGAGCTGGGTTCAGAACGTCGTGAGACAGTTCGGTCCCTATCTGTCGCGGGCGCAGGAAATTTGAGAGGAGCTGTCCTTAGTACGAGAGGACCGGGATGGACGTACCGCTGGTGTACCAGTTGTTCCGCCAGGAGCACCGCTGGGTAGCCAAGTACGGACGGGATAAGCGCTGAAAGCATCTAAGCGTGAAGCCCCCCTCAAGATGAGATTTCCCAATTAGTAAGACCCCTTGTAGACGACGAGGTAGATAGGTTCGGCGTGGAAGTGCTGTAAGGCATGCAGCGGACGAATACTAATCGGTCGAGGGCTTATTCATGACCCCACTAGGGGAGTTTAAAGGATGAACAAACGTAAGCTTCGATTCCAGTTTTCAAGGAATGAATTTCCTGAAAATACATGTTTTCAAGAAGTCGTTCACTTGATATAATAGGTAAGTCTTTTTTGAAAACTAAATATTCCCTGATAGCTCAGTTGGTAGAGCACTCGACTGTTAATCGAGTTGTCACAGGTTCGAGTCCTGTTCGGGGAGCCATGGAGAGGTGTCCGAGTTGGCCGAAGGAGCACGATTGGAAATCGTGTAGGCGTCACAAGCGTCTCGAGGGTTCGAATCCCTCTCTCTCCGCCATTAAGGCCCGTTGGTCAAGGGGTTAAGACACCTCCCTTTCACGGAGGTAACAGGGGTTCGAATCCCCTACGGGTCACCACATCATATGGAGGCTTAGCTCAGCTGGGAGAGCATCTGCCTTACAAGCAGAGGGTCGGCGGTTCGATCCCGTCAGCCTCCACCATATGAAACACACTATCGCGGGGTGGAGCAGCTCGGTAGCTCGTCGGGCTCATAACCCGAAGGCCGCAGGTTCAAATCCTGCCCCCGCAACCAACATGGAGCTGTGGTGTAGAGGCCTAACATGCCTGCCTGTCACGCAGGAGACCGCGGGTTCGAATCCCGTCAGCTCCGCCATTCATCTTCAAAGCACAGTAAGGCTCGGTAGCTCAGTCGGTAGAGCAGAGGACTGAAAATCCTCGTGTCGGCGGTTCGATTCCGTCCCGAGCCACCACTGAAGCGCCGTTGTAGCTCAACTGGTAGAGCAACTGACTTGTAATCAGTAGGTTGGGGGTTCAAGTCCTCTCGACGGCACCATTGTTTTTTGTTATACTATATGGAGGATTAGCGAAGTGGCCAAACGCAGCAGACTGTAAATCTGTTCTCTGACGAGTTCGGTGGTTCGAATCCATCATCCTCCACCATTTCATAGGGGCATAGTTTAAAGGTAGAACAAAGGTCTCCAAAACCTTTGGTGTGGGTTCGATTCCTGCTGCCCCTGCCAATTTTATAATAATGGCGGTCGTGGCGAAGTGGTTAACGCACCGGATTGTGGCTCCGGGATCCGCGGGTTCGATTCCCGTCGATCGCCCCATTTATGCTTCACCCTATAAATGTTGGGGATTAGCCAAGCGGTAAGGCAACGGACTTTGACTCCGTCATGCCAAGGTTCGAATCCTTGATCCCCAGCCATTTCATGCGGACGTGGCTCAGCGGTAGAGCATCGCCTTGCCAAGGCGAGGGTCGCGGGTTCGATTCCCGTCGTCCGCTCCATAGAATATGGTGGCGCCATAGCCAAGTGGTAAGGCAGAGCTCTGCAAAAGCTTTATCCCCAGTTCGAATCTGGGTGGTGCCTCCATTCTTTTATTTGCCGGGGTGGCGGAATCGGCAGACGCACAGGACTTAAAATCCTGCGGTGGGTGACCACCGTACGAGTTCAAGTCTCGTCCTCGGCACCAGGTTTTTGCCACGTGTGCCCTTAGCTCAGCTGGATAGAGCGTTTGACTACGAATCAAAAGGTCAGGAGTTCGAATCTCTTAGGGCACGCCATTTTATTTAGATAACTAGATATTCATTCATCAGGCCGGTGTGGCGGAATTGGCAGACGCGCGCGACTCAAAATCGTGAGGGAAACCGTGGGGGTTCGAGTCCCTTCACCGGCACCACCTACATAAGACTAGCATCAATCCTTTTGGGATTGGTGCTTTTTTCTTTTTGCTGACGGACAGGGCTTGTCTTGTAAAGGAATAGACATCCTGATCGGCTTTCCCGCGGGGCAAGAGGTATCAAGGGAAGGGAGAGATGCAACCTTTTGAGCGTTTCGGCGCATGCTAAGGGCCACAGGAAGAGAACGAACCCTCTCCAAGGAAGCAGCCGTTGGTGGATCCAGCCCGGTGAAGGTGTCTTTGAGGAAAAAGACTTCGTGGCAATGGGGAGCGGAAAGAGCCAGAATGGACTTACCCTTAGAAGGAAAAGTGGAGCCATAAGTAGAGGCTGCCGTTAATTACTCATGTAATCAACTTACTTTTGGTAAGGTTATTATTCCTCGTGGCTTACTTTTGACAAGTGGCTATGATAAAATAATGCTAAGGAGTTGATTACAGTGGAGCACGATCACAGATTATGTCCTAAATTTGAGGCGGCTTTCGAATTGTTGGGAAAACGGTGGACCGGCCTGATTATCCGGGTGCTACTGGATGGACCTAAACGGTTTAAAGATATATCGGAGCTTATTCCGGGAATGAGCGACCGTATGCTGTCGGAGCGTTTTAAGGAACTGGAGACGGCAGGTCTCATTACGCGGCGGGTGTACCCGGAGACGCCGGTGCGCATCGAATACGAATTAACCGATAAAGGCAAAGCTTTGAAGGCTTCGATGGACGAGCTGCAGAAATGGGCGGAGGCTTGGGGGAAGAAGCTGTGATTTATTTTATTATTGGCGGGGCCGGTGCGGCCGGAGCTCTGCTGCGGTATGCTATTGGGCTCCTGCTGCCTTGGGAACCGGACCGGTTCCCGGCCGCGACATTGACTGCCAATGTGATCGGCTGCTTTCTGCTCGCCGGGCTGTTGACGTATCTGCTCGATCATCCGTCGGTCCACCCTTATTGGAAAAGCGGCTTAGGGACCGGCTTTATCGGATCGTTTACGACCTTCTCGACCTTCAGCGTGGAGACCGTCCGCATGGCTCAGACACACCATGCCGGGATGGCCGCTGTCTATGTACTGGTTAGCATCTGGGCCGGACTGGGAGCTGCTGGACTTGGGCATGTGGCCGCAAAACGGGGAAGAGGCGACCGTGTGCTCTCCTAAGCTTGAGTAGCTTGTCCATTCGGGACGAGCGGAGCAGATTCACCAAGGATCTGGCAAATTGACTGAGCGGAAAAGATTCTTCAAGCCTGCCTATTCCGCTGGCTGGTAAGCTACTCTTTACCCTGTCTATTCGGCTAGCCGGTAAGATACTCTTTACTCTGTCTATTCGGCCGAGGGGATTTTAACCCTCAGTAAGAAGAAGGACTTCCCACGCTAAGGGCATAGAGTAAAAGGTGGGCAAATATGGAGGATGGTTCCCCTTCATCTGGGATCCCGTCTGAAAGTGTTTCGTAAAGGAAATCAGGAAAAAAGTAACCATGAGGAGGCTGGAGGCGGTGGGTATGCTGGGGAACTGCCTTCTGGTCGGTATAGGAGGCTTTGCGGGGGCGATCGGCCGTTATGCGGTAACCCGCTGGTTAGGACAAAAGGGCAGCGGGCGCGTTCCCCGGGGAACGCTGTTCGTTAATCTGACCGGATCTTTTCTGCTCGGTTGGCTTGTCGGATCCGGAGCGGGTCATGAGGCTCAACTGCTGATCGGAACCGGATTCATGGGAGCGTATACGACGTTCTCTACCTTTCACTATGAATCGCTGCAATTTGGTCTTCAAAGAGCTTGGGCTCCCCTTGTGATGTATCTGGGCATCAGCGCATCGCTTGGCATTCTCCTTGCCTATGCCGGGTTCTGGCTGGGCGGAACGGGTGCCGGCTGAATGAATGTGAGAGAATGGCTGGAGCCGGTTGTTTTATCCCTTAAGATCAATGGGTTGGCAAGCGTCCTTGTGCTTCTCCTTGGGGTGACGGCTGCGGCTGGAATGGCGGGAAAGCGGTTTCGGGGAAAAACCGTCCTGGAGACGGTCTTCCTACTTCCGCTTGTTCTCCCTCCCACGGTAGTAGGCTTTCTTCTGTTGATGATGCTTGGCCGAAAAAGTGCCGTCGGACGGGCGATTGAGTGGCTGTGGGACCAGCCCATTGTGTTTACCTGGGGAGCCGGGGTCATCGCCGCGGTGGTCGTGGCTTTTCCCCTTGTCTATATGACGGTCAAAAACGGATTCGAAGGAATTCCGGAAGAGCTCCGGGAAGCGGCCCGTTCGTCAGGGGCGACGGAAGGGCAGATCTTCCGGCATATCACACTGCCGCTTGCGGCCAAGAGTCTCTTGTCAGCGTATATTCTCGGGTTTGCGAGAGGATTAGGGGAGTTCGGGGCCACGGTCATGATAGCCGGAAATATTCCGGGCCGCACCCAAACGGTTCCCTCGGCCATTTACGTCGCAGTGGAATCGGGACATTGGACCCCCGCCTGGGTATGGTCGGGGGCAATGATTGTGATCTCTTTTGTCCTTTTGGCCGTAGTTTATAATAGAGGAGTTCAGGAGGAACGGAAATGACGACAATTGGTTTTGTAAGACATGGGGTGACGGATTGGAATGTGCAGGGGCGCGCCCAAGGCCAGCATGACGTCCCTCTCAACGAACTGGGGAGAGAACAGGCCCGGATGCTCGGAAAGCGTCTGGCCGCCGAAGGATGGGACCTCATCTTCTCGAGCGACCTGTCGCGCGCCCGTGAAACCGCGGATGCCATTGCGGAAGCGATGGGCCGGTCGGTGGACGGCTATGATGTCCGCCTGCGCGAGAAGACCCACGGCCGGCTGGATGGAACGGTGGAGGCTGAACGTGTCGAGAAATGGGGGCCGAATTGGCGGGAGCTCGACCACGACGAGGAAAGCGCGGAAAGCGTCCGGGAACGGAGCCTGGATTTTCTGAAGGAGATTACGGAAACGTATCCGGGCCGAAAAGTGCTGGTGGTCAGCCACGGGGCTTGGATCGGGATCACCCTCGAGACCTTGCTGCCCGGCCAGGAAATCGCGAAGCTGACGAATACTTCGGTTTGCGTCCTGGAAAAAGCGGAGGGGACCTGGACCTGTCTCCTGATGAACTGCATCAAGCATCTGGAAAACGTGGGATAGAGCTTCGGTTCTTCCCGGCGAACGGCAGCAAACCCAACGAGCGGAAGGAGCGGGTAAGATGGACCGGTTGAGGGGATGGCTGAAGGAGGGGTATGGCCGAAAACTGAAGCGCCTGCACGCCTGGAATGCCTGGACGGTGCTGCTGCTTGCCGTGAGTGGAATTCTGCTCAGCCTGGAGGCGATTCGCGGCCCGCTCGGGATCGTGCGCGTGTGGCTAAAGCAGGCCCATATCGTATTGGGCCTGCTTTCGGTTGTGCTGCTCGCGCTCTATGTGCCGCTGATCGCCAAGCACCTTCGCCAGCTGAAAGGCCGCTCTCCCCAGCAATGGAACCTGGGGATCGTGCTGCTCATGCTGGCCGGCTGGAGCGTGTCGGGCCTGCTGCTGTGGCAGCTGCGGCAGCTTCCGCCGGAGTGGAGCAGCGCGGCGCTGTTCACGCACGACCTGTTCACCTGGGTCGGCGTGCCCTACGCGCTGTACCACTCCGTCTCGCGCAGCCGCTGGCTAAAGCGCGAGGAGGCCCGCGAGCGCCAGGCGCAGGCCGCCGGGCGGCGCTCCCGGCTGCTGGAGGCCGCTGCCGCCTCAGGGAAGCCTGCGGCGGAGGCAGCGCTGCCCCGGCAGCCGTGGGAGAGCCACCGGCTCAGCCGCCGCACCTTCGTGCGGCTGACGGCCGCCGGCGTGCTTCTGGCGGCGCTCGGCCCGGCGTTCTACCGCTGGCTGAAGCGGGCGACGGATGACGGCGGGTCGGCTCTGGAGGCCTATGCAGGCGGGAGCGACGGCAACCGCATGCTTCCTCCTCCCGAGCCGCAGCCGGCGTCCGTGACCCCGGCAGGGGGAGGGGCGCAGGGCCACTTCCGCGAGTACACGGTCACGCGGATTCCGTCTTTTGCCTCGGACAACTGGGAGTTCACCATCAAGGGACTCGTCGACCACCCGCAGCGATACTCCTGGGAGGATTTTCTCAAGCTTCCGCGTACCGTTCAGGTCAGCGATTTTCACTGCGTGACCGGCTGGTCGGTCTACCAGGTCACCTGGGAAGGGATCGCCCTCTCCCAGCTGCTGGAGCTGGCCGGCGTGAAGCCGGAAGCCCGGTTCGTGAAGTTTTATTCGGGGGACGGCGTCTACACCGATGCGCTTTCGCTGGAGCAGGCGGCCATGGAGGACGTCATGGTGGCGGTGCTCATCGACGGGATGCCGATTCCGCAAACCCTCGGCGGTCCGGTACGTCTTGTGGTCCCGAAAATGTACGCCTACAAATCGGTCAAATGGCTTCAGGCCATCGAGCTTATCCCGAAGGAGCACATCGGGTATTGGGAAGCACGCGGGTATGACAACGACGCGTGGGTGAAGGGAAGAACCTGATAGACAAGAGACATGGGGCGAGACCCGGCTTGAGAACCGGCAACGGTGAAGGAAAGCGAGCAACAGCCTGTTCCCAGGCTGTTTTTTTGTTGGTCCACCTTTCATCCCGTTATGGCCGACAGCCGGTGCCTTGGCTTATACTAAAGAATAACCACGCTCTCCCAGAGGTAGAAAAAGGGAGATCCGGCCAAACGGCCTCTCCCCATGCAACAGTGTCCGGGCGGAAACTTTTCTTCATTCGAAGGGATCAAAGGAGGTCGTCAAGAAATGCCGCGACAGGGAATAATCGAATCGCTTCAGGTGGGCAAGCCCGCCGCGATGCGGTACGGCAGGCAGGAGCTGTACACGGGAATTAACAAAGAGGCGGTTCCCGGACCGCTTTTTCTGAATGAGCTTAACCTTGAAGGAGATGGCCAAGGAGATCTTAAGCATCACGGAGGCCCCGATAAGGCCGTTTGCGTGTATCCATATGAGCATTATGCCTACTGGGAGAAGGAGCTGAATCGTAAGCTGGAGTACGGGGCGTTCGGGGAAAATGTGACGGCCTCCGGCCTGACGGAATCGGACGTTTGCCTGGGCGATACCTACCGGCTCGGCCGCGCCCTGGTGCAGGTCAGCCAGCCCCGGCAGCCCTGCTTTAAGCTCGCCCGGAAGCATGACGTTCCGGATCTCGCCCAGCGCGTCCAGCTTACCGGGCTTACTGGGTATTACTTCCGTGTGCTTGAGAAGGGAGAGGTCTCCCCGGGCGACGCCATTATGCTGGTGGATCGGCATCCGCTTCAGGTGACGGTAGAGGCCGCCAACCGCATCGCTTATCACGAACCGGACAACCGGGAAGGGCTTCTCCAGCTGCTAGAGGTAAAGGAGCTCTCGAAGAGCTGGAGAGAGTGGCTTCGTCCCCGGTTGGAGGCCAGGGACCGGTAAAGGCTTACCCGGAACATGCGTATACGGTGCCGAAAAAAGGACACCGGCTGCTTAAGCAGCTTAGGTGTCCTTTGGTTCCTATCCGATTAAGCGGCACCGCGGTTAGCGAACGACACTCCCGCTGCGGAAGTCCCGGGGTGCCCTAGCTCCGAACCGCGGATCGAAGACGGGGAGCCCTATGCGCCCTTCTCCTCCTTCGGGCCAGACCCGTTGTCTGCCTCCAGGAGGCCCAGCTTCTTAGCGACCCACGGAGTGGTGCCGGCCTGGATAAGAAGGGTCAGAAGAATGGCCACAAACACGACGGCGGAGATCAGCTTCCCTTCGGCCAGTCCGGCCCCCGCCGCCATGCCGGCAAGAGCGGCGGCGATGACTCCGGTTTCCCGTGTCCAGAAGAAGAAGAGCACTTCGCTTCGGGACCAGCCGGCCCTGCGGTCCGGCAGGAGGCTTGCCAGGACGGTGACAGGCCGGGCAATGAGCATGAAGACCAAGACGACCAGAAGGGCCGGGAGCCCGTACTGCCGGAGGACGGAAAAGTCCACTTGGCTTCCGAGCAGGATGAAGATCAGCATCCGAAGCTTCAGCCCGACGGCATCCATGAATTGATGGGCGGCGTGTTCTTCCTTCGGAAGGATCGTAAGCTTCAGCGACCCGGCGTTTCCGATCATAAGACCGGCCACGAATACGGCCATGAACCCGCTTGCGTGTACTTTCTCGGCCAGCAGGTAAGCCCCAAGAACGGTAATGACCACGACCATCGGGGTGAATTCCCGGAGCAGCCCGCGGTCGTTCTCCGAAATCAGGAAGGCGGCAATGCCTCCGGTAATGACCCCGACCACCATTCCGCCGAGCGCGAGCAGAAGAAACTCGCCGATAACCGCTCCTCCGCTAATCGCGCCCTCCGCCGTCAGCAGGCCGAAAACGACTGTGGCCATAATCGCTCCGGTCGCATCGGTAAAGGCGGATTCCGAAATGACGGTCTGGGCCACCCGGCGGCGGATGGGAAACTTCTGAAAGATGGGAACCAGGGCGGCGGGATCCGTCGAAGCGAGAATGGAGCCCAGCAGCAGAGCCGTCAGGAAAGACACCCCGAAGACATAATAAGCCGCGGCAGCCGCGATAAGGGCGGTGATCAGCACTCCCGTCACGGAAAGCAGGCTGATGGTTCTCCACACCTGCTTAAGAACGCTGAATTCGGTAATCATCCCCCCGTGAAAAATAATAAAGCAGGCCCCGAACAGCAGGATAAGCTGATTCACCGTAGAAGAGGCGGGAATGTCGACCGCTCCCAGAAGCGAGGGACCGAGCACAATGCCCGTCAGGATAAACACGACGACATCCGGCAGCCTGAGCTTCCCGGCCAGCTTGCCTCCGAGCGTTCCCACCAGAAAGATCACAAGAAGATAAGTTAAATAATGCTGCGCGGCCACGACACTTTCCGAATGCATACAGAGGACCTCCAGAGGATGAATTCATGGATTCAAACTTGAAAAAGAGCCTGTCCGGCGACAGACTCCTTCCTACTCTTTCCCATTCCCATGCTATCCATTATAGGAAGCGCCTGCCGGGTGTGCAAGCCTGGCGGGCCGGCAATGGGATATATTTTGACGCGGGATTGTGTCATAATGGAAGCAGAGACAGTCCGCCCGGAAAGGGCGGCCGGCAGGGAGGGAACCCATGCAGAATCAACTGATCGACAAATTCGGCCGGATCCACGATTACCTGCGGATATCGGTCACGGATAAATGCAACCTGCGTTGCGTATACTGCATGCCCGAGGAAGGAATGGAGTTCGAGCCGGATGAGCACCTGCTCCGGTTCGAGGAAATTCGAGAGGTGGTCCGGGTGCTTGCCGGCTATGGGGTGCGCAAGCTGCGGCTGACCGGAGGGGAACCGCTTGTCCGCAAGGACCTTCCCCGGCTGGTAGGCATGCTCTCCTCTATTCCGGGCATTGAAGACATAGCCCTCACGACGAACGGAATCTTTTTTGCGGGAAAGGCGGAGGCCTTGAAAGAAGCGGGGCTGACCCGGGTCAACCTGAGCTTGGACTCGCTTAGAGCCGACCGCTTCTCCGCCATCACACGAGGCGGAGACATCAGGAAAGTGCTGGACAGCCTTGATGCCGCGGAACGGCTCGGGCTCGGTCCCATCAAGATCAATGTCGTGCTCATGAAAGGGATGAATGACGACGAAATCGGGGATTTCCTTCAGATGACCAGGGAACGGCCGGTTCAAGTGAGGTTCATCGAGTACATGCCGATCGGACACGACGATGAAGGCTGGAAGAAGCGGTATTTGCCGCTTAGCACGGTGCTCGATTACTGCCGGGAGGCGGGCTGGACGGCTGAGCCGACGGGTGAGGTCTACGGCAACGGCCCTTCGCGCAATTACCGGATTGAGGGCGGGCAGGGCGGGTTCGGCCTCATTCACCCCGTCAGCGACCACTTCTGCGAGGCCTGCAACCGCCTGCGCTTGACCGCTGACGGCAATATCAAGCCATGCCTGTACTGGTCCGACGAATTTAACGTAAGGCGGTACATCGGCGACGACCGCGCCTTGGCGGAGCTTTTCTTCCGGGCACTCGACGTTAAGCCGCAAAATCATGAAATGGCCCAGGCTCTGATCAATCAGACGCCTTCCCATACCCCGACGGTTCGCCGCATGTCGCAAATCGGGGGATAACGGAAAGGGTACACAGCTAAGAAAAGAGCGCCCCGAAGGCGCTCTTTTTGGTATGTAAGAAAGAATAAATAACGACAAGGATGGCGAAAAGCTCCTATGCTTGTCCGCTTGTCTAAAAGACGGAACCGCCGAACAGGAACCGGTACTCCCAATGGTTTTTGCCAATAGTCGTAATCTTCACGCCCCCCGACTCCTTCGAGTAGGTTTGGAGGATCTTGCCGTTGCCGAGGTACAGGCCGACGTGGGTAATGCCTTGACTGGATTTGTTGACTCCGGAATAGGCGGAGGCGCCGGTTCCCTTGTAGCTCATGAAGAACATGAGATCCCCCCGCTTCAGCTTGGTCCAGTCGGTCGTGGTCTTGCCGACCGCCTTAACGAAGCTTCCTTGGCCGCTCGCTCCGTAAGGCAGCTTGATCCCCGTCTGCTTCAGGTAAATCCAGCGCACGAAGTCGGAGCAGTCGAACGTGGTGTCCGTGCTTCGGTCCGAGCCCCACTGGTACGGCGTACCAAGGTACTTCATGCCGTAGGCGATGACCTTCTCTATAGTAGCCTCGCGGGCCGTACCGGCTGAGGTGGAACCCGTCGAAGAAGAAGCGGAGGAGAGCGTCAAGTATTTGGACGAGGTGGAAACATACCCGATCTGTCCTTTGCTGTCCTTTACGCGGTACCAGGCAGAATTGGTCTTCTCCAGGATAGTCAGCGATTCCCCGATAGGGAGCATGCGAATAATGTTGCTGCTGAGAGCAGGCTGTGTCCGGAAGTTAACCCCATAGACGACTTTGGCCGTTTGCACGGTGGAAGAGGCCGCAGAGGCGGAAGGGGGAGCCAGGCTCAGAAACAGGGCGGCGGAAAGCAGGACGGCAGGAATGGTCTTCTTCATGCTAATCGATAATCCCTCCAGTTTCATGTTTATCCATGGAATGTCCAGTAAAGCGTTTACCTTACCAGCAGATAAGCCCAGAATACCATAGCGGCCGGGAGGTTTTTTAGTAGTAAATGTTACCAATAGGAGGCAAGAAAGAGGGGACCGGCCACAAAAAAAGAAGCGGGCTCGGGTACCCGCTTCTGAAAAATCTATCGTTTTATGGGAGAGAAGATTCTAGCATGCCGGTTATCGCAGGAGGAAGGAAACCTTCCAGCTAGATAAAATCAGTGGTTCATGTCCATCGCTTTGGTTAGGGTAACGGACCGGTCGCTGTTGTTCCACTGCACATCCCAACCGAGAAGCTCGGCGATAAAGCGGACCGGCACCGACGTTCTGCCTCCGTGAAGCATGACCGGAGAGCCGATTTCTTTACGCATGCCGTTCACTTCCATGTAGTTCTTGCCAATCCAGAACGTGAGCGTATCGCTGCCTGCTTTGATCCAGGCCGTCTGGGTGTTGTTATCCCAAGTGACCTCAGCGCCCAGGCCTTCCGCCAGGTATCGGATCGGAATGAACGTGGACTCGTGATAAAGGAAAGGCGTCGTGTCCATGTACGTAACGGCGTTATTGATTCTAAACTCTCCGCTGTTGAGCTTCATCCAAACGGTCGTTTTCGCCATATCCGCCGGACCGTGGAATTTGTCGGGGAATTGGCCGACGATTCCGGCGGAAAGGGCGTCGCCTGTCAGGAACATATGGGCATAGGCGGTGCGAATATCTCCGTAAGCTGCGTCATAGTTCTTGTTCACGTAAGTGTCGAATGCCATAAGGAGATGGTTGATGTGCATTTTCAGGCCGTCGGCAATGGCGTCGGCTTTGAAATAAGCCGGGTTGGCCTTGGCGAAGAAGTCGGCCTGCTCGAAGCGGTATTTCTCCAGGTTGGCGACCGCCGCTTGACGTCCCTTCTCATCCTTGACAGCCGTTGCTTTAACATAATCCACGAAATAGCCGATGTGGGAGGACCAGATGGTCTTGAACGCTTCTCCGGCTTCTTTGCCGTAAACGGAAGCGACGGCAGCGGTCAGATCGTCGGTGTTCTCACCTAAGGCGCCTGCTGCATTCGGGAAGTCAGCCGCTCCGCTGATGCCCTTCTGCATGGCCAGAATCGCCAGGTTAGCATGCTCCCCGAGGAGACGTCCCAGAGCGGAACGCAGATCGGAGGCCGGATTGGCTTGGCCCATGGACGGGAACTTATCCGGGAATTGAGCGGCGATTCCCCCGGCCAGCGCATCGGCCGTTAGGAACATATGGGCGTATGCCGTGCGCAGATCCTTGTAGGTATTGGCGTAGTCTTTGTTCACGTAGCTGTCAAACGCCATCAGCAGATGGTTGATGTGCATTTTCAGGCCGTCGGCGATGGCGTCGGCTTTAAAGTATGCCGGGTTGGCCTTGGCAAAAAAGTCGGCCTGTTCGAAACGGTACTTCTCCAGGTTGGCGACCGCCGCTTGACGTCCCTTCTCATCCTTGGCAGCCGTTGCTTTGACATAATCCACGAAATAGCCGATGTGCGAGGACCAGATCGCTTTGAACGCGTCCCCCGCCTCCTTGCCGTAAACGGAAGCGACGGCGGCGGTCAAATCGTCCGTGTTCTTGTTCAGGGCACCGGCGGCGCTGTTGAAGTCGGGAGCCCCGTCATACCCCTTCTGCATGGCTGCAATAGCGAGGAAGGCATGCTCGCCTAGCAGCTGACCCAGGGCCGCTCTAAGGTCAGCAGCCGGTCCCGTTGTGGCGGGCGTGTGGGCGCTTGCGGCTGCCGGGAGAAGGATGGAGAAGCACAGCAACAGAAGAGCGAGCTTGGATTTCAATAATCTCATGGTTTTGTCACTCCTTAGGAATAGTAAAGTTTAGGTCGCCTGCGCAAGCGGTTCTATTCCCTGTAACGGCGGGAAGGCCATGTTGGATCACTTTGCTTAAATAATTTTTTTCTACTATTCTATAAGAGGTGTGAATCTTCAGAAGAAAAGGAATCCAAGATGGGCGCGGATCCGAATACTTTACATAGAGGGAATGGGGAAAGGGGCGTTTGAACTTGAACGTACCGAACGATGACAAGCACTTGATGCATCTCGTGGCCAAACGGGATGCCGCGGCCCTCGAGGTTCTGTATGACCGTTATGAACGGCTGATTTATTCCTTTGCCTTCCGGATGGTTCGGGATGCCATGGCGGCAGAGGAAGTCGTTCAGGAATTGTTTATGAAGCTGTGGAATCACGCGGAGCGCTTCGATGCTTCGAGCGGGAGGCTGTCCACCTGGCTGTGTGCCATTACAAGAAATATAGCGATTGATCTGCTTCGCAAAAAACAGTCCCGCATTCCATTTCAGCCGGCGGAGCCGGAGAAGTGGGCGATTATTCCCGATCCTACCAGGGCTACGGAGGAGCAGGTGGAATGGAAGCTGATCGGGGAACAGGTCCGCGGGGCATTAAACGAATTGAACCATGACCAGAGACAGGTGGTGGAGCTGATTTATTTCCAGGGCTATACCCAGCAGGAGGTCGCCGACCAAACCTCGCTGCCGCTAGGGACGGTCAAAAGCCGGGTGAGGCTCGCGATGAAGCATCTACAGCAGCGGCTTTCCAGCCTGGAAGTTAGGGGGAGTGTACATGAGTGATCACAAGGAAACCTTGTGCGATTGGGCGGAGCTCTATGTGTTGGATGCACTCTCCGCCGAAGAAAGAGAGCCCTACGAGAAGCATCTGGCCATCTGCGCCACATGCCGAAGCCGGGTGGAGGAATTCGCCCGGATTACGGAGGTGCTTCCGCTGACCTCGGAAGCTGTTGAGCCTCCCTCCGGCATGAAGGAGCGCATTTTGTCGCGCGTCCTTGGAAGTGATGCGGGATTGCAAAACCGTCAAGACGGGGGAGAAAGCGGGCAGGGGCTCCAGCCCGGACCGGCAGAGACCGAAGTGCGTGCCGGCGGGCCGGCCGGAAGCGGAAGCGGAAGCGGAAGCGGAGCCGATGCCGCACCGGGAGCGGAGCGGTCAAGCCGGGAGAGCGGAGCGGTCCCTGCGTCTGCCGCCGCGGAGCGGGAACGCGTGATGGCGAGGCAGAGGGCGGAGGCGCAGGCCCGGGCCGAAGCGCGGAGCCGGGGAGCCGCGGAGGCGGTCACGGCTGAAGGGCCGGCCGGCGACGCCCAGCGGGCGAAGGAGGCGGCCCTGGCGAAGCAGCGGGCGGAGTCGCAGCGGCGCGCGGAGGAGCGGGCGCGGCTGGCGCCGCCGAAGCCTCCGGCTTCGCGCCGCCGCGAAGGCGAGCCGGGCCACGGCTGGCGCTGGGTGTCCGCCGGGCTCGCCGCCGCCCTCGTGGGGCTCGGCGTGTACACGGCCGGGCTCCGCGGCGACGTCGAGCGGCTGAGCGGGCAGCTCGCCTCCGAGAACGGCCCGGTGCAGGGCCTTAAAGTCAATGAGGCGGTGACGCTGAACCCGGCGGCGAAGGACATCGTCGCCCAAGGACTCGCCACCATCGTCATTGACGACAAAGGCACGCACCTGGTCGTGCAGGCGGAGAAGCTGCCCGAGCTGAAGGGCAGCGAGGCGTTCCAGGTTTGGCTCATCAAAGGCGATGATAAGTACAGCGCGGGCACCTTCCTGCCGTATGACGGCAAGGGGGCCATGTATTACACCTTCGAGCCGAAGGGCTACGACACGGTGGCCATCACGCTGGAGCCGGACGCCGTAGGGGATCAGCCGCGCGGTAAGCTCGTGCTGGCGGCTCCCCTTAAGGCGGGAGGGTAGGTCAACCGCCGCAAAGGCCGCAAGCCAAATTCCATCGAGAAAGGAACGAAGGATATGAACGGAATCCAGCCCATGAGGCGGGAGGATTACGAGAGAAGCATTCGCTTGTCCGAGTTTGCCTTTCAATACGAGTTCACCGAGGAAGAAAGGGCGGCCCGGATGGCCAAAATCAAGCCGGAGGAGCATTACGGCTACTATATAGACGGGACGCTGGCGGCCAAGCTGATGCTCATGCCCATGCAGGTATGGCTTCACGGGCGGAAGTTCGATATGGGCGGAATCGCCGGTGTCGCGACCTGGCCCGAATACCGCCGGCGCGGCATGGTTGGGCAGCTGCTGCAGCATGCCCTGGAGGTGATGAAGGAGGAGGGCCGGACGCTTTCCTTCCTCCATCCGTTCTCCTTCGGGTTTTACCGCCGCTACGGCTGGGAAACCTATGTGGACTACCGCAAGTACGAGCTAACGGCGGAGAATCTCCCCCGCTATCCCGTGCAGGAAGGCCGAGTTGAGGCCACGGCCGATTGGGAGCTTCTGAACGGCTTGTACGAGGCTTATGCCAGCCGGTATAACGGCACGTTGGTGCGAACGGAGGAGTGGTGGCAGGACCGCATTTTCCGCTTCAAAAAAGGCCGTTCGGTCGTTTGCCGCAATCCGTCGGGAGAGCCCGAAGGGTATATGATCTACCAGGTCAAGAACAAGGAAATGCAAATTCACGAATTCGTTTATTTGACCGAGCAGGCCCGCCGAAGTCTGTGGAAATTTACGTCGGATCATGATTCGATGGCCGAGCTGTTTAAGATGACCGCACCCGGGGACGATGCGCTGCCTTTCCTGCTCGAAGACCCGCGGATCAAACAGGAAACGGTCCCTTATTTCATGGCCCGCATCGTGGATGCGGCCCTTTTCCTGGAGCAGTATCCCTTCACGGCGGGAGAAGGTAAGAGGGAGTTCGTCCTTCATCTCGAGGATTTGCAGGCCGGGTGGAACCGGGGCTCCTACCGCGTGGCCGTGGATGAAGAGGGCCGGGCGAGCGTTCAGCGTATCGAAAGCTCTCCGACGGACGACCATCACCGGGAAGGGACGGAAGCGGCTCCGGCAGGTCTGGCCTGTGATATCCAGACGCTGGCCGCCGTGCTGATCGGCTATAAGAGACCGGGCTTTCTTCAGAGAACCGGCCGGCTTCAAGGAGACGATCAAGCGGTAAACCTGCTGGAATCCCTTGTTCCAGCCAGGCAGACTTACCTGCTGGATTTCTTCTAATGCCGGCTGCTGCCCGTTTGGGCAGAATCGATTACGACCTGACAAGGAGGGAGCGGTATGGCGCGCGAGCCCAAGTCCGTGCCGTTCGGCTATGAGCCGGAGCCGGAGGGGAAGAAGGGAACGCTGTTCGTCTTCGGGACCTTTGAAGAATATGACGAGGAACAGCTCGAGGCGATGATCCGCTTGTGCGAAGAACGCGGGTTCACCAAGCTTGTGCTGTACCCTCAGACCGAGGAGACGCTGCGTCGGATGGGGATCGAGAGCACGGTTCCCTATTCGAAGCGGATTAAAGTGGTGGAGGAAGTGATCCACGGGAAGCAGTACCCGCTTTCCGTCACCGTGGATAGGTGGGAGGGGAAAAGGAAGAAGTATACCCCGGTCGAGACCTCGCTGGGGTTTCTAATGGAGAAATACAAAGGTCCCTATTTTGTCTTCCTCCCTGGCGTCTATGCCAACAAGGTGGCGGGTTACTCTTCCTTTGAGGAATGGATCCGCAAGGCAAGGCTCCTGATAGAGCGTAACGGGGAGCCTCTGCATCCCCGGCTGGAGCAGTACCGGTCCCGGTGGGAGGAATGGAACGGGAGGGAAGCGCATTGATTAGAAATGAGAAGATCAAAGCCCCCGAGGTTGACCTGACGGGTCTGAACGGCGAAAAGCTCGGGATTGTGCCGACGAGCGAAGCCCTGGAGATGGCCAGAAAAGGCAAAGCCGATCTGGTGTGCCTCACGCTGGCCGCAAGCCCGCCTCCCTGCAAGCTTACCGCCCGGGGCGAAGCCAAAAATCAGGCGAAGAAAAGCTCTCAGGTGAAGGAGCTTCGTCTGACCGCCGCGATTGAGGAGCATGACTACGAGACGAAGCGGCGCCAAGCGGAGAAGCTGCTCCAGGGCGGAGACGCCGTCCAGCTGACCATAAGGCTGAAGGGAAAGGAAGGGCCCCAAGCCAAGGAATTGCTCGAAAGGCTCGCCCGCGATTTGGCCGGAAGCGGCGCCAAAGAAACGGGAATCCAGCTGAGCGGCAAGCAAGCGGCGGTCCGGCTTATGCCGCTGTAGGGCAGCGCCGGGGGAATTCCGATCCGTAACCGGCGGAACCTAGAAGGGAGTGACCAGATGACATACGATGAGAGGTTCATGGAAATGGCGGTCCGCCTTGCCACGGACAATGTAACGAGCAGCCATGGCGGTCCGTTCGGCTGTGTGATCGTGAGAGACGGGCAGGTCATAGGAACGGGAGTCAACGAAGTAACCGCTCATTACGACCCGAGCGCCCATGCCGAGGTTCAGGCCATTCGGGCGGCCTGCAGCCGCCTCCAAAGCTTTCAGCTGACCGGCTGCGAGGTGTATGCGAGCTGCGAGCCTTGTCCGATGTGCTTCGGTGCTCTTTATTGGGCGCGTCCGGCCGCCATTTACTTCGGCAGCACGAAGGAGGATGCCGCTTCCATAGGCTTTGACGATGCCTTCATCTACGAGGAGCTGGATCGGCCTATGGAGAAAAGGTCGATTCCCATGATCCGGAAGGTAACGGCGGCGACCGGTGAGCCTTTCCAGGCTTGGACCCGCTCCGCCGCGAAGAAGGAGTATTGAAGAAGGAAGCAAGGATGGCTCCTTCTCTTCTTCACCTAAGAAGACCAGTCCGGCAGTCGGACTGGTCTTTTGTTATGCCCGCCGGCCGAGGTCTTGGCCGCCGGCGGCTAAGACCTCCCGGAAATGGGTAAACCTTACTTAGTGCCTTATCTGCGCAAATGGAAAGGAGGATGAATCGATGTCCAATCAATCTAGCGGCGGTCAGCCGCCAACCGGCGCGGATCACTTCAGCCGCTCGGGCTTTATCTTTGCCGCCATAGGCAGCGCGGTCGGTCTGGGGAACATGTGGAAATTCCCTTATATTACGGGCAAATATGGCGGAGCCGCCTTCTTCCTGCTATTCGTTATTTTTCTAGTCTTGGTGGGACTGCCCGTCCTGCTTGCGGAAATGACCATCGGGCGGGGAGGCCGGGGGAGTGCCTACACCTCCTTCCGCAATCTGTCCAAGGTAAAGGTATGGGGGACTTTTGGATTTCTGGCGATTTTGGGGGCTTTTATGATTCTGTCCTTCTACGGGGTGGTGGCGGGCTGGACGCTTCATTACGCCTTCCTTTCCTTTACGGGCAGCCTATTCTCCAGCTCCGACTACGGGGGGACCTTCGCGTCCTTCAGCGGAAGCTATGTTCCGGTTTTCTGGCTTCTGGTCGTCATGGTTCTGACCGGCTGGGTCGTGGCAAGGGGCATATCGGGAGGCATTGAGAAGTTCAACAAAATTCTCATTCCCGCTCTTCTCGTCATTCTGCTTGTTCTGATGGGAAGGGCGTTGACGCTTCCGGGTGCCATGGAGGGGGTGCGCTTCTTCCTGAAGCCGGATTTCTCCAAGCTGACGGCGGAATCCGCCCTGGTTGCCCTTGGCCATGCCTTCTTCTCGCTTTCCCTTGGGATGGGAACCATGCTTACCTATGGGGCCTATGTCGACAGGCGGCAGTCGCTCGGCGGGGCGGCAGCGGCCATCGGTCTCGGGGATCTGTTCTATGCGCTGCTGGCCGGGATGATTATTTTCCCTACCTCAGCCGCGTTCGCCTTGAAGGCCGATCAGGGACCGAGCTTGATCTTCGTCGTGCTTCCGGCCGCCTTCGGGGCGATGCCGTACGGCACCTTCTTCGGCGGACTCTTCTTTGTTCTGCTGGCCATCGCGGCGCTCACCTCGGCGGTTTCTCTTCTCGAGGTGCCCGTAATCTACGCCATGGAAAAATGGAAGCTGGCCCGGACGAAGGCCGCCTGGGGCACAGCTGCCCTGATTTTTCTCGTGGGAATTCCATCCGCCCTGTCGGTTGGAGGGCCTCTAAGCAGATTCACCCTTGGGGGAAAAACCTACTTCGACCTGCTCGATTTCGCCGCCTCCAATGTCTTGCTCCCCGTCGGAGGACTGGTCGTTACCTTGTTCACGGGCTATGCCTGGAAGAAGGCGGGAGAAGAAGCCGGACTGACCGGGCCGCTTTACCGGATTTGGCTGTTTGTGCTGCGGTATGTGGCTCCGGTTATGATTCTTCTCATCTTTCTCTATTCCCTCGGCTTGTTCGGTTAACCTCTTAACCCGATTAATTTCGCGCCCCCAGGCACACTTCCGGGCATTGGCCCATAAGCTGTAGGAGAGACCGTTCAAGGAGGAGGAAAGAACCATGTACCCTTATTACGGGAACCCCTACACGGATGCTTACTACCGGCCGGCGCCGGATCCGAAGCTGGTTAACGACCTGGTTAAGGCGATTAACGGGGAATACAGCGCGATTGTCTGCTACAACCAGCTGGCTCAGCTTGCCCCATCCGAGAAAGAAAAGAAGCGGATTCTCGAAATCCGCGAGGACGAGGTCCGTCATTACCGGACCTTTACGGGGATCTATACGTCACTGACGGGTAGGCAGCCGAGCCCCCAGATGACGGAAGAGTGTGCCAAGCAGTACGCCAAAGGCCTTAGGACCGCGATAGAGGATGAGCAGGACACGGTTGATTTCTATCACGAAGTGGCAAACACCGCATCCGATCCTTACATCAGCGAGAGCTTTCGCCGCGCGGCGGCCGACGAGCAGAATCATGCGGTTTGGTTTCTTTACTTTTTGACGGGACGGCCTTCTTCTTAAGAAACCTGTTTCTTCCCGGCCTAATTGGCTTACATAACAGTAAGGGTCGAAAAAACGTCCAGCACCGTTAAGAAAGACGTTTGGCCGGGAACGGAAATGGGCAGGGAAATAAGGGGGAGAGGCCATGCTGGTCCAGAGAAGCAAGCTCACCACCAAAACCTTTCGCATTGTGGACAACGGGCTGGTCTATTCCACGAAGCGATGGCTTGAAAAGATGGAATACTTCATGCCCTTTGAAGAGTTGAGCAGCCGGAGGGTCGAATTCACCGTGTTTCCCAAAAAATCCTTCTTCGGGGCGCTGGCCTTCCTCGCCCTCTCCGCCGCGTTCTTTATGGTTTCCCTGTTCGGGCAAGGAATCGAACGGCCGGTTGGCCCGGGACTGGTTTGTCTCGGGGCGGCGGCGGTCTGCGGCTTCCTGTGCTGGCTGCATTACGACTCGTACATCCGCATAGGCGGGTTCGAGGGGAATCTGGACTTTTTTCACAGCAAGCCGAGCCGGGAGGAAACCGAGAAATTTATCGAACGGTTGAACCGCCAGAAAAAGACGTTTCTCGCCAAAAGGCTCACCCGCAGTCTGGAGGCTTCGACCGAAACCGTCACGCTTTCCGATGAGCTGTATAAACTGGCCAAGCTTGTCGAATACGGGGTGCTGACGCGGGAGGAATTCGCCCAGCTGAAGGCCCGTCTGACAAAATCCGCAGGGACAGAGCCGGCGGCTCCCGACATTCGGCATTGATGGTTGGAAGCGGCCGCTGCCCAGCAGGGCCGGGCCAACCAGGCGGCAGGACTCCCGAAGCGATTCGGGGGTTCTTTTGTTTTGGGCTTGCGGGTGTGGTATTATACCCGTGTAAACAGACACGTTCAGAAGGAGGAAAGCAGAATGGGCAAACACATCACCGATACGACGACACTGAACAATGGGGTTGCCATGCCATGGCTTGGCTTTGGAGTGTGGCAGGTAAAGGAAGGCAGCGAAGTCATCGACAGCGTGAAGCACGCGCTGAAGGCCGGCTACCGCAGCATTGATACCGCCGCCGTCTACGGCAATGAAGAAGGCGTTGGACAGGCGATCCGCGAGAGCGGAGTGGCCCGTGAGGAGCTTTTCGTCACCACGAAAGTATGGAATTCGGAGCAGGGCTACGAAAGCACCTTGAAGGCATTCGAGGAAAGCCGGAGCAAGCTTGGATTGGACTACATAGATCTTTACCTGATTCACTGGCCCGTTAAAGGCAAGTATAAGGAAACGTGGAAAGCGATGGAGCAGCTGTACAAGGAGAAGAAAGTACGGGCCATCGGCGTCAGCAATTTTCACGTCCATCATCTCGAGGACCTTCTGGCTGACTGCGAAGTGACGCCCGCTGTCGATCAGGTCGAGCTTCATCCGCTCTTGTCGCAGCGCGAGCTCCGCCAGTTCTGCCGGGACAAGGGCATTCAGATCGAGGCCTGGAGCCCGCTTATGCAGGGCAAAAAGTTCGATCACCCCGATCTGGTCGAGATCGCCGGCAAATATGGCAAATCGGTCGCCCAGATCATCCTGCGCTGGGATATTCAGAACGGAATCGTCACGATTCCGAAGTCGGTTACCGAGTCGCGGATAAACGAAAACGCGGACATCTTTAACTTCGAGCTGACTCAAGAGGACATCGCCAAAATCGATGCATTGAACGAGAACCAGCGTTTCGGAGCGGATCCGGACAATTTCAATTTCTAAAGGAAATCCTTCCCGGGCTTTGGTCATAGAGGACCCCTGGGACTGGAGACTCAGGCTGGACAACCCCCGCTTATTTAAAGCGGGGGTTGTTTTTTGTCTTTTAAGGACAGGCCCCCATGGGGAAACCTGACGTCTCAGCGGGAAACCACTCGATGGAGGCTTGTCGATTTGGATGTTTATGGTAAGGGAAAGTAAACTTCCTTCCGTTTCCCTGTTTGGTCCACCCGGTCGTGTGGTAAGTAACGGTAAAACAGGATACGTGGGGGGACAACCATGAAGCACGAGAAAGGAAAGGAAGAAGGGGCGGTCAAGAAGTCCGGGAAGAAGCCTCGCAAGAGGTCCTGGGTAGTCAGGCTGGCGGGATGGTCCCTGCTGGTTTTCTTGGTGATTGGACTGGCCGCAGGAGGATGGGCGGCTAACAAAGGATGGGCGATGTACCAGGCGACGGACATTTCCAAGCTGGATACGGATCCTCCTCGGTCCACCGTTATCTACGATAAGAACGGCGGAATCATGTCGGAGCTGACCAGCTCGCGTATGGAATACATACCGGTTTCCCAATTTCCCCGAACCATGAAAGATGCCATCGTGGCAGTGGAAGACAGCCGGTTCTATGAGCACCACGGACTAGACTTTCAAGGGCTGAGCCGGGCTCTTTATACGAATCTGAGAAACGGGGGAGTCGTGCAGGGGGGAAGCACCATTACCCAGCAGCTGGCCAAGACGATGCTGCTCAGCCCGGAGCAGACGCTCCAGCGGAAGATAAGCGAAGCCGCCGCCGCCTTGAAGATCGAACAAACTTATTCCAAGGATCAGATCATGGAGATGTACTTAAATCACATCTATTTCGGCCAGGGGGCCTGGGGGCTTCAACGGGCCGCTCAGGTATACTTCGGCAAAAATGCCGAAGAGCTGACCTTGGCTGAGTCGGCCCTCCTGGCCGGGCTTCCGAAAGCTCCGAACAGCTATTCACCCGTAGCCAATCCGCAAAAGGCCAAGGACCGGCGCAACCTGGTCTTAAGCCTTATGGCGCAGCAAGGCAAAATTACGGCGGAGGAAAGGGACAAGGCCCAGGCCGAGGAGATTCGGCTGGCGGAGAAATCGATTCTTGCCGAGTCCAATAAGTATCCTTCCTATGTGGATCATGTCATCAGTGAGGCCGTCAACAAATACAAGATGGACGAGCAGGAGGTTTTGTCCGCCGGTCTTAGAATTTACACCAATCTGGATCCCAAAGTGCAGGAAGCGGCGGAAGCGGTCTACAACGACCCGTCCTTCTTCCCTGAAGATATAGGCGGGCTGCAGAGCGCCATCGTTCTGCTGGATGCCAAAACCGGGGGAATCCGCGGACTGGTCGGAGCAAGAGGGACCGGAAGCCGCGAATACCGGAGCTTCAACTACGCCACGCAAAATGAACGGCAGCCCGGCTCGGCCATCAAGCCTATCGTGGTCTATGCCCCTGCCCTCCAGGCCGGCTTCAAGCCCCAGGATTTGATTAACGACGTGGAGACGGATTTCGGTAATTACAAGCCGAACAACTACGGGGAGAAATTCCACGGCTGGGTCACGGTAGAAGAAGCCCTCGCCCAGTCCTATAACGTTCCGGCCGTCGCCTTGATGAAGGAAGTAGGCATCGCGAAGGCGATGGACTTCGGAAGAAAGGCCGGCCTGCCCATTCTGGACAAGGACCGGGTATTCGGATTGGCGCTTGGCGGGATGACCCGGGGAACGAACCCGCTGGCCATGGCCCAGGCCTACACGATGTTCGCCAATGAAGGCAAGCTGTCCCAGGCCTATGCCATTACCAAAATCACCGACAGCCACGATAAGGTGCTTCATGAGGCCAAGCCGGTCGTGAAGGAGCTGCTCGACGCCAACACCGCCTTTACCATGACGGCCATGATGGAGAGGGTCGTCCAGGAAGGGACGGGAACGAACGCCAAAATGGACCGCCCGGTTGCCGGCAAGACAGGTACCGTGCAGCTGCCGAACGTAGCCGAGTTCCGCAATAAGAACGGCGAGGTCCTGGACGGCTCCAAGGATGCCTGGTTCGTCGGCTACACGCCGGAGCTGGTGGCCGCCGTATGGCTCGGGTACCCATCGACGAATAAGGAGCATTACCTCACGACGACGGGAGGCAAGCTTCCGGCCGCGCTGTTCCGCGAGGTGATGACCCGGGCACTGAAGGATGAACCGGTGACGGCCTTCCGCCAGCCTGACGGCTATGCCGTCGCCGGAGGAGAAATCAAGCGGATCAATGCCGAGGCGGGAATCCAATTCGCCGATGAGGGCGAATCCTACACCGAGCCGCGCGATAAGCGGCCAGCCGTGAAGACCGCTTCCGCGGGAAGGGAGCGGCAGGGGGATAAGCCGAAGGCGGCGGAGCCCGTACCCGTGGAAGAGAAAGCCGCGCAGCCGCCGGCGAAGGAGGCGAATGTGCCGGCTTCCGGCAGCGGGAAAGGAGAAGCCGGGGGCGCCGGTACCGGCGGAACCGCGGCAGGAGGAAGCGGCACGACGGCGGATAGTGGCGGTACGCCATCGGGCGGTACGGCTTCCGGCAGCGGTGCTTCGTCGGGCAGCGGCTCGACGGCGTCTGGAGGCAAGACACCGCAGGGCGGCACCACGACGAGCGGGGGAACCCCATCCGGCAGTGGAACGACATCCGCCGGTACGACAGGGGGCGGTACGGCGAACGGCGGGACCACGTCCGCTGGAACGACTAGCGGCACGACGACGAGCAGTACCGGAAGCGGCGGGGCGTCCACGCCGGCTCCGACGCAAGCTCCAGCGCCTGCCCCTACCCCGACGGCAGCTCCCAAGACCCAGGAAACCGCCAAGCCGGTCTCCTAACCCATCTGTCCACTTTCCCCGTATCGGGCTTTCGCCCGGTGCGGGGCTTTTTTTGTTGACCATTTCGTGGAAACCGATTCAATGGGGTGGAAAAGTTTACATAACGAAGGTAGAATAGACATAGAAATCGAACAAGCATTCGACACCCTCGACGCCAAAGACGAAATTGTAAACCAGGAGGGAAGCCCGGCGCATGTCTTTTCTTTTTGAACCCAAGCGGTATCCGGAATCACCCGGCTGCTACTTGATGAAAAGCTCCGACGGAAGAATTGTCTACGTGGGCAAGGCCAAAAATCTCCGCAACCGCCTTCGTTCTTATTTCCGGGGAAATCTCCCCAAGAAGAGAACCCGCCAGCTCGTCGCCGAAATTGCGGATATTGAGGTGGTGCTCGTTAACAACGAGTCGGAAAGCCTGCTGCTCGAGAATAACTTAATCAAGCAGTACAAGCCTTATTACAATCGGGCGCTCAAGAAGGACAACAGCGGGTATGCTTATCTTAAGCTGACGGACGAGCCGTATCCGCGTTTTGACGTCTACTACCGCAACCGCAAAGGAACGGCCCGGGAAAAGACGGACGCCGGGAGAGGAGGAGAGACCCGAAAGGGACGATCCGAGAAGCCCTATGCGGCCGAAATCCCGGGAGAGAGACGGTTCGGCCCCTATGCCAGCTCCCGGTTCCGCAATGCGCTCTTGGAATTTCTGGTGGATCACTACAAGATCCGTTCCTGCCGGTCTCTGCCGAAACGGGTCTGCCTTCTTTACCATATCGGCAAATGCAGCGGCATCTGCGAAGGCCGGATAAGCGATGAGGAGTATGCCCGCACGTTAGCCGCCGCTGCTTCCTTGCTGGAGAATCAGGGAGCCGGTCTGCTTCAAGAAATGAACCGGCAAATGGAGAGATATTCCGAGAACCTCGAATTCGAGAAGGCTAATAATATGCTTCACCACATCCGGCTCCTGGAGAAAACCTATGCGAAGCAAATCGTGGACCGGGAAGCCGCCATCGACCAGGATGTTCTCTATTTCGGTCGGGAAGAGGTCATGATCACCAAGCTGAGGGAAGGAATGGTGCGGGATTTTGTCCTGCTTGGCCTCGACAAGGGAGTGGAGCCGGACGAGGCCTGCGACCGTTTCCTTCTGGAGCAGTACAGGGGGAAGCAGCGTCCGGACGAGCTCATCGTCAACCGGCTCGGCAACCCGGCCGCCGTCCGCAAGGCCTTAAACGCCCTGCGAGGAGATAAAATCCGTCTAACCATTCCGAAACGGGGCTTAAAGTTCGAGCTGCTTCAGCTTAGCCGGCAAAACTACGAATACCGCGTATCCGGTGCAGCGGAAGCCGCCGCCTCCTCCGAGTGCCAGGCTCAAGCGTAAGGCAGCCCGGTCCCTTCCCGCGTTAAGCCGGCTTTTCCGAAGGCAGGTCTTTTTCCTAAGGAAAGCCCCCCGGGTCTTATCCGCTCCTCCCGCGCATAAGCTGGTTAGGGGCACCGGCCTGGCCCTTTATCCGGCCCATCCTGTTTCACTTGTTTGGTTGCCGGGTAAATAAGGCTATAGCTTGAAGTTCTGAGGAGGAGATTCAAATGGATAAAAAATACAAAAACGAAGACCTCAAAACCGTCGTAGAACATGAAATCAAGGACTCTTCCCATAAATCCAACCGCAATGTGCATGAGGTTATGAACGGAATGGCCCCGAATCTGGACGAGATGAAGCAGCTCGGCAAGGATATGGACGGGATGAAAACAAACAAGACCCTCAAGCAGGAAGGGCTCGTGCCCGACCCGCAGCAAGATGAGGAATACGAGCGTTAAGCCGTTTCCTCAACCGAACTTGTGATGAGGAGATAACGAAGGCGAAGCCCCCGGGCTTCGCCTTTTTTTTGCTGCCTCCGCTCCTTTTCCGTTGGGCTTACGGCTTGTTCGATCTTACGTCCGGGTGGGAACCCCGACTAAGGTCCAGTCCATAAACCGCCGAGGGTCCGTTTTGGCCGGCTTCCGTTTGCCCTACAATAAAGACATGAAGAAGAGAACACATCGGGAAAGGCGGTGAACGAATATGAAACTGAACGGAAAAAGCGGATTCGCCCTGGTCCTTATCGTCTGCGGCGCCTTGATCCTGTTTGACAAGTTCGCCTGGGGGCTCGGCCATCTGATGGGCCTTATCATTCCGGCAGCCATGCTGATCTTCGGCTACATCGGCTTGAAGAACGGGAAGAAAATCATCGGTCTCGCGCTGATGATTCTTGGAGGCATCATCCTCTTCGGCAAGCTGAGCGGACTGATCGGCCTGCTGATCGGCATTGGGATGATCGCCTACGGAATATCGGTACTTAGAAGCAGAGCGTATTAATTCGGGGAAGGGGACATAAAAGCATGAGCATACTTAAGCGGATGAGGGACATGACGGTCGCCACCCTCAACGACAAGCTGGAACGGTCGGAAGATCCCGTTCGGCTTATCGACAACTACCTGGCGCGGCAGCGGGAGCAGATCCGGGAATCGGAGAAGCTTCACTCCCAATGCTTCGGTCATGCCCAGTCCTTGCGCCAGCAGTACTTGACGGCGCTCGAGACGAAGAACAAGCGGGAGCAGCAAGCGCTCGTCGCCTTGAAGGCCGGCGAAGAAGAGGTGGCCCGCCTCGCTCTCCAGGAGAAGATAACGAACGAAGAAAAGAGCGTCCAGTATGGAGCTCTGTACGAGGAATGCAAGGCTCAGCTGCTGGAGCTCGAAGCGCAGCTAAAGGAACTGAAGGCGGAGTATACCGAAGTTGCCGCCAAGCGAAGCTATTACCAGGCGAGGATGGAAACGGTCCGTCTGCAGCAGCGGATGAACGAGCGGATGGCGGGAGCCGGTGCGGCGGGCACGCCCGGGATGTTTAACCGGCTCGAGGACAAAGTCTCCGCCTGGGAGCTCGAAGCCCGGTCGCTGCGGGACGTCCGCCGGATGACGCGGGAGGCCGCCTACGAAGCGGGAAGCGCTCTGCAATCCGCCCTTGAGGTGGAATTGAACAAGCTTCGCCAAAAACTGGAAAAGGAGTCCTGATGAAGTGATGACCAAACTGTACCGGTCCCGAAGAGACAGCAAGCTGTTCGGATTATGCGGCGGTCTTGCCGAGATGATTAACGTCGATGCGACGCTCCTGAGGCTCGTCTTCGTGGTAACGGCCTTCTTCTCGGCCGGCACCATGATCGCCATCTACATTATCGCGAGCCTGGTGATCCCGAAGGAGCCGGTGTTTAACGACCCCTTCTTCCCCTCCTCGCCCCCTGTCCCTTCCTATCCGATGGGCGGGACGACAACCTATACGAAAGCCCAGCCTGTTCAGCAGGCGGCCAAGGACGATCTGGACGAGATGATGAAATCCATTGAACAGAAAGCCATGAAGAAAGAACTGGAAGAGCTTCGCGCCAAGCTGGCCAAATACGAAAACGAAAAAGGAGAGGTATAACATGGGAGTATTTTCGCGGATTAAGGATATGACGAGAGCATCGGTTAACGAAGTGCTGGATAAGGTAGAGGACCCGATCATCATGCTGAACCAGTACCTGCGCGACATGGAGGAGGAAATCGCCCAGGCGGAGGTGACCGTCGCCAAGCAGATCGCCAACGAGCGCAAGCTGCAGCAGCACCTGCAGGAAACGGCCCGTCTGGCCGGCGACCGGGAAGCCCAGGCGGCTCAAGCCTTGAAGAACGGCCAGGAAGCCGCTGCCCGCCAGGCGCTTGAGGAGAAGCTGTACTACGACCAGAAGCTGGCCGAGTACACCGATATGCACGCCCAGTCCAAAGGCCAGGCCGAGGACCTGATGAAGCAGCTTCACGAAATGAAGGACGAATTCTACAAAATGCGCAACAAGCGCAACGAGCTGGTTTCCCGCGCCCAATTGGCGAAGGCTAAGCAGCAGATGGCCCAGGTTACGTACAACGGTGTTATCGGAGGCGGCCAGGCGGCCCGCGGCTTCCACCGCATGGAGGAGAAGATCATGCAGATGGAGGTTCAGGCCGAAATCGCCCGCGTTCCTTATACTCCGGGAAGTGCAGGCGGCTCCTACCAGCCGGTGGATACGGCCAAGCAGCAGAAGGTCGATGAGCAGCTGGAGCTGCTGAAGAGCAAGCTGGGAAGCGCGGCGCCGTCCGCACCGGAGCAAGGCCGGGAACCCGGATCCGAAGCTTGATCAAAGGAGCTGGGGCAGCAAGGGGAAGCCGGCCGGTAACCCGGCCGGGCCCCCTAAAATGCCTTTGAGCAGGCCGAAAAATTATGATATAGTTGGTTAGGATTAAGCCATAGGGCAAGCAACCCGCCTTTATGGCTTTTCCTTTGAGCAAGAACAGCCGACACGCCCGCAGGGAGGTGCGAGATGGACAACAGCCGAAACAACAGACAGCGGAATACGTATCTCCTCCTGATTGCGGCGGGTCTTTTCCTGCTGATCGAGAAAACGGTCGGCTTTTTTTCCATTATCGGGATCCTGCTCATTCTGCTTGGCATCCAGCGGATCCGGGGGAACTCGGACCGTAAGGGTTACGTCATTTTAGGAATAGGCTTACTGCTGGTGGCAGGGGAGCATTTTACCGTCATCCTCGCTCTTGTCCTCATAGCGGTCGGTTATTACTACTTGAAAACGAGAGATGTCCAGCCGGAGGGGCCGGCCTTGGAACGCAAGCATTTCATCCAGAGCGTCAAGCACGATCAGGATCCTTGGGTGCTTAGAAGCATGAGCTACAGCCATGTGGTGGGAGAGACCCGGCTGGACTTGTCGCTCGCCATCTTCGAGGAGAAGGAAGTGACCCTAGTCCTCCGGGGACTTGTCGGGGATATCGACGTCATCATTCCCGATGATGTGGGCGTGTGCGTCGAGGGCAGCATCCTCTTCGGCCAGCTGGATGTAGGCGCGGACAAAGGGGCCGGCGTTATGAACCGGCTCGATTGGCATTCCCCTAATTACGCCAGTGCCGAGAACCGGGTGAAACTGATCGTTTCTTTTATCGTAGGAGATATAGACATAAAAGTTTTATAGAGGACACGGCCCAGGCCGCCGCGCCCTGAAAGGAAGGAGGAACCGGGATGAACAAACGACTGACCAATATGATCTGGCGCAGCATGTGGGAGTCGTGCCTCCTGGGCCTCCTTCTTTTTGGCGTGGTGATTTACCTGCTGAATACCTATGGCATTCTGAAGCCGGTGGAGACCTGGCAGGAAGGCGTCAAAATCGGCCTTATGCTGCTGGTCGTCGTTTCCGGAATAGGCGCCGCCTACGGCTATTGGAACGGAAGCCGGACGAGCCGCCGGCTGGAGCAGCTGCGGGAAGGCATGCTGTACCTGGAGAAGGGAAGCTTCTCCCGGACGGTTCCCGAGCTGGGCGAGGATGAAATAGGCCGTCTCGGGGACCAGGTCAACCGGATCGGCAAGAAGTGGGAGGAACAGGTGACCTCCCTCCAGCGCTTGTCGAACAACAACGCGCAGCTTGCCGAGAAAGCCAAATATTCGGCCGTTGTCGAAGAGCGCCAAAGGCTGGCGCGGGACCTGCACGATGCCGTCAGCCAGCAGCTGTTCGCCATCTCCATGACCGCCACGGCCGTCGGCCGGACGCTGGACAAGGACTTCGAAAAGGCGCAGCGGCAAATTTTCCTCATCGAGGAGATGTCGTCGGTCGCCCAGTCGGAGATGAGGGCGCTTCTGCTTCATCTGCGCCCCGTCCATCTCGAGGGCAAGCGGCTCTCCCAAGGGCTTCGCGAGCTTCTTGTCGAGCTTCAGGCCAAGGTTCCGATCGAGATCGGCTGGGACATGGACGAGGAAATCCAGCTGCCGAAGGGAATCGAGGACCATCTGTTCCGTATCGTGCAGGAGGCGCTGTCTAATGCGCTGCGGCATTCCAAAGCCACGAAGATGGAGATCAAGCTGGTCCACCCGCCTGACGCGGTGCGTCTGACGATCCGCGACAATGGAGTAGGCTTCGTTCTCGATTCCGCCAAGCATGCTTCCTACGGGCTCGTGTCGATGCGAGAGCGGGTCAGCGAGATCGGGGGGACGATCAATATCGTCACGGCTCCCGAAAAGGGAACGAGAATTGAAATCCGGGTACCGCTTCTCGGCGGCCCAAGGGAGGAACGGTACGAGCATGGATGATATCAAGGTACTGCTTGTGGACGATCACGAAATGGTCCGAATCGGTCTGGCCGCCGTGCTGGGAACGGAGGAAGGCATCGAGGTGGTAGGAGAGGCGAGCAACGGGGCGGACGGCATCCGGCTCGCGCAGGAATACAAGCCGGACGTCGTCCTGATGGACCTGGTCATGGAGGGGATGGACGGGATTGAATCCACCCGGCGCCTCCTGCAAATCTGCCCGGAGTGCAAGGTCATCGTCCTGACTTCCTTCTTGGACGACGAGAAAATGTACCCGGTCATTGAAGCGGGAGCGTTCAGCTACCTGCTTAAGACGTCACGCGCCACCGAGATCGCCCAGGCGATCCGGGCGGCCGCCAAGGGCCAGCCCATCATCGAATCCCAGGTCGCTTCGAAGATGATGAACCGCTTCCGCCAGCCAAAGCCGTCCCAGCTTCCCCATGAGGAGCTGACGGAGAGGGAGATGGAGGTGCTTCGCCTTGTCGCTTCGGGCAAGTCTAACCAGGACGTGGCGGATGAGCTCTACATAGGCATCAAGACGGTCAAGTTTCATGTGACCAATATTTTGGCGAAGCTTGGCGTGGAGGACCGGACGCAGGCGGCCATCTACGCGTATCGGCACGGTCTCGTCGAGTAGGCATCTCTTTTTTTTCGCCAAAAAAATTAAGCGGCGACAAAACTTTTTCTTCGTTTTATACTATATTTGATAGATTGTCATTATATAGTAGAAAGAGAAGAAAGTGCATGCCGAAGAGTAAGAAAAAGAGCAAAAAACCCCGTTTGCGGAGGTACCACCTTTTGATGATTTGCGCGGTAACCGCGGCCGCCGCTCTAGGAGCGACGGAGGTTTTGTCGAAGGAGCGCAAAAGCCGTTCCGCCGTTCCGCCGCAGCCGTCGCCGGCCGCGGTGATTGTGAATTTGCCTAAGGCCGAGGCGGTACCGCCTGAAGGGCCGGCCCTGCCGGCCAAAGCCGTCCAGGCGGACGGGACCGGGCCGAAACCCGCCGTCACGGTGCCGCCGGGGACCGCACAGAGCCCGGGCAAACCGGCCGACGCCAAGCCTTCGGCCACGCCGGCCATTACGGGATCCCCGGCACCTAGCCTGGAGCCGCAGGCCACGCCGCAGCCGAGTGCGGCTCCCGCGAAGCCGCAGACGGGGGCAGGGAATTATCCTCCCGCCGATCCGGCAAAGAAGGTGGCCCTCACCTTCGATGACGGCCCCGACGGCAAGTACACTCCGCAAATACTCGATATCCTGAAAGCCCAGCATATCCAAGCCACGTTCTTTGTCATCGGCAAGCATGCGGAAGCTTATCCGGGCATGATCAAGCGGATTGCCTCGGAAGGTCATTCTCTGGGAAACCATTCCTGGGACCACGCCCAGCTGACCAAGCTTCCGGATGAAGAGATTCTTAAGGAAATCAGCCGGACCGACCAGACGCTGAAGAGCATTACGGGCTATGTGCCCTCGCTGTTCCGTGCTCCCTACGGAGCCGTCAACAAGCAGGTACAGGCGGATGTGACCGCTTCGGGGCACCGGCTCGCCGGTTGGACCGTGGACACCCGGGACTGGGACGCTACCCCGGTGGAGACCATCCTGGAATACCTTAGGAAAGAAACCGCCCCGGGTGCCGTCGTTCTGCAGCACAGCGCAGGCGGGAAGAACGGCAATCTGGACAATACAGTGGAAGCCCTGCCGCGGATCATCGATTATTTGAGGCAGAACGGCTACACCTTCGTCACGGTTCCGGAGCTGTACGGGATTAAAGAAGCCAAGTAACCGGCCTCCTTGCAGGAGAGAAGACGACCCGCTACAATAGAGGAATCGCGTCAGGAAGAAGGAGAGCCATCGTGGATTCCACCTGGATCGTTGTCATTGCCGTCATTATCATTTGCGGCGTCTTTATGTGGGGGATGAGCCAGAAATACCGAAAATAGAAGGAGCAAGGGATCAGGCGGCTGCGGCCGTCTTTTTTCTGCCGGTATAGTTGGGTAAGAAGAAACAGGCAAGACTAATGAAAAGGAGGGAAGGGCATGACGTTCGGGGCAAGGGTGCTCAAAACCGGCATAGCCGTCACGCTGGCGCTGTACATTAGCGACCTGCTCGCCTTCAAGCCCCCGGTGATCGCGGCGGTGGCGGCCATCTTCGCCATGCAGCCTTCCATTTACCGGTCCTGGAGGTATTTCCTCGAGCAGCTTCAAACGAACACATTGGGAGCCGCACTCGCCATGGGCGCGGGGACCATCTTCTCCAATAAGCCGATCGCCGTCGGGCTCGTCTGCATTCTGGTCATCATGATCTGCCTCAAGATGGGCATGGAGGAGACCGTCGGGCTGACACTCGTCACCGTCATTGCGGTCATGGAAGCCTCCGGCCAATGGGAATTTGCCTTGAATCGGTTCCTGTTAAGCTTAATCGGGATCGCCTCGGCCTGTCTGATCAACATTGTGTTCTTTCCGCCGAGGCCTAAGGAGCAGTTCATCGTTCAGATCCATACGGTGTTCGACAAGCTTTCGCTGCTGCTTCGCACCGTCATCTCAGACGAAATCAAGGAAAAGGTTTTTCGTGAGGAAAAACGGGGACTGGAGGACTCCCTTCACTCCCTGTCGGAGAAATACAAGTTGTTCGAGGAAGAGATCAAGCGGCTGAGAAAAGGAAAGTTCGGCCAGGTGCGTCTTCTTGTGGTGTATAAGCAGATGCTGCATGGCCTCCGGACGGGACTGACCGTCCTTGACGTGGTGGAGCAGCACTATTTTCAGGCGGCGCGTTCGGCGGAGACGGATAAGCGGTATGACGCCCACCTGGAGAGGCTGATCAAGCTGCATGAGCATATCATGCTGAAATTCGACGGCAAAATCAAAGCAGACAGCGCCTCCCATCTGAATGAGCGGGAGAACGAGGCGTTCATTCAGGAGACGGCCTGCCGCATGGACGGCGGGAAGGACGGCCCCGTAAGGCTGACCATCGTAGCATCGGCCATGTACGATTACGGGCATCAGCTGTTTCGTCTGGATAGATTGGTGGAGCATTACCTGAAGGGGACGGAAGACAGAGAGAGCGAATCCCTCCTCCCTGCCTGGCTGCGGAGATAAGAGAGGGGCCGGTGAGGAGAGCCCGGGCTTTCGGGTATACTAGTACCACAACACTACGGATAAGGCACTAGGAGGGATAGTCAGCCTTATAGGAGGTACGGTCTCTTATGGAACAGCGGATCCTGGGTTACCTGGCGCGTCTCGGGTATCCCGGAATATTTGCCTCTATGATGCTCGGACTCATCGGCCTCCCCATCCCCGACGAAGTGCTGATGGCCTTTACCGGCTACCTGGTCTATCGGGGAGACCTGATTTATCTGCCCGCACTCCTCTCGGCATCGGCCGGAGCCATAAGCGGCGTTTCGTTCAGCTACTGGATCGGCCGGCGGTTCGGAACTCCTCTGTTGGAGAAGTATGGCGCCCGGATCGGGCTGACGGAGGAGAAACTACGGCGTACCGAGAAGTGGTTCACCCGGTTCGGCCGGTATGCCGTGACGCTTTCCTACTTCATCCCGGGCGTTAGGCACTTGAGCGCCTACTCGGCCGGGATCAGCGGCTGGCCTTACCGGACCTTTCTCGCGTATGCGGCTCCGGGTGGACTTGTCTGGGCCTTCGTCTTCGTCACCCTGGGGCGAATGGCCGGCAGATCTTGGCTCACTTTCTCCCACACCATGCATCATTATCTGCTCTATATCGGATACGGGGCAGCCGCCGCGGCGCTGGTGGGATGGCGGCTTTATAAGCGCCGGAGGGAAGAAGCCTAGCGCTTTATCCGGAAGCCGCCCTCTAGCCCAAACCCAAAAAACCAAGGTAACGGAAACCCGTTCCTTGGTTTTTTTGGCGGCTGGGCCAGGGGCAGGGGCTCTACAAGATGACCAGGAACAGCAGGGCCAAGGCCGTCAGGTCAAGAACAAGCCTTCCGCCAAAGGCGTTAGGAGGGGGAGGGAAGAAGCCGTCCGGTCCCGGAGGAGGGGGAAAGCCCTCCGGTCCCAAAGCGGCGGATTTCGCCTTGCCCTTGCCTTTGCTTTTGCTCCGGGTTGAGGCTGAAGTGGTTTCCGCGCTCTCGTTTAAGTAAAGCTTGCCCCCGTGAACCCGGCTCAGAATGCCGATATGCTGCGTACCGTCCTGCATAACAGCACAGACAAGTCGGCCGTAGTGCGGCTTGCACGATTCCACGGTAACCGGATGAATCGGATACATTGTAACACCTCCACGAATCAGGTTTCCCTCCATCCTATTCCGCCGGCTGGGCCGCGGCTTAGACGAATGCCCGGGGGGAAGCGCCCAATTGTAAGAGGTCTCCTCATCCGCCGGCATGGGCCGGTCCGGACAGGGCTTAGGTGGAGGGAAGGGAGGGGATCAGCAGGGGGCCGAAGACGGCTATCGCCGGTCTCCGCCGAAATAAGCGAGCCCCATGGCTTCCCTTACCTCAAGCATGGTTTCGGCGGCGATTGCTCTCGCCCGGGCCGTACCCTCGAGCAGAAGCTCGTCGACCCTCTTCGGCTGGGAAGCAAAAGCGGCACGGCGCTCTCTCATAGGGTCCAGCAGGCGGTTAAGGCTCGAGCCGATCTTCTCCTTGCAGGCGGTGCAGCTAATGGTTCCGGCCGAGCAGGTCCGGCGAATCTCCGCCGCCCCTTCCGGACGGAAGGCCTCGTGGTAGGCGAAGACGGGGCAGATTTCGGGATGGCCGGGATCGTCCCGGCGGATGCGGGCGGGATCGGTCTTCGCCTTCTTCAGCTTCTCGCTCACTTCCCCGGAGGACGCATCGAGCGCGATGGCATTGCCCAGGCTCTTGCTCATCTTGCCGCGGCCGTCCAGCCCGGGGAGCCGGGGGAAATCGCCGACCAGCGCTTGCGGCTCCGGGAAAACGGGGCGGTAGAGCTCGTGGAAGCGCCGGATGATCCGCCGGGTCTGCTCCATGTGCGGGAGCTGGTCCTCCCCGACGGGAACCAGCGTCGCCTTGCAGAAGGCGATATCGGCCGCCTGGCTGACGGGATACCCGAGGAAGCCGTAATAGAGCTGGGTGTAGCCCCGCTCCGCCGCCTCCGCCTTGACCGTCGGATTGTGGCGCAGGGAGTTGACCGTGACGAACATGGAGAAGTAGACGGTCAGCTCCGCAATCTCGGGAACAAGGGATTGGACGAAGAAGGTAGCGTGCTCCGGATCCATTCCGGCGGCCAGGTAGTCCAGCGCCACATGGCGCAAATGCTCCCCGATCAACTGGGGGCGGTCATAGTGCGTGGTCAGCGCCTGCACGTCGGCCAGCAGCAGGAAAGTGTCATAGCGGTACTGAAGCTCGACGCGATTTTTGAGGCTCCCGGCGTAGTGGCCGAGATGCAGCTTGCCCGTCACCCGGTCGCCGGACAGCAAACGTTCTTTCATGGTTCATTCCTCCGTTTGTTTGGTATAGGTTCTTACGATCGCAGCGCCACCACCAGCCGTCATCCACGGCCATCACCCCCTTTCCAAAAGCCAAAAAAATAAAAATAACCCCGTCCCTTATTAAGGACGAGGTTATCGCGGTGCCACCTTACTTAGTCCGCTTGAGACGGACTCCCTCTGATGGATGGAAGGAACGTTCGGCGTTCTTCCATCCGGCGCTCTGGGCGCCTGTCTCGGGTAACGGGGAGACGTCCCGCCGCAGCCTACCGGAAGGATGGCCGTCCTCTGCCCATACGGGTAGAGGAAGCCCTTCGTTCGGTCCGGAACTCCGAAGCCCATTCGGCAGCCTGCCGCACTGATTCTCACCCGCCATCAGCTCTCTGAAGCGGCTTGGGGCTGCTTACTCTTCTTCTTCATCGTCTGGTTAGATTGAGAATCAGTGTACGCCGATTAAGAGGATTTGTCACTAGAAAGTTTTCCGGCGATTGCATTTCTTTTCCTTTTTGCCGCACAATAGAGAGAAAGGAAAGGTGGAAGAATGGCCATTTTCCGGCTTCCTATGCTACACTAGGGGAACAGACCCCAAGCCCATCCCAGCTTCCAAATACATACAGAAAGAATGATGACAATGAGCGAAATGAGAATGGACGGCGTACGCGAGCAGGGTGTGGTCATCTTCCTGTTCGGGGCGACCGGTGACCTGGCGAGCCGCAAGCTCTACCCAGCCATATACAGCATGTACCGCGAAGGGAAGCTGTCCGACAAGTTTGCCGTAGTCGGACTGGCGAGGCGCCCGCGCACCAACGAACAGTTCCGCGACGACGTGTTTCAGTCGATTCAGGAATTTGCCCGCCACAAAGCGGGTGCGGATGATCCGGAGTGGATCCGGTTTGCCGAACACTTCGAATACATGCCGCTCGACATTCACAATGTCGACGGCTTCCGCCGGCTCAGTGAGACGGCGTCCCGGCTGGAAGGGCAGTTCGGCATCGCGGGCAACCGCTTGTTCTATTTGGCCCTTGCTCCGGATCTGTTCGGCAGTGTGGCCCAGAATCTCCTCGAGGGCGGGGTGCTCGAGTGCTCCGGCTGGCACCGGTTGGTGATCGAGAAGCCGTTTGGCTTCGATCTGCCTTCGGCCGAGAAGCTGAACGCGGAGCTTCAGAGCGTGTTCACGGAGAAGGAAATTTACCGCATCGACCATTACCTGGGCAAGGAAATGGTGCAGAACATCAACGTGGTACGCTTTGCCAACACGCTCTTCGAGCCGCTGTGGAACAACAAATACATCGCCAACATCCAGATCACGCTGAGCGAGACGGTGGGTGTGGAGGACCGCGGCGGCTATTACGACCATTCCGGGGCGCTGCGGGACATGGCCCAGAACCACATGCTGCAGATGGTCACCATGATGGCGATGGAAGCGCCGAGCCGGCTGCATCCGGAAGACATCCGTGACGAGAAGGTTAAGGTTCTCCGCTCGCTTCGGGGCTTCTCGACCTCCGAGGAAGTCAGCCAGAATGTAGTCCGGGGCCAATATACGGCCGGCACGGTGAAAGGGCAGGAGAAGCCGGGCTACCGCTCGGAGGATTCCGTGAACCCCGATTCGGTGACGGAGACGTATTTTGCCGCGAAGGTGTTCGTGGATAACTTCCGCTGGGCGGGCGTTCCGTTCTATATCCGGACGGGCAAGCGGCTCCCGGTCAAGACCACCGAGGTGGTCGTGGAGTTCAAGAGCATTCCGGACAACGTCTACCTGGCCAAAAACAAACGGCTTCAGCCGAATCTGCTGGTCTTCCGGGTGCACCCTCTGGAAGGGATCTACCTGAAGATCAACGCCAAGGAGCCGGGATCGGACGAGACCATCATCCCGGTGGCGATGGATTTCTGCCAGAGCTGCCAGGTCGGCATCAACACGCCGGAGGCCTACGAGCGGCTGCTGTTCGACGCGGTCCGCGGCGATTCCACGCACTTCACCCGCTGGGACGAGGTGGCCTTGGCCTGGCAGTATGTCGACCGGATCAAGGCCGCCTGGAACGAAGGGGCTGATGACCTGCGGCTCTATCCGGCCGGCTCGTGGGGGCCGAAGGAGTCTCACGAGCTGCTTGAACGGGACGGCTTTCATTGGTGGCCGATCAACGGCCAAGAGGAAGGCGAGGTCGTCTGGGTGACGAACCGGACCGAGTAAGCGGGAAGGGAAGGGGCGGGGCACCGTAACAATAGGGGCATTTCCCTTGAGGCTAGGGTGGACCCTAAGGCTTTCCCTTATAGCGAATTTAAAAAATGAACGAGAACGGTCCTCTTCCACAAGAGGGCCGTTTTTTTGTTGTGGGCTCGACCGATGGCCCGGCAGGGAAGGAGCTGTTCGTGCCCCGTATGACGATCCGCCTAGAAGAAGCCCTTACCAGCGCCGATGGGCTTTTTCTTTTTGGGCTTGATCTTGTGACTTTTTTCACAGAGGATTCCGTTCTTCTGCTCTACACTGAAGGCAGATCAAGAACGCGCAAACGATAAAGGAGGTTACGGCGATGGCTGCACCGCAAAAGACGCAGACTCACCAATCCAGGCAGGCTCCGGAGAAAGCTGCCGCATCTCATGAGGAACAGGGGAGTTCGGAAGTAGGGGTTTCGGCGGGGGAACCCAAGCAGATGAAGGGAAGACCGGAGTTATCCGGATCGGGGAAGCCCGGAAGGGAGCGGACGGAACGGCAAGTTCCCCTGACGGCCGGCGGCCAAGCCTCTCTGGCGGCCGACAACCACGCATCACTCGTGGAGCCTGCCTCCTCCCCTCCGCAGGAGCCTGCGCTGAAAGGAACCTTTGCCGCCGTGCTTCTGCTGGGCGGGTTCCTAGCCGCCTCGTGGGTGCTTGTCTTCCTGCTGTTCCTCTACCGGAACTAAGAACGCCAACCAGCATTTAGAAAAGAGGGAATCCCATGCACATTCACCGATTGGAAAAAATTTGGCTCGCGTTCGGCATGGCCATGCTGGCCGTCTTCCTGCTTGTGATCGGAGTGTCCGCCTTCGCCATGGGCATGGCGCCGCCGACGAGCCACGCCCACGATCACAAGATCGATCCGGCCCAAGTGAAGACAACCGCTCCCTTTGACAAGCCGGGCCTCCGCCAGACGGGAGATCACGAGTACGAGGCGGTCATGACGGCCTTCACCTTCGGGTATTCCCCGAACCGGATGGAGGTTCCGGCAGGGTCCACGGTTCATTTTACGATCACGAGCTCGGATGTCGTTCATGGCTTCGAAATTCCGGGGACTAACGTCAACATGATGATCCTGCCCGGAGAGATCAACCATGCGACCTACACCTTCACGAAGCCGGGCGAGTACCTGGTGCTTTGCAACGAGTACTGCGGCGCGGCCCACGAATGGATGAAGACGGTTATCGTCGTGAAGTAACGGACTTTTTATCCGGCCGGGCTGCCTCCCGCAGCCGGCAGACGAAATAAGCCGGGCTTACGTCCGGCGCCTAAGAAACGGGGTATCCACCATGGATCCTATTCAACCGCAAAATGCTTCCGCCAAGCCCTTCGACCGCCGTGACGGCGGGCTGGTGCTGGCCCACATCCTGTTCGCCTTCGGGGCACTTCTCTTGGGAGGAATCGCCGGCGTCCTTCAAGGGATGGTCAGGGGAGGGGTGCTGACGCTGCCGGCGGGCATCGGCTATTACCAGCTTCTGACCGCCCACGGGGTGCTGATGGCGCTTATTTTCACCACCTTCTTCATCATCGGCTTCCTGTACTCCGGCCTGTCGCACACGACGGGCGGCAGCCTGCTGTCCGTTGTCCGCAGAGGAGCCTGGGCCGGCTTCGGCCTGATGGCGTTCGGAACGGTGCTCGGCACCATCCTGATCCTGCTTAACAAGGCGACGGTCCTGTACACCTTCTATGCTCCGATGAAGGCTTCCCCTTACTTCTATGTCGCCCTCGTGTTCGTCGTCGTGGGCAGCTGGATCAGCGGCTGGGGCGTCTTTTACCAGTACCGCTATTGGAAGAAAACCCATTCGGGCAAGCTCACTCCCTTGTTCGCTTTCATGGCCGTCATCACCATGCTGCTGTGGCAGGTAGCGACCCTCGGCGTCGCGGCGGAGGTGCTGCTCCAACTCATTCCGTGGTCGTTCGGCTGGGTGGAGACGGTCAATGTTCTCTTAAGCCGCACGCTGTTCTGGTACTTCGGCCATCCGCTCGTCTACTTCTGGCTGCTGCCGACCTATATTTGCTGGTACGTCATCATCCCGAAGCTCATCGGGGGGCGGATCTACAGCGACGCGCTGGCCCGCTTGTCGTTTCTCCTGCTGTTTCTGTTCTCGATCCCGGTCGGTTTCCATCACCAGCTTATGGAGCCCGGCATCTCATCCGAATGGAAGTTTCTCCAGGTCATCCTCACCTTTATGGTCGTCGTTCCGTCGCTCATGACGGCGTTCTCGCTCTTCGCTACCTTTGAGCTGAGCGGCCGGGCCAAGGGAGCCACAGGCTTGTTCGGCTGGGTCAAAACGCTTCCCTGGAAGGACGTCCGCTTCTTTGCCCCGTTCATGGGCATGCTCGTCTTCATCCCGGCAGGCGCCGGCGGGCTGATCAATGCGAGCAACCAGATGGATGCCGTCGTTCACAACACCCTCTGGGTGACGGGGCATTTCCATCTGACGGTGGCGACGAGTGTAGCCCTAACCTTTTTTGGAATCGCCTATTGGCTCCTTCCCGTCGTGACGAACCGGGTGCTGACGCCGCGGATTAACAAGCTGGGGCTTATTCAGACGATCCTCTGGTGCGTGGGAATGTTCTTCATGTCGGGGTCGATGCATACGGTCGGGCTGCTCGGGTCCCCCCGGCGCACGGCGTACACGACCTATGACAACCACCCGGACGCCGTTCTGTGGATGCCTTACCACGTGGCGATGGCGATCGGAGGCATGATTCTTTTTGCCGCCGTGCTCCTCATGATTTATAACCTCTTGGCTCTCCTCAAGGCCCCAAAGGGCCATACGGATTATCCGATCGGCGAGCCGATGGAGCCGGAAGCGGCCACTCCGCGCATTCTGGAACGGTGGAGCCTGTGGCTCGGCATCACGGTGGTGCTCATCCTGATCGCTTACACCATTCCCGTCATGGAGATGATCCAAGGGGGCGGTCCCGGATCGACGGGCTACAAGACGTGGTAGGGCAGGAAACCGCTTTGCCGCGATAAAAAGGTTCCCCGCCACCCCGCATAAACCGTTCCTGCCCGGAACGGTTTTTTCGTTACCCCTTCGTTTGGGTAAGAGGTTAGGGAGTCCTCGTCCTTCAGGCGGCGCACTCCAGTTTAAGCACGGAAAGGGGCAAGATGATGAAAGCTGTTACCTACCAAGGAACTCAATCGATTGAAGTCAAAAATGTGGCGGATCCCCGGATCGAGAAGAAGGATGATATCATTGTCCGGGTGACCACCACAGCGATCTGCGGATCGGACCTGCATATTTATCACGGCGAGATCCCCGGCATGCACGGCGATTATGTCATCGGCCACGAGCCGATGGGCATCGTTGAGGATGTCGGGCCGGACGTGACCCGGGTCCAAAAGGGAGACCGTGTCGTCATCCCGTTCAACGTTTCCTGCGGCCAATGCTTCTTCTGCCGGCATGAGATGGAGAGCCAGTGCGACCACGCCAACGATACGAAGGACACGGGCGGGTACCTGGGCTACTCCGACAGTTACGGAGGCTGGCCGGGCGGTCAAGCCGAGCTCCTGCGCGTGCCTTACGGCAACTTCATGCCGTTCGTCGTGCCGGAGGATGCCGAGATGGAGGATGAGAAGCTTCTCTTTCTTTCCGACATTCTGCCAACCGCTTACTGGGGCGTAGAGAATGCCGGCGTTAAGCCGGGGGATACCGTGATCGTGCTCGGCTGCGGGCCGGTGGGCCTGCTGACGCAGAAGTTCGCCTGGCAGAAGGGAGCAAGACGCGTCATCGCCGTCGATCATGTGGGCTACCGGCTGGAGCACGCGAAGCGGACCAATAACGTAGAGATCTTTAACTTTGAGGAGCAGAAGGGGATCGAAGGCCATTTGAAGGAAATTACCGGCGGTGGAGCCGACGTGGTCATTGACTGCGTGGGGATGGATGCCAAGAAGTCGGTCATGGAGAAGGTGCAGACGAAGCTGAAGCTTCAAGGAGGCTCCTTAAGCGCCATTGACCTGGCGGTGGACGTCGTCCGCAAGTTCGGCACCATCCAGCTGATCGGGGTGTACGGCCTGAAATACAACATGTTTCCGCTCGGCCGTCTGTTTGAGCGCAACATTACGCTGAAGTCCGGACAGGCCCCGGTTATCCATTACATGCCCGAGCTGTACAACCAGATCAAGAACGGGCAGATCGACCCGACGGACATCATCACACACCGCCTGCCGATCGGGGAAGCGGCTCATGCGTATCAAGTGTTCGACGACAAGCAGGAGGACTGCATTAAGGTTGTTCTGAAGCCTTAAGACATTTGCGAGGAACCTATCCGGCTGATGGTTAACCAAAAGCCAATTAAAAAAGCTGTGAGTCTGCCCGAAGGCAGGACTCACAGCTTTTTCGCATTCTGGGCTGGGCTTTACTGAACGACCGACAGCCGGATGACGTTCCAGGAGAAGGCAGGCAGCTCGGCGGTCAGGCGGCCGCCGTCCACGGAAGCATTGCCGCCTTGATGGGGAATCGCGTTGTCCGGATTCTCCCGGGTATTGGCCGCTTTCGGATCTTGGTTTTCGTAAACCAGGTGTTCGATGACCTTCAGCCCGCCGAAGCTCCGCAGATCGGCTTCGAGAGGAAGCTTTCCATCCAGGCTGCGGTTGACGGCGAATAGCGTGAGCTCCCCGGCTTCCTCGTTGTAGACGACGGCCGACTCCAGGTAGGGAACATCGGTAAAATCCTTGGAATCGTATTTAGGCGAGGAGACGATTGGCTGCAGCGCGACTCCCCGGCCGTAGACGGAGGCGTCCCGGTACGGGAAGAAGATCGTCTGCCTCCAGGCCTCGCCGCCGTTTGCGGTCATAATCGGGGCGATGACATTGACCAGCTGGGCGATGCAGGCCATCTTCAGGCGGTCGGCATGATTGATCATCGTGATCAGCATGCAGCCGACAAGGATGGCGTCCTCGAAGGTATACTCGTCTTCCAGGAGAGGAGGCGCTTCCGTCCATGGAGCGATCTTCTTGTCCTGGTCATTCGAGTGAAACCACACGTTCCATTCGTCGAAGGACAGGTTGATCGTTTTCTTGCTGCGTTTCTTGGCCTTGATATAGTCGCAGGTGGAGATGACAGTACGGATGAAGCTGTCCATGTCGAGAGAGCGGGCGACGAAGTTCGGGGTGTCGTTGTCCCGGTTCCCGTAATAGGTATGGAGGGAAATATACTCAACGTGTTCGTACGTGTGGTCCAGGACCGTCGCTTCCCACTCGGGGAAGGTCTTCATGGACCGGCTGGAGCTCCCGCAGGCGACGAGCTCGATCGTCGGATCGACCCATTTCATCACCTTGGCCGTTTCGCAGGCTATGCGGCCGTATTCCTCGGCCGTCTTGCTGCCGATCTGCCAGGGGCCGTCCATCTCGTTGCCAAGGCACCAGGTACGGATGCCGTGCGGCTTCTCGTAGCCGTGGGAGATCCGCAGGTCGCTCCAGTAGGTGCCGGAGGGATGGTTGCAGTATTCCACCAGATTGCGGGCCTCGTCGGGACCGCGGGTGCCCAGGTTAACCGCCATCATCACCTCGGCGTTCACCTTGCGGCACCAGTCAGCGAATTCGTTCGTGCCGACCGCGTTCGTCTCGAGCGTTTTCCAGGCGAGGTCGAGCCGCTTCTTGCGCTGCTCCCTAGGGCCTACCCCGTCCTCCCAATTGTAGCCGGAGACGAAATTCCCTCCCGGGTAACGGACGATCGGAACCTGGAGCTCGTTCACGAGATCGATGACATCCTTCCTAAAACCGCTTTCATCCGCGGCCGCATGACCGGGCTCGTAAATTCCGCCGTAAACCGCCCGTCCCAGATGCTCGATAAACGAGCCGTACAAGCGGTTGTCAATTTCCCCAAGTCGGAAAGATTTGTCCACGGTCAGGGTGGCTTTACCGGTTAGCGTCATGATAAGTCCTCCTAATAAATTAATATAAATATTAATTAAATAGTAAAGATATTAATATTTAGATTATAACTCCATCCTAAAATTTTTCAAGTTCTTTCTGGACTTGCGACTAATAAATAAACCCGGCTTGCTTAAGCCCACGCAAGTAATTAATATATAGGTTAACGAATGGAAGAGAGGGAGACAGACGGATGAAGATTACCGCAGCGGAGGAATGGCTTCCGGTATACGAAGCGCTGGCGAGCCGGGTCCGGCTTAGAATGATCGAGCTGCTCTCGGTTAAGGAGCACAACGTCAAGGAATTGGCGGAGAGCCTGGGCTTAAGCAGTGCGATCATGTCCATGCACGTCCGGAAGCTGGAGCAGGCCGGCTTGATCGTGGCGGAACCGAGAAGGTCCGGCGGAGGCAACCAGAAGGTTTGCCGGCTCGCCGTGAACCGGCTGGAGGTGGCTTTCCCGGCTGGGCGCGGGCTCGAAAGGCCGTTCGTGGAGGCGACGGTTCCCGTCGGCCATTATACCGACTTCGACATCCGGCCGACATGCGGATTGGCAACGACGGCCAAGATGATCGGCCAGTTCGACGATCCCCGTTATTTCTATGAGCCGGAAAGAGTCAACGCCGGCATTCTCTGGTTCGGCCAGGGCTTCGTCGAATACAAGATTCCGAATTATTTGCTGGCGAGCCAGCTTCCCGAGGAACTGGAGCTGTCCTTCGAGCTCGGCTCCGAAGCGCCGGGCATTAACGAGCAGTGGCCTTCGGACATCACCTTCTCCATCAACGGGAAGGAGATCGGCACGTGGACAAGCCCGGGAGACTTCGGAGGACAGCGGGGAGCCTGCACGCCGGAATGGTGGCCGGCCAACATTAATCAATACGGCTTCCTCAAAATTCTCCGGGTGACGAACGAGGGAACCTTTCTCGACGGAGAGGAGCTGTCCAAGGTGAAGATCGCCGAGCTTGAGCCCGGCCTTAAGCAGTGGACGCTGAGGTTCGAGGTGAAGCCGAACGCCAGGCATGTGGGAGGGCTCACCCTGTTCGGCCGGGGATTCGGCAATTACGGCCGGGACATCGGGCTTAAGGTTTTTTACCGGGAACGGTAGGGAGTGGTGTGCAGCAGGCGGGAAAAAGGCTATAATAGAAGGATATACGGCCATCGACCCTTTACCCGGAAGCCTATTCCGATAAGGGAGAGAGGGCCCTGTAACGGAGGGGTACCATTGTAAGTCATCATGCGGCTCGGTCGGTTCGGGTTTCCCTATAGGCATAGAGTGAAGGAAGGGTGCTATGGACAGACGCGCTTTTTTGCGCTGGCTGCTGGGAACGGCAGCGGCCGGGGCGATCGGCTTAACGGGATTATGGAGATTCGCCCGGCCGGTTACCGCCCCGGAAGGCGAGAGTGTGGCAGCCGCCGCGACGGCAGAGCCATCCCCCGGTCGGCAGGCCTTCATTGGGGCTGCGGAGACGGGCGGGGCTCTGCTGTCTTTTGCGATATTGAGCGATCTTCATATCAATCCCGATCTGCCGGAACGGGCGCAGCATCTCCGCCATGCCTTCGATGACCTTAAGGCATTCGAAACGCGGGTCGAAGCGGTCATTATGACCGGAGATCAGACGGATTACGGGCGGGACCGGGATTACAAGGAGCTCGCCGGAGTAATGAAGAAATACAAGCTTCCTCCGGTTTACGCGAACATGGGGAACCACGATTACTATAATATCTGGATGGACAAATCGGATAATTTCAGCCGGGAGACGATGCCGAACGGCAAGACGGACGAAGGCTCGCGCCGGGCTTTCCAGCAATTTTTCGAGGTGGAGAAGCCTTACAGCGAAGGACAAGTGAACGGGTTCACGTTCCTCATGATGTCACAGGAGGCTTACGTTCAGGAGAAGCCGGAGGTCAGCGAGGGCTGCTGGTATTCGGAGGAGCAGCTGAAGTGGCTCGAGGCTAAGCTTGCCGGGCAGGAGAAAGGGCGTCCGGTGTTCGTTATGATTCATCAGCCGCTGCCCGAAGCCGGCAGTGACGGAGGGGCGCACCGGGTCATTCCGGCGAAGCGGTTCCGCGCCATTCTGAAGGGGCACCCGAATGTCTTCGTGTTCTCCGGCCATACCCATCAGGATTTCAAGAACGGCCAGCCTCACTATGTAAAAGAAAGCTTCCATTGGTTCCAGAACTCGTCCGTCGGACGGGTGCTGAACCGGCAATTCCAGAACGACCGCGAGAACGAAGCCCAGGGGCTGTACGTCCAGGTTTTTGAAGATAAGGTCGTCGTCCGCGCCAGGGAGTTCACCTCCCGTTCCTGGATTGCAGGCTCCGAATGGAAGGTGGCGCTCCGAAAGGCGTAGCCGCTTTCCGCAACTCTTCCCAAGATTCTGAATAACGAAAGGAATTACCTTCATGTCTACCTCCATAGAGAAAGAGCTTCAAAGCGAAGTTGATAAAAGACGCACCTTCGCCATCATTTCCCACCCCGATGCGGGGAAAACGACGCTGACGGAGAAGCTGCTCCTGTTCGGGGGAGCCATCCGCCTCGCGGGTACGGTTAAAGGCCGCAAGGCCAGCAAGCACGCCACCTCCGACTGGATGGAGATCGAGAAGCAGCGCGGGATATCGGTTACGTCCAGCGTGATGCAGTTCGATTACGAGGGCTGCCGGGTCAACATTCTCGACACGCCCGGTCACCAGGACTTCTCGGAAGACACCTACCGCACGCTGACCGCGGCGGACAGTGCCGTCATGCTGATTGACTCGGCCAAAGGGGTCGAGGCGCAGACAAAGAAGCTTTTCCAGGTCTGCAGCAAGCGGGGGATCCCGATTTTTACCTTCATCAACAAAATGGACCGCGAGGGCCGCGACCCGTTCGAGCTGCTAGAGGAGCTCGAAGAAGTGCTCGGCATCCGCTCGTACCCGATGAACTGGCCGATCGGCTCGGGCAAGCAGTTTAACGGCGTGTACGACCGGGCGCAAACGCAGGTGGAGCTGTTCCAGGGCGATGAGCATACGAACATCAGCGTCCGCAAGGTGGACGGCTATGAGGACCCGCTGGTGAAGGAAATCGCCGGTGAGTTCCTTCACAAGAAGCTGTGCGAGGACCTGGAGCTTCTCGACGTGGCGGGCGACCCGCTCGACATGGAGAAGGTGCTGCGCGGCGAGCTGACCCCGGTCTTCTTCGGCAGCGCCATCAACAACTTCGGGGTGCAGACGTTCCTCGACAACTTCCTGCAGATGGCGCCGAAGCCGGAGCCGCGCAACAGCTCGGCGGGACCGATCGAGCCGACGGAGCCGAAGTTCAGCGGCTACGTTTTCAAGATCCAGGCGAACATGAACCCGGCTCACCGCGACCGGATCGCGTTCCTGCGCATCGTGTCGGGCAAATTCGAGCGCGGCATGGCGGTGAAGCACGTGCGGGTCGGCAAGGAGATCAAGCTGTCGCAGCCGCAGCAGTTTCTCGCCCAAGACCGCGACATCGTCGAGAACGCGTATCCGGGCGACATCATCGGGCTGTTCGACCCGGGGATCTTCCGCATCGGCGACACGCTCGCCCAAGGCCGGGAGCTGGAGTTCGACGAGCTGCCGACCTTCTCGCCGGAGCTGTTCTCGAAGGTAACGGTCAAGAACGCGCTGAAGCATAAACAGTACCAGAAGGGCATCGACCAGCTGACGGAGGAGGGCACGATCCAAGTGTTCCGTACGATCGGCTTCGAGGATACGATTCTCGGCGTGGTCGGGCAGCTGCAGTTCGAGGTGCTCGAGCACCGGATGCGGGCGGAATACGGCGTGGAAATCCAGCTGCACAGGACGAATTATCAGTTCGCCCGCTGGATTGTCGACGACAAGATCGACCCGAGTAAATTCCGCGTCAACTCGCAGCTCGTGAAGGACAAGAAGGACAACTACGTGGCCCTGTTCGAGAATGAGTATGCCCTTCGCACCTCGATGGAGAAGAACCCGACGGCGAAGTTTCTGGAGACCGCTCCCTAAGTGGGGGAGCAGGCCCCGGAGGACATTTTCTCCGGTCCTTGCAGATGTTGATTCCTCTATACAAAGACAAAAGTGTCCCGGCCATTAGGCGGGACACTTTTGCTTTTCCAACCTATAAAGTTCTTCCCAACAGAGTCCCGGCTTGTTTCGCCATGGTCTGAGGGGGATAAGGCATCTCGTTCCGGATCCACCATTCGATTACCCCTACATAAGCATTTCCGGCGTATTGCAGCAGAACGTCCTCATATAACTCCTCGTTTCTTCCACCCTCATTGTCCATTTCCCCTTTAAAACCTTCCATAATAAATTCCAGCAGCCGGGTGCGGAAGGAAGGCGCTCCTTTGCTCGCAAGCATGGTCGAAAAGAACAAGTAATTTTTCGCGAAGTATTCAAAGAAAGGTTCAAGGGCATGGCTCCAATCCAGCTTGCAAGCCCATTCCCCCATTTCCCTAATTTCTTGAATATGGGCTTCGATCAATTTATCCAACAAATCGAATTTGTCCTGGTAATGAAGATAGATGGTTCCCCTGTTTACGTTTGCCCGGTCAGCGATTTCCTGAATGGTAATGTCATCGAAGTTTTTTTCGGTCATCAGCTCAATGACCGCTTTTTTCAAGGATTCCTGTGTCTTAAGAATGCGTCGGTCCACCTTGGCCATCGAAAATTCCACCTGACTTTCTAAATAATAAACATCTTCCTTCGTTTTGTTGATCTATCAACAAAACCCGGTTTTTTAACCATTGAACATTCGGATCTCTTCTCTATAATAATAGACGTAAGTTGATTAAGCAATAGATTTCGTTTATCCGTTTCTTGTCTAACTTCCCGATGCCGCAAATCTTTAAATCGAGGTGTTTCTATTGACTAACCAAAAGCATTTGTTGATTTTCATCTTAACCCTGGGCGTGTTCGGCATCTTAAATACCGAAATGGGGGTGATCGGAATCTTGCCCTCCCTTGCGGAACACTTTGATGTCAGTATTTCACAAGCAGGATGGTTGGTGAGTCTTTTTGCCATAGGAGTAGCCGTGTCTGGTCCTACAATGCCGTTATTGTTTTCGGGGATCAACCGGAAGAAGGTGATGTTGCTCGTACTTGGTGTTTTCGTTGCAGGGAACGTTGTTTCCGTATGGGCGCCTACCTTCACGGTTGCCCTGCTTGCCCGTGTTATTCCCGCCTTCTTTCATCCGGTTTATTGCTCGCTGGCCTTTACCGTAGCCGCTAACTCGGTTACCGAGGAAGAAGCTCCCAAGGCCGTTTCAAAGGTCTTTATTGGGGTTTCCGCCGGTATGGTAGTCGGTGTACCCATCGCGAGTTTTATGGCGAGTGCTTTTTCTTTACAAATGGCGATGATATTCTTTGCTGTTGTAAACGGCATGGTCTTCCTTGCCACCTTGCTCTTTGTCCCTTCTATGCCTGTTGAGGGAAGACTTTCTTACGGGGCTCAATTGTCCATCGTAAAGAAACCCATCACTTGGATTTCTGCAGCGGCTGTCCTATTGTTAAACTCCGCTGTATTTGGCGTTTATAGTTATTTTGCGGAGTATCTGAAGGCGGTAACGCATATGTCTCCGAATCCCATTAGTTTCCTATTATTCCTATACGGCGGCGCTAATATGGTGGGAAACGTATTGGCAGGAAAGCTGCTTACGAAGCATGCCATTAAATGGGTAGGATCTTTTCCTTTTGCCTTGGGTGGCGTTTACCTCGCGTTATTTTTATTGGGACCGTTTAGCCAGCCTATGGTGGTCATTACGCTGATTTGGGGAATTTTAGCCGGTATGGGGGGGAATCTGAATCAATATTTAATGACGTCCGCCGCTCCGGAGGCACCGGATTTCGCTAATGGGTTATTTTTATCGTCCACCAACGTAGGAACAACCTTAGGTGCAGCGGCAGGTGGGTTCTTTATAACGGGAATGGGTACATCCTATGTCGTAATTGCAGGCTTCCTATCTATCCTATTGAGTTTTGCCGTCCTTACCCTCCGAAAGGATAGATTCGCCCCTACTCGAAAACTTCCGGGGTAAATAACTTTGTATAAGATACTGAACAACAGATATAGGTTTGTGGAATAATCGATGAATGGCATAGGGGGATACCAACCGAATGATAAAGGGATTAGATCTGCTTCTCGCTTTGGTGATGGTCGCTTCCCTTGCGGCTTGCGGGGGAAAAGAGGAGTCCAGCTTCCAAGCCAACCAACCTTCTGCTTCTTCGAACCCAGATAATCAGAGCGCGAAAGAGGTAAGGATAAAATTAATAATGAATCCTGATGAATTCATTGTGAAAATGTATGATAATCCGACAAGCCGCGACTTTCTGTCCAGGCTCCCGTTAACGCTAACCTTTAAGGAGTTTGGCGGCTTCGAAAAACTGACCATCCTGGAAAAAGAATTATCTACAGAAGATGCGCCACCAGGAAGCGATCCGGAGGTTGGAGATTTGGGCTATTACGCTCCTTGGAAAGATGTGAACCTGTATTATAAAGACTGGAGTTATTCGAGCGGACTTGTCAAATTAGGGAAGATCGAATCCGGACTGGAAGAATTCACAAAAAAGCTTCAAGATACGAAAGGTGATTTTACGGTGACTATTCAAAAAATAGATTAATAATAAATCAATCTTTATTAATTTGTTTAATAAACAACGAATGGCGGTTTTTTAACCATTGAAACCATCCTTGTTTCCTTTATAATAAACAGGTGTTGATTAATCAGGAATTATTTATACCATCATGAAGTGGAGGAACTTATACCATGATTAATGCTAATGCACGCGCTGTATTCAGCCCAGATGGTCCGTTCAAGCTCACGACTATTGAGCGCAGGGACCTTCAGCCGCACGATGTTCTAATAGAGATAAAATACGCCGGGATCTGCCACTCCGACATTCACACGGCCCGCGGCGAATGGGGACCGGTCCAGTACCCGCTCGTTCCGGGTCACGAGATCGCGGGCCTTGTCGCCCAGGTCGGTTCGGACGTCACCAAGTATGCCGTTGGCGACCGGGTGGGGGTTGGCTGCATGGTCGACTCCTGCGGGGAGTGCGTGAACTGCCACAATGGAGAGGAGCAGTACTGCCTGGAAGGAAATACAGGCACCTATGCCGCAACCGACCGTTACGGGCAATACACACAGGGCGGTTATTCTACTCATATCGTCGTAACGGAAGATTTTGTGGTTCGAATTCCGGACGGGCTTCCGCTTGACGCCGCCGCCCCGCTGCTGTGCGCCGGCATTACGACGTATTCGCCGCTGCGCCATTGGGAAGCTGCTCCCGGCAAGAAGGTAGCGGTCGTGGGACTTGGCGGACTGGGACATATGGCGGTGAAGCTGGCGCATGCCATGGGGGCGGAGGTGACGGTTCTGTCTCAATCCCTGAAGAAGAAAGAGGACGGGCTGAAGCTTGGCGCCGATCATTATTATGCCACGAGCGATCCGGAAACGTTCAAGAAACTGGCCGGTTCGTTCGACCTGATCGTCAATACGGTCAGCGCGAAAGTCGATATGAATGCCTACCTTTCACTGCTGGCGCTGGACGGCACGCTCGTCAATGTCGGCGCACCGGCGGAGCCGTTGTCCGTTAATGTATTCTCCCTGATCGGTCACCGCCGGTCCTTTGCCGGATCGATGATCGGGGGAATCCGCGAAACGCAGGAGATGCTGGATTTTTGTGCGGAACACCACATTGCTCCTGAGATCGAGGTTATTTCCGCCAATCAGATTGATGAAGCATGGGAGCGTGTATTGGCTTCCGACGTGCGATATCGGTTTGTAATCGACATCAGCACGATGAATAAGGAATAGCAGCAAAGGAAGGGGCACGCCTATGGTGTGCTTCTTTCCTTAGGTCGGTACTGAATAAATCAGCAGAGAAAGCAGGATATATCACGCGGAAAACGGCAGCCGACAAGGCTGCCGTTTGTTGTGACACAAGAACCCGAAGGCCGGGCTGCCCTGACCGGCTACCCGTTGTCCGGACCGCGTTCCAGCTGTTCCCGGCGGAATCGGGCGGGCGGGATGCCCATCTCCGCGGTGAACACCCGGGTGAAATAATGGACGGTCTCAAAGCCGGTAAACTGCGCCACCTCCTTGATGGTGTGTGTGGTCGTCTTCAGCAGGCCCACGGCGCGGGATATCCGCTCCCGGTTGACGTAGGCGGTGAAGGTCAGGCCCGTTTCCTCCGAGAAGAGCCGCGACAAGTGGCGGGAGGAGAGGTGCAGGTAGTCCGCCACCGCTTCGAGGTGCAGAGGCCGGGAAAGGTTGTCCATAATAAACAGCTTCGCCTGATGGAGCTGTACCGAAGGCAGCTTCTTGGCCTGGAGACGGATATCAGGGACCGCTTCCTTGCCGAGAAAAAGGTCGGGCAGCGAGGCGAGAAGCGAGTAGGCGAGCGACCGGACCAGCCCGTCATTCGGCACCGCCCGGGCCGCCCTCAGGTGAAGGGAGCGCCAGATCAGGGCGGATACGGACTCTTCCGCATCGTGGACCACCCGCTTTTCGGTCTGCCCCAGCTTGCGGAAGCGTTCCTTCTCCTCAGGGGAGAGAGGAGAAGAATCGGCCTCAAACGCCGTAAACAGCAGCAGCAGGCCCTCTTGGCTTCGGATCTGGTGCCAAATGCCCGGGCGCGAGCAGAAAAGGGTACCGGGCCGCAGCTCGAACCATTCCCCGTCGTCGAGGTAAGCCCCCGTTCCTTCTAGAACATAGCACACCTCGAAGAAGGAATGACGATGGACCGGGTTATCGTAATGCGCAGGCTGGGCCCCCCAGTAATGCACCTGAAACGAGACTCCGTTTCCCGGCAGGGTGAGTGCTTCCACATTCAACACGAGAGAGGCATTCCGGCAGGCGTCCTTGTACATAATCCCATTCCTTTATGGCTGATTTGTGCAAAAAAGTGTCTTCCGTATGCAAAGACCGCAAACGCTTTATCCCTCTATAATATAGACAAATTCAGAGATTGACCAGGGAGGCGAATAACTTGATAAGTGAGAAAGATGTGGAATTTTACAAAGAAAATGGGTACCTTCTCGTCAAAAAGGTCTTTAACGCGGAGGAAGTGGCCGAGATGAGAACCGCTCTTGACGGCATCCTTCAACGCGCGGCCGAATCGAAGTATGACCGCAACAGCGCCTGGAACAACGACTTTCTCTCTCCCGAGGAGATGAAGAAGCTGGTGCTGAAGGGTTTCCACGACGTTCATTACCAGGATGCGGCCTTCACCCGTGCCGCCGTTCATCCGAACATGCGCGCGGTCCTGTCGAAGCTGATCGGGCCGAACGTTCAGCTTCACCATAGCAAGATGCTGGTGAAGCCGCCGGAGAACGGCGCCGCCTTCCCCATGCACCAGGATCAGCCTTATTTTCCTCACGTCAGCCATACGATGATGGCCGGAAGCCTTCATCTCGACGACGCGGACGAGGAGAACGGCTGCCTCCACGTCATTCCGGGCTCTCACAAGAACGGCCCGATGCCTCATGTAGGCTCGCATTTCTTAAGCCACAAGGAATACCCCATCTCGATGGGAACCCCTTGTCCGGCGGAGGCGGGAGACGTGCTCTTCTTTAACTATTTGACCGTTCACGGCTCGAACGTCAACCGGAGCTCCCGGACGAGGCGCAACGTGCTGTATCAGTTCCGGGATCCGATGGATCTTCCGGAGAAGAACGTCCATGTCAACTGGGGACAAGGACTGATGATTTGCGGCCATAACCCGACGTATGTGGAATACAGGCCGGATATGGCCCGTTTGGAACCGGCCAAGGCTTAGCCGCCCAGCGCAGGGCGCATGGCAAGCTCGATTCGGACCCCGTTTAGCGGAGGCCGCCTGCAGCTTCGCCTGCCATCCGGGAAGGGATCCGCTTGAGAAAGGCGAACCCGCCCCCATACCGTAAGAAAGCCGTCCCAAGCCCGAAACCGGGCTTCCGGACGGCTTTTTGGCGTGAGGGAAGTTTCGAACACCTGCAATCCGGCGAATCCCCCTGTCCATTGGCCCTTCCCAAATACAAGCCGGGTCATAAACTGTTGGTATTGAGGCGTCCGTACAAAGAGCTAAGGGTGTGTCTAAATGCATATTTGCATGATTGCGCCGGAAACCTTACCGGTTCCTTCCCGGGGAGGCTCGGTGGAGATTTGCATGCTGGCTGTCGCTAAGGAGCTCGCCAAGGAGCATAAAGTCACCTTGATCAGCCGTACGTCCTCCAGACTGAACGGCACCACAACGGAAGGGGAATTAACCATCATCCGCGTTCCCTCCGGAGACCCGATGGCGTACCTGTCGAATGTCATCGCGTATATGGAAGGCAAGGAATTCGACTGGATTCAGGTGGACAACCGCCCCCGTTTTCTGCCTATGGTGAAGAGGAGCTTCCCCCAAACGCCCGTATCCGTGTTCCTCCATTCCCTGACGTATGTGAGCAAGAAACGCGTGCAGAAGGATTTGGAGAAGGCCGATCTGATTGTAGGCAACAGCGCCTCCCTCAAGAAAAAGCTCACCCGCAGATTTCCCGGTCTGCGGCCTTCCATCCGCTATGTCCACTTGGGGGTGGACAGCGACCGGTTCCGGCCGCCCACGGACAGGGAACGGAGCAGGGTGCGCAAGCGGTACCGGCTCGGCCGCAAGTTTGTCGTGGCCTATGCCGGCCGGATCATCCCTCGCAAAGGAGTCGATGTGCTCATCCGCGCCGTCCGCCGGATGGGCTCCCGCCGGAAGGTCGGGCTTCTCGTGGCGGGCACGGCCGATTCCGCTTACGCCCGCTCCATGCGGCGGCTGAGCCATAAGCTCGGGGTCTCCGCCCGTTTCGCCGGTCAGGTCCCGCATCCCGACATGCATGAGCTTTACTGGGGGGCGGACTGCTTCGTCTGTCCCTCCCAGAAGCATGAGGCCTTCGGGCTCGTCAACGTGGAGGCGATGGCCACGGGACTGCCGATCGTCGCCTCCGGCATGGGCGGAATCAAGGAAATCGTCCGCCACAAGAAGAACGGACTGCTGGTCCGCGATTACCGGAGCCCCAAGGGCTTCAGCCGGCAGCTGAAGAAGCTCTTCAAGGATCCCGTCTTCGCCAAGCAGCTTGGGCAGAAGGCAAGGGAAGATATCCTCCTCCGTTTTCCTTGGAAGCGGACGGCGGAACGGTTGGCCGAGCTGTACCGCAGCCATTCTTAACTCATCAAGCCAAGGAACAAGGGGGAAGATTGTGTTGAGCAGGTATGTAGCCAGTAAGTGGAGGAAGACGGAAGCCCTTCTGCCGGATCCGGCGATAAGGGATTACATTCCGGCGACCGTCAAGATGACCAGATCTTCGCTGCATGATATGCTGGTGCGTTACGGTACCGTCTATGTCAAGCCCGATTCGGGTCTGCAAGGCAAGGGAGTCATGAGGGTGGAGAGAAGGGAAGGCCGCCGGCATAAGTACAAGTACCAGGCGGGGGAAAAGATCTACCATTTCCGCGTATACGGCGAACTGTACGACGCCCTCCGCAAGGTGATCAAGGGCAGGAAGTATCTCGCCCAAAAAGGGATTCCGATGCTTACTTACAATAAGCGTCCGTTCGACCTCCGGGTCATGGTCCAGACCAACCTGGATCAAAAGTGGGAAACGACCGGCATCATCGGACGGGTAGCGCATCCGAAGAGGATCGTCACGAATTATCACAGCGGAGGGCAGCTGAAGCCCGTGGAGAAGCTGCTGACCCCCTATCTGTCGCCAAGCCGCAAGAAAGAGCAGATCCGCGAGCTTGAGGAGCTGGGGGTCCGGGTGGGCAGACGGATGGGGAGCCGGTTTCCCGGGGTGAAGGAAGTCGGACTCGACGTGGCGCTGGACGGAAAGGTGCGTCCCTGGATTCTTGAAGTCAACACGCGGCCGGATCCATACATTTTCCGCACATTAAAAGACAAGGAAATCTTCCGGCGGATTTACCGGTACGCCAAAGCTTATAAGCGGTTGTAACCCTGCCTCCGAAAGGACTGACGTTCGGACGGAGGACAAGACGACGGCCGGCCTAAACAGGGCCGGTCTTTTTGCTTTGGCCTATAGGACAGCGCTCCCAACAAAAGGATTGACAAAAAAAGAGGGCTCTGAGAAAATGAACGCGTGTACATCAGAATGTAAAATGAACGCGCGTACATAATCGATGGTAAAGTAGGGAAGCAGCATGGTTACCCGCAAGGAAGTGGCCGATCTAGCCGGCGTTTCCGAAGCGACCGTCTCCCGGGTTCTTAACAGGGTGGGTCCGATTCGGGAAGAGACGAAGGAAAGGGTGCTTTCCGCGGCCAAAGAACTGAATTATATCCCGAACGCCATAGCCCGGAGCTTTGCGCGCCGCCGGAGCGGAAACCTGGGAGTCGTTCTGCCCTATGTTCCCAAGGTACACCTGTTCTCCACCTATTATTTCTCGGAAATTCTAAGCGGAATCGGGGAAGCGGTCCGGGAGCACGGGTATGATCTTCTTCTTCTGTTCCGAACGCCCGGCGCACCGGCTGATTATACGACGTGGTATCAATCCCAGAAGGTGGACGCCTGCGTCATTCTCGGGGCGTCCGATCTTCCGGAGGAAAGGAAAGCCCTTCAGCGCCTTGCCGCTCACAGGCTGCCCTTCTGCCTCGTCAACCAGCGGTTCCCGGACGAGGAGTTTAACGAGGTCGATGCCGATCACGCGAGCGGCAGCTACGAAGCCGTGAAGCACCTGATCGCAGGCGGCTGCCGGAGGGTGGCTTTCTTGAACGGCTCGCCGGAATACTCCAACAGCCGGGACCGGCTGACAGGCTACCGCCAAGCGGTGACGGAAGCGGGACTCGACCCGGACGCCCTGCTTCAGCTCGGCGGCAATTACAGCCGCCGGAGCGGGGAACAGGCGGCCCAGGCGGTTTACCGCGAACGGGAGCGAGTCGATGGGGTCTTTGCCGCCAACGACCGTATGGCGGTGGGCCTCATGCAGGGACTGCGGGCACTCGGCCTCGAAACCGGCACCGATGTGGCGATTGCCGGGTGCGACGATTCCGACGCCGCCCGGATGACCGAGCCGCCCCTCACCTCCGTGCACGTCCCGTTCTATGAGATGGGGCGGCTTGCTGCGGACCGGCTTCTCCAGGTGCTCGACCAGGGCGAGCCGGGAGCCGTTTTTCGGGAGCAGCTGGCGACCCGGCTCGTGATTCGGGAATCCAGCATTCTCCGCAGCCGGGAATAGTGCCTTATCCGCATTACCCGAAAAGGCACTGCATGCATTACACTCTGAACCGTAGAAAGGTTGTGTATCGAGTGAAGAAGGTTAAGGTGGGAATGGTCGGCTACAAGTTCATGGGCAAGGCCCACAGCCAGGCTTACCGCGACATCCCGATGTTTTTTCCGGATGCGGTCAAGCCCGTCATGAAAACGATTTGCGGCCGTGACCGCGACGGCGTCAGCCAGGCAGCGGATCAGTTCGGCTGGGAGGCGCATGTGACCGACTGGCGCGAGCTGCTCGCGGACCCGGAGATCGAGCTCGTCGATATCAACGCCCCGAGCAACGCGCACAAGGAGATTGCGCTCGCAGCCGCGAAGGCCGGCAAGCATATCTTCTGCGAGAAGCCGCTTGCTCTTACGCTTGAGGATTCGCGGGAGATGCTGAAGGCGGTGGAAGAAGCCGGCGTCAAGCATATGGTCGGCTTCAACTACCGGTTCGCTCCGGCCGTCCAGCTGGCGAAGAAGCTTGTCTCCGAAGGGAGACTCGGCCGGATTCATCACTTCCGCGCCTGGTTCCTCCAGGATTGGATCGTCGATCCGGACTTCCCGCTTGTCTGGAGGCTGCAGAAGGAGATTGCCGGCTCCGGCTCGCATGGCGACCTGGGCGCCCATCTGATCGATCTGGCTCACTTCCTGGTCGGGGAGATGGAGGAGGTGATCGGCATGAGCGAAACGTTCGTCAAGGAGCGGCCCACGGCCGATTCGATGACAGGGCTGAGCGCCAAGGGGAGCAAGGACGCCCCGAAGGCTCCCGTGACGGTGGACGACGCCACGCTGTTCCTGGCCCGGTTCGCGGACGGGGCTCTCGGCAGCTTCGAGGCGACCCGCTTTGCCCCCGGACACCGCTGCACGAACGCTTTCGAGATCAACGGCAGCAAGGGCAGTGTGAAATTCGATTTTGAACGCATGAACGAGCTGGAAGTTTACTTCACGGACGATGCCGAGGACGTTCAGGGCTTCCGCCGCGTTCTGGCGACCGATCCCGCTCATGCTTACAGCGAGGCCTGGTGGCCGCCCGGCCATACGATCGGCTACGGCCAAACGTTTACCCACGAGCTGCTCGAATTCATGCGGGCTCTGGGTGAAGACCGCCAGCCCGTTCCGAATTTCCGGGACGGCGTTCAGTGCCAGGCCGTGCTCGCGGCGGTGGAACGCTCCATCGACGAACGCCGCTGGGTGAAGCTAACCGAAATGTAAAGCCGAAAGGGGTAAACCAATATGAAAAGCGCATTAATCGTACAGGGCGGATGGTCCGGCCATCAGCCGAAGGAAGTGGCGGAGCTTCTCGCCGGCGTTCTCCGGGAGGAACAGTTCGAGGTCGAAGTATCCGATACGCTGGATGCTTTTCTCGATGCGGAGAAGCTGCTTAGAACCGATCTGATCGTACCGGTCTGGACCATGGGCCAGATCACCAAGGAGCAGCTGACCCCTCTGCTTGAAGCCGTGCGCAACGGTACCGGGATCGCCGGCTGCCACGGGGGCATGGGCGATTCGTTCCGCAACGAAACCGAATACCAGTTCATGGTCGGCGGCCAGTGGGTAGCCCATCCGGGCGGTGACGGGATCCGCTACACCGTGCGCATCAAGGAGCCGAACGATCCGCTCGTTCAGGGAATGAAGGACTTCGAGGTCGTTTCCGAGCAGTATTACATGCATGTGGACCCGGGCATCCGGGTGCTGGCGGTAACGGATTTCGGAGATACCGAGATGCCGGTGGCCTGGACGAAAACCTATGGACAAGGCAAGGTTTACTACAATTCGCTTGGTCACCAGGCGGACATCGTCGCGATGCCTGAAACGCTGGAAATGATGCGCCGCGGGATGGTCTGGGCCGCGAAATAGTACCCAATAGGAGGAACGAAGGACTCATGGACAAAGTCAAACTGGGCATTATCGGCTGCGGAAACATAAGCGGCATTTATTTCAAGAACGCCGCCACCTTTGACATTCTGGAGCTGGTCGCCTGCGCCGACCTCGATGTGGAGCGGGCGAAGGCCAAGGCAGAGGAGCATGGCATTGCCAAAGGCTGTTCGGTGGCGGAGCTTCTCGCTGATCCCGAGATCGAGATCGTCATCAACCTGACGATCCCCCAGGCGCACGCCGAGGTGTGCCTCCAGGCGCTGGAGGCGGGCAAGCATGTATACGTGGAGAAGCCGCTTGCGGTTACCCGCGAAGAAGGGCAGCGTATTCTGAAGCTGGCCGCCGAGAAGGGGCTGCGGGTCGGATCCGCGCCCGATACGTTCCTGGGCGGCGGAATCCAGACGAGCATCAAGCTCATCCGGGACGGCTGGATCGGCACGCCGGTCGGAGCCACAGCCTTCATGGCCGGGGGTGGTCACGAGTCGTGGCATCCGGCTCCGGACTTCTATTACAAGCAGGGCGGCGGCCCGATGTTTGATATGGGTCCCTATTACTTGACGGCGCTTGTGGCCATGCTCGGCCCGATTCAGCGCATTACCGGCTCGGCCCGCATTTCCTTCCCGGAGCGGACGATCACGAGCAAGCCGAAATTCGGGGAGAAGATCGAGGTGGAGGTTCCGACCCACGTGGCCGGCATTATGGACTTCCACAGCGGGACGGTGGGCACGATCCTCACAAGCTTCGACGTCCCCGGGGGACACACGCTCCCCCGCATCGAGGTCTACGGGAGCGAGGGGACGCTGCTGGTCCCCGATCCGAATACTTTCGGCGGGCCGGTCCGGCTGAAGCGCAAGGGCTCGCAGGAGTGGAGCGAGATGCCGCTGTCGCACGGGTTCGCGGAGAATGCCCGCGGAGTCGGCGTGGCTGACATGGCTCATGCCATTAAGGCCGGCCGGCCGCACCGGGCAAACGGCGAGCTCGCCTATCATGTGCTGGAAGCCATGCACGGCTTCCATGATGCCTCAAGCGAGGGCCGGCACTATATCATGCAGAGCACCTGCGAGGCTCCTGAGCTTCTGCCCATGGGCCTGCCCCGCCATCTGGTGGACTAAAAGGAATATCCCCTTTCGCCGATGCGAAAGGGGATATTTTTGTCGATTCCGGGGAACCGGAAGGTCTTTTTTTATGCGGCGAGGGCTCCCTTGTTCCGGCCAAGTGACCGGCTAAGGCACTAGGAAGTGGCAGCGGGAGCCTCGGGCAGCCCCTTCATCAAGTTCTGGACCAGCTCATCCCGTGTTTCAGGGGAGGTGTTCTCCCAAATAAATTCGAAAAGCACGCCGAGTCCCGGAAGGGCCTTCTCGTCCCCGCGGATCGAGTCCTCGATCACTTCCCGCAGCTCCTCGGCATTCTTCCCTTCCACCCGTTTCACGATCGCTTGACGCAAGCTCAACATCATGCGGTTCATCCTCCGTTTCTTGGTTCCTTGCTTTACTATGCTCTGCTCCGCCGTCTTATATGCACCCTTTGGGCTAAAGGGGATGGGCTGTGCTATAATGGACAAAATGGAAAGAAACCGTATGGCGGGAGGGCGGGTCTATGAAGAAAACATTCGCCGTAATCGGGCTCGGCCGGTTCGGCTCCAGTGTGGCGAAGGAGCTCACCAAGGTAGGCTATGAAGTGCTGGCCGTCGATTCCGACGCGGTGCGGGTTCAGGAAATGAGCGCCATCGTCACCCACTGCGTGCAGGCCGACTCCACCGACGAGGATGCCCTTAAGGCCATCGGCATCCGCAATTTCGACGTTGTCGTAGTGGCGATCGGGGAGAACGTCCAGGCCAGCATTCTGACGACCTTGATTCTGAAGGACATCGGGGTGCCGACCCTAATCGTCAAGGCCAAGAACGAGCTGCACGGAAAGGTGCTGACCAAGACGGGGGCGGACAAGGTCATCTATCCCGAGCGGGATATGGGGCAGCGGGTGGCCCACAGCCTCATTTCGCCGAACATTCTCGATTACATCGAGCTTTCGGACAACTACAGCATCGTAGAAATCCGGGCCACCGGCCGGCTGGTCGGCAAGAGCTTGAAGGAGCTCGAAATCCGGGCCCGTCACCAGTGCAACGTCATGGCGATCAAAAACGGGCACGACATGGACATTACGCCGGATGCCAACGCGCTGATCAAGCCGACGGATATTCTCGTCGTGGTGGGCCGCAATGAAGATTTGATCAAATTCGAAAAAACATATTCGGAGTAAACCAAAATGGCACAAGACATAACATCGGTTCAGAACCCCCGGGTCAAGCAGTGGACCGAGCTGCTGGTCAAGCGCGGGCGCGACCGCCAGGGGAAGTTTCTTTTGGAAGGGGTCCATCTGGTCGAGGAAGCCCTCCGGTCCGGCATCGCCGTGGAGACGATTCTTTATTCGCTCGACAAAGGGCTGCCGAAAGAGGTGGAGAGCCGCCTCACCTCGGCTGAGGAAGTGATCGGCGTGAGCCAGGCCGTACTTGCCAAGTGCTCCGACACCCAGACTCCCCAGGGGGTGCTGGGCATAGCCGCGAAGCCGGACGCCCCGCGGACCGACTCCCTGACCGGGAGGGACGCTCTGGTGGTGGCCGTCGACGGCATCCAGGACCCGGGCAATCTCGGCACGATCATCCGGACCGCCGACGCGGCCGGGGCCACCGCCGTGATTCTCGGCCGCGGCACGGTCGATGTATACAACCCGAAGACCATCCGGTCGACCATGGGCTCGTTGTTTCACCTGCCGGTCGTGGAGGCCGATCTGCCGGAGCTGCTCGCCGAGGCGGGCAAGGCCGGCGTCCAGGTGCTGAGCACCGGCATGCAGGCGGAGGATACGTGCTACACGGCCGATCTTACCCAGGCGACCTGGTTCGTGATCGGCAACGAGGGCAGCGGGGTTTCCTCCGAGGCGGAAGCCCATGTAAGCCGCCGGATCTCGATTCCGATGCGGGGACGGGCCGAATCGCTGAACGCGGCCATGGCCGCCGGTATCGTGCTGTACGAGGCCATGCGGCAGCGGCATTATAAGTGACCTGAAACGCAGGAGTATGTGAGTTGTAATTCACCTTATCACTAGTTGGAACGTTTTTTGTCACAAGGTAAGTCTTGTTATTCCTTAGAGAATCAAGGGGTTTACCTAGTAGTGGTGTGGTTTTAGAACACCATTCGAAAACAAATATCAGAATATACATTCTTGTTGCTGTGGACCTAGATGGACTCGATTGGGCAGAAGGTAAAAAATTTCCGTACAACAACGTAAGCTCAATCTAATTTCCTTTGCAGATGCTGTTGGGATCTCTCAGGCAGATTGATTGAAATGGAACAAGGCAAAACTAAGCCGTCGGCCGATACCTTGAACGAACTAGGAAGAAAGTTTCACTTTGATTGCCCAACTTCCACAGGGAATCGTTTACACTCCAGAGAGTAAGCTTAAAGAGTGCATAACCATTTTTTAAGCAACTGTTTCCAGGAAGTGTACCTCGCCTTTTTGGACCATGAGCCGGCGGGATGCTTCTCGATTCAATGGGAATTTGAAATGATTTGGGGGGAGCAGTTCCATACGTATGCGGCTTACATACTTAGACTTGTTGTGGCGAGAAAATACAAGGGCAGGGGCATAGGGGCCCGACTGCTCGATTGGGCGGAATCGCGTATTGCGAACAAGGGCAAGTCCTGGCTAGGCTGGACTGCATGGCCGATAATCCATCGTTGAACCGATACTACCTTGCACACAGGGGCTGACATCTCACGGCCGATTCGACGGGCAAGGGTGGAGCGCGAATCTGTATGAGCGGCCCATACAACTGTTTAATCGCGTTGCGGATTAAAAAGGACCGCCTCATAAAACTTATAATAAGTAATAGAAAAACGAGGCGATCCTTGAAGGGATCCCTCGTTTAAAGAAGAACAGGCGTAATTAACGTTCGACCAACTTCAGTATTTCGCTCACCATAAAGTCCGGCTGGAAGTTATGGATGTAATGATCGGCATCCTTAACAATGATCTGCTTACCAAGCGTAGACCAGGCAGGCAGGACAGCTTGGGAGTCGCGCCAAGCGCTGTCCATATTCAATTTTCCGAATCCATCCGCAGTAAGAACGATAAGGGGAATCGAGAGAGTCTTTTTTGCCTCGAGCACGATCGCCGCATTTTTATTCATTTGTCGCCGCTCATCGGCCATATCGCGGTTGCCGAGCTTGGCTGCGACGGCCATACGATCCATCTCCTTAATCGTCTCCGGCACACCGGGTGCAGTCCCCTTCAGGAAGGTTGACGTATGCGTGAGAAGCCGCGCCACGCCTACTTGGCGAAGAACATTGGCAATGGTCGAGACGTAGATCATCTCTGGGTTCGTGGAGTAAAATTCGGGACTCCCCCCCTCTTCGAGCAGGATTGCTTTAACCTCATCGGGAAATCGCTGCGCATAACGGATTACTTCAAGTGAGCCGAGCGAGTGGCCAACCAATATGTAAGGCGGTTTCAGCTCCGACTTTTGGAACAGCTCATGCATTTCGTCTGTAATGGTGTTAACATTACGCGGTATACCGGAGACATCGCTGAATCCATAGCCAAATCGATCGTAGACCGCAATCTTGGTATGCGAGACTAACCCTGCATATAAAGGATAAAAGCTGGCATAGGGGCTGCTCGTTCCCCAACCGGAGGCCATCACCACCGTCGTATCGCCCTCGCCTGCGGTATACAGGTGCATTTTATGTCCCGATATCTCATACAGCTTCCCTACGGGTTGATAAGCCTTCCTATCTTGCCGCAGTCCTACCCTTTGGTATACATAACCGACTGCCATCACAATCATAACGAATGCCAGTAAACCAAGCATTCCTTTTCGGATCCACTTCCACATACCATTAACACATCCTCATCTGATTTAGTAAGAAGGTCTGATATCTATTTCGTAACACATTAGAATTATATGGAATTCCTGTCTTTGCAAAAACAGACCTAGGGCCATAGCTGGACTTAGACTTAGGTCGGGCGGGGAAAGCTAAATCAATCGGCGGGCGAAGATTTTGGATAAGACTAAATATGATCCTATCACAGTGTCAACTGCCCCACAGAACAACGGATACCATTCTGGAACCCCATGATTGACGAATAAGAGCCCGTGTGCGACATCAAATAACGCATGCATTAACCAGAGTATCCCGGTAATTCTGGCTGACATGGGAACCCGGAACATCAAGCACCAGAATCCACCGATGAGAAAAGGGCCTCCAACCAGGAGTTCCTTAACTGCTGTGCTAAAATCCCCAATGACGAGAGCGTAAGTAACATAAATAAGAGGGAGTGAGACCAAAACGGCAGAATAAAGCCAACCTTCTTGCTTATACTTACGTACTAATAAGACCAGCACAATTCCAAGTAATAAACCTACAAATATTTCTATTAGCATTTTATATAGCCTCCTTTTATCTTTCGAGACGGCAATTTCACCTAGTCAATCAAAACCCGACAAGGAATCCATTGACGGGCCTTTAATATAAATTAATCTGTAGTTCATTCAATCCTTTGGAGGCTTATTATATCCCTTGTCTCCGTAGGGCTGTAACTTTTGAAGCCATAACTTCAAGATTTGTTTCTGCTCCCAGCGCATATCCGTGATCTTATCGGTTTCCTTCTGTTGCAGCACCTCATAAGTGAACGCATCCGCTCCGAATCCCTTCCAATCTTTTTGCAACTGGGCATTTGCGAATCTTCCTTGATTCAGCTGCATCTGCAGAGTGAACCATTTGTTTTTTAAATTGGGATAGCTGTCGATAAAGATTTTCCCATTGACTTCGTTTTTAATTTGGGCGACGCCCATATATGTCTTGATCTGATTGAATTCCCCAAGCAGAATCCTCCGCTTATTCATATCCATTGTAATTCCCTCCTCATTCTAGCTCATGAACATTCATGACAATTACATATATCGAGCAATAATCCGAACTAACTTTGCAGGGAACTCACGTAAATTCGTAATGTCCAAAAATCTTTCATGACCATATATCTCACTAATGACATCCTTATCTTGGCCGATTGCAGCAGCGAGAAAGGTAATGCCTTTCCGTTCATATTCCTCGATTGTCTGCTGCATATCTGTGACGGCATATCTTCCCGTATAATTGTCTATTGCTTTGGGCTGTCCATCACTGATGCTAATCAACAACTTGGTCTGCTCTGGTGAAACAGCTAACCGTTCCCCCATAATTCTCAGGGCCATTCCATCTCGATTATTGCTCCGAGCCTTAATCCGCATTAGCCTGAATCGATCGTTAGCATCCGGTTTATCGAAGTCAGCATAAGCAAAGATCGACATTTGTTCCATTTTAGAAACATCTGCCGTATCGCCATAGATTAATACAGGTATATCGCATAGTTGACAAAATTCATATACCGCAATGACTGCCCGTTTGGCTGCTTCCAATCTCCCAAAAGCGGACATCGATGCAGATTCATCAACTCTTATGGCAACCACAAGGGAAGGAGATTCGGATGGAGGCCGTTTTTTGAAAAAATACCTATAATCCTTGTAAGCCACGCTGTCCGCTTGAAACTTACTACCATAATAACGATTTCGCCCAAATTCGGAAGACGTCTCATGTTCCAGAAGCGGATGGGTCTTTCGTGCAATTTCCTGGACAACCGGCATAAGCTCCTTGCTTAGACGAATATATTCCGCTTGGAGTTGCTGATCGTAATCTGGACGATGGACGATGAGCTTTACTCTTTCGTGAATGGAATCGGACACTATCTCTCTTGCGGCGTGGTTAAGCTTTTTACGAAAATCACGCTCTTGTTGTTTTGCCTCTTCCGACATGGATTCGGGGTTGGCCTGATGATATCGAGGAGGGCCATCCTCTCCGGTATCCGTAATTCTCATGTCAGTTGAGTCATCGGATACACGGGAAGAGCTTTCTTCACTATCCGCAGACTTTTTTAGGGCGGCCGCTTTTTCATCTTCCATGTTCTCATTATCATCGGCAGTGGTGCCTATATCCCCCCATGACTTGATTTCTATGGCATCATCGCGGGATTCTCGTTTTTTTTTACCTCACTCGTCACGGCTTCTAAATTGGTAATCAGACCGTGCTTTTCAAGTGCTTCCTCCAAAATTCTGATTTCCTCTGAATCCGTGGTTATTTTATAAATGACCTTATGATACAGAGATTCTTTGGCGGAGGCTCCTCCTGCAATGGCATCTGTCCAGTAAAAAAAGGAACGCATGCCCGCCACACCCTTGATCGCATTGGCCCGCGCTGTTGTATCCAAAATCTTAATCGTATCTGCTAACACGCTCAGCACCTTTTCATCCTGATAGCCGGTTTTAACTTTCACCCGTTCGACCATGACTTCTTTGGTAGGCAAATCCATCTTCTCCGAGTGTTGGACTCTGTCCCGCAACGCTTCATTGAGCGGCCTCGCCCCTACATAACTGCGATTGGTTGTTATGACTGCGATGAAATCCGGATGTCTGCGAATAATCTCAGTAGGAAGATTTATGCTTCCATCCAGTTCGAGCGCAGAGTTTAATGCCATGAGTACCGCAGCATCCCGAATCACGTTAGGTTCTTGAATTTCGAGAAGATACCCTTTTTGATAGGCTCTGACGATCTCCGATGGGTAAAAGCGGTACTCCACGGCTTCACCGTTAGTCTGCTCCACAGCAAGCTTCAACAATTGCTTCATCTTTAAGGCTGCTTGCACCTGCGTAAGCCCCAATGCTTCCATTAAAATTCCTGTCGTGCTTTGAAAACCATTGTTTTCATCTAGAGCTTTGAGAACGCTTTGCAGTACAGGGTCCAGTTTCTCTAATTGTTCAGAAGAAATGACCGGCAAAATAGCTCCAATAATATCCGATTTATCCATATCCGCAAAGCAGGTCACTTTCGTATAGGGCAAACCAAAACTAGCTGATAATGCTTTCGCTAATTGGGTTTTGCCGGAACCGGCATTCCCTTCTAACAGAATGTTGGCAATTTTCATTTCCCCGCGGTTCCAATTCCGCTTTACTTCTTGACTAATGCGTCGTTCTTCCTCACTGGTCTTATGAGATATCGGCTTTTTCCAGACCAGCTTTTCTTCTATATCTGTTAATTGTCTCTCAGGTGACAAATAATATTTTTGTTCTTGCATTATTTTTTCTCCTCCTTGCCCGTCATGCTGCAGGACCTGCCTCGGCTTTACTACTCTTATTAATCACAATAGGCAGCAGCAAAAGCGCTCCGATAACCACAAACACACCACTCGCAGTAAATACCCCTGATAAGGAGAACGTATCTTTTAGATAGCCGGAGATGAACATGCCGACCACCATCATCCCCATAAAAATAGGCATAATTGCTCCTGATACCCGGCCAATAAACGCCCCTTCGGTATTTCGCACAAGAAGCGTCTGAATTCCGCCTTGAATACAAGGGTAGAACAATCCGCTGATCACGAGCAGAACGATGGTCAGCCAGATTTGATGTGACGCACCCATACCAACCGTACAGATTGCATTGGCAAGTAAACCGACCAACAGCAATAACTGTGGCTTCAACTTCTTGGCGACAGCGATTATGGCGACTCCGCCTACCAGCATGGCTGCCCCATTGGCCATCACGAGCCATTGCAAAAATTGTTTATCCCGTCCTAAATTCTCGATGACAAGGAAAATTTGAAGCGGTTGAGTCAAGCCAGATGCCAATCCGATTGCCGAGAATGTCATACTCAGCGTTCTTAAGGACTTATTAGAGCCAATATAACGTAGACCATCCGTCAACTCCTTGATGAAGCCGCCGGCTTTTCCCGGCTTCGGTTCCTCCCCATCTTGAGGGAGGGTCAATAAAATGAAGGAAGAACCAAGGAACATCACTGCCGTCAAAAACAGAGATACGTGAATACCAAATTTAATAAATATAAAGGTACCGATGACCGGCCCCAGCACCATAAAGATAGCGACCAGCGTTTGAGACATCGCCATGACACCCTGCAATTGTTCAGCGGGCACATGCCGCTTATACAGTTTCATCGCCGAAGGCTGAGAAAATTGCGACAAGCTGGCAGAGACAAAGGATCCGATCAGAAGGGCAACCCAGCCGCCATTCATAACCGCCAGCAGCACGGCTACGACGGACAAGCCAGACAATAAATCGCTCCATACCATGGTTCTCTTCGGTCGCCAACGGTCGGCAAAGGTCCCGCCAATCAGGCCTAATAAAAAGATCGGTGCAAATTCCGCAACCGAAATCAGTGATACATCAACCGGATTATTATGCGTCAATTCGGAAACATACAGAAGGACGGCATAATTCCGAATCCATATTCCCAGCTGCAGCAGCACCCGGGAGAGGATAATCGTTCGAACATATCGATTCGCAAACATTTTAATACCCCATATCGTTTAAAATTTTGGATAACGCTCGCAGGCGTTCGCTAATCATTTCATCATCATCGCTCAAAGCCTGGCTGAACAACGGGCCACTCCCAGGGAAAGGCATTTCGGGTCCGTGCTTCTGGCCAATCAGCCATCAACCTTCCCATAGTTCTCCGATACAACAATAGCCTTATGTTTTAACATTGCAGGTATTTTCATTTCATCCCCTCTATTCTTTTTACTAGCTAAGTAATTTACTAAATTACTGAATGATCATATCTTGGATTTTCTCGTCGGTCAAGTCGTTTTAAAATTTTGTTATTCACTAATCCATTTTTTGATCAAGAAATGCCTTTCACAATACCCAAACGCGCAGAGAATGGGATTGCTAGCACAATCGAAAAAGCAGAAAAAACCGTCAGGGCAACTCGTTCCCTGACGGTTTTCTTGTACCATTTCTCATACCCAACGGTCTCCCCGTTTCCCCGCATAGTTTGCGAACACGTAGCGCCAAGGAAGGAGGAAAGGAATATCACGACCAATAAGCAAGCGTTGACCGCAACGGTTGTATATCACTCAACAGCCGTAAGCGTAAGCCATATCCTCAAGCAGCTGGAGGGGAAGCTGGGAGGACAGCTCTTCTTCAGAACGTTAAAAGGAGTAAGGCTGACGGCGGAAGGCGAGGTGTTATTTCGTTATGTGGAACAAGCCTTTAACTGACATAGGCGAGATGACTTTTGCCGAAAGCAAAACGGATTTGACTCGCGGAAACATCCAAGCTAAGATGAAACCATTGTTTAGTAAATTAGTTAATGAGTGAAAGGAAAGAGGGAATAAAGATGAAAATACCTACAACATTAAAACATAAACCTGTTGTCGTCTCGGAAAATTATGAAAAGATTGATGGACGAACGGCCGGGAACACGGACGCGAAAGGTCTTTCCCTGGGATTGGCCCAGTGGAACGATAGAGGTAAGGTCGATATTTCGGCGAAGGTATGGAGATACACGGGGGAAAAATGGTCTAGACAATCGGAGGAATTGCCTCTCCATCGTGTTCTGGATTTGTCCATTCTAATTTGTCGGTCTCTGGAACATTTTCGCGAAGCCTATCGTTACGAAGATTTGTATGACCTGCAAAAACCCGTTATCGACCGGGTTGGTTTGCAAGGGGATGCCATGACCGTAGCCATTTGTACAGACAATGAAAGAATTAATGAAGACATTAAGCTGTTCAGCCAGGCGCTGAGCGACGATGATGAAATGATCGGCGAGCGTTTGCGCACATTATCCAAAATATTAAAGGAAATGGGATATTAATATATCGAGAACAGGTTCATACGACAGCTTTAGCAGCTGGATGAACCTTTTTACGTTGAAAAACATGAATTAGAGCCGAACCAGATCATTACGTTAACGGGCACGAGAGAACAGCGTTGGAACCGATCCATCGCTTTTAGTGTGTCAAATCTCGGGGAAAGCAAAGGGAATGCGTTTGAAGAGTTGACAAGAAGGCGAAATGAAATAAAGAACATAAAGAACCCAAATATGACATACTCTTCCCCGGTGGCGACCGGGTTCTCTACGTAGGAAATCCAGTGGCTCCAGCGCTATACCTTATGATAAGGTTCCCCGCGCAGCACCTATTGGAAAGTAATCCCATTTATCCCAAATGACGCTGATTACGGTGCCATAGACAAGCTCGGATGCGACTTCAATTCGACCGCCCATCGCGATGACGCCGCCATGCCGAGTCCACTGCCTTCCATTGCGCTGTTCGTATTCGTTCCCCGGTAGTAACGGTCAAACAATCGTTCGCAGTCTGTTTATGCCACAATGGGTGCACTATCGGGTGCGAGAAACCCACACCGCGAGCTGCCGAGGAATTCTTTTTATTTTTACGTTTTTCCAGACCAGACCATTCTGATATGGGGAGGACAATGCTTCCCTGAAATCGAGAGCAGGCCCGACGGCAGGGCTCGTTCACACCATAAGAAATAGAGGGAAGCCAATGTCCATACGGGGTCGCCTAATTATATCCTATCTTCTCCTTTCTATAACACCCCTAATTCTCTTGGGAGCTGCTGCTCTGCTGCTCGTCCAAGCGTTCGCGGGGGATCTCGTCTCCCGTTATCACCTCGATTTCAGTCATGGCCGCAATCCATTTAAGGCCATCTTGAAGCAGGAAGAAGCGGTTCACGCTGAGATGATAGCAAGTGCGCTGAAGGACCCCGACGGGTTTCTAGGGGAGCCTTCCCGGACCGAAGCCTGGAACAGCCGGCTGAAGGCCGTCAACATGGGCTTCGTCCTGCTCAGAAACGGAGAGATCGCCTACGTCTCGCCTGCGCTCGGGGAAGCCGGTGTCCATGACGCTTTCCGTTTCTTTCAGCCATCGGCCAGTTTCGCCGGCGCTTTCTACCTCTTCGACGATTTCGACTTTCCTTATGGAGATGCAAGCCGAGGGACCGTCTATTTCCTGACCGACATCGGGCCTTTGTCCGTCTTCCTCGGTAAATATTCCGTGCTCCTGCTGGCGTCCTTGCTCGGCATCCTGTTTCTCGGCAACGGCATCCTGACCTACGCCGTCTTCCGGATCATCGTTAAGCCCCTGCAGAAGCTGCGGGCTGCGGCAAACCGGATCGGGCAGGGCAAGTTCGATTCCGCGGTCCGTTTAGGGCACGACGAGATCGGAGGATTGTTCCGGACGTTCGACGAGATGAGGGAACAGCTGAAGAAAGCCAAGGAAACGCAGCTGCAGTACGAGGAGAACCGCAAGATGCTCCTTTCGAGCATCTCGCATGACCTGAAGACGCCCATCACCAGTATTCTAGGCTATGTGGAAGGCATGTCGAGTGGAGTTGCCGATTCGCCCGACAAGCAAGAACGATACATGAAGACCATTCAGACTAAAGCCAAAGATATGGACGCCCTGATCGACGAATTATTCCTGTTTTCCAAGCTGGACTTGGGCAAAGTACCCTTTCAATTCGAGAACGTGGACCTAAGGGCTTTCTTGACCGACTGTGGTGAGGAAATGGACTTCATGCTCGGAGGGGGGGCCATCTCCCTGGAGCTGGAGCTTCCGCCCGCCGGGCCTGTGACGGTCTCGGCAGATCGGGAAAAATTGAAGAGGGCTGTGATCAATTTGCTGGACAATGCCATCAAATATATGGATAAAGAAAAAGGGCGGATCGCCATACGGCTGAAGGAAGAAGGCGAATGGGCCCTGCTTGAAATCGAAGACAACGGGCAGGGCATAGCGGCGGAAGAGCTGCCTCATATTTTTGAAAGTTTTTACCGTACCGACCGCTCGAGGAACTCCCAGACGGGAGGCAGCGGACTGGGCTTGGCCATCGTCCGGGAAATCCTAGAGGAGCATGGCGCGCACCTGCAGGCGTCGAGCCAGCCGGGAAGCGGGACGAGCATCCATATCCGATTCCGAAAGGCGGGGCGTCATGCATAGGATACTCATCATTGAAGACGAACCAAGCATCGCGGATCTGGAGCGGGACTTCCTGGAGATGAATGGTTATGAGGTCGACGTCGAGCATAGGGGGGATACGGGTCTTAACCGTGCCCTAACCCGTTCCTATGACTTGATCCTACTCGACGAGATGCTCCCCCAAATGGGCGGATTCGAGATCTGCCGCAAAATTCGGAGGGAGAAGAACACCCCGATCATCTTCGTGACAGCCCGCAAAGAGGACATCGACAAAGTGCGTGGCCTTGGACTGGGCGCCGATGATTACATGGTCAAGCCCTTCAGCCCAAACGAAATGGTGGCCCGGGTCAAGGCGCATATCTCCCGTTACGAGCGGCTGTTGAACAGTGCGGAACCCAAGGACGAGGCATTATGCATCCGCGGTCTCCGGCTCGAGAAGCTGTCCAGGAGGGTGTACGTCCAGGACGAGGAGGTGCCCTTTACCACGAAGGAATTCGATTTACTCTCATTCCTGGTGTCCAATCCGAACCGCGTCTACAGCAAGGAAGAGCTTTTCGAGCGGATCTGGGGGGCGGACGCCCTGGGAGATTTGAACACGGTGACCGTGCACATTCGCAAGCTGCGTGAGAAGATCGAGTCCGACCGGGCCAATCCCCAGTACATTGAGACGATCTGGGGAGCAGGGTACCGGTTTAAGCCTTGATTTCAAGCTTATTTTCTTCTTACTACCTCGACGCCGATAGCGGCATCGGGGTCTTTTTTTGTTTACTCTGTTTATTTTATTTTCACATTTGTTGAGATTTTTTTCCGTTGGTGTTCATCGGCAGCTAAGAGGGGGCAGTTATGCTAGATAGGAAGAAAGCCTCCGGGCAAAAAAGGAGAATACTCATGAAAAAATGGTTGCGCTTGACCGCTTATGGCTTGACTCTGGTGCTGACACCCGTGCTTGCCGGGGCTGCCGGCATTTATCTGCCAGCCAGAACGGCCGGTCCCTCCTCTTCGCCGTCTGCGGCTATGGCCGTAAATGCCATTCCGCAAGTCTACGATCCGCTTAAGCCGACGGTGGCCGTGATGTTGGGCGGCGAGCAAACGGAAGCCATCGACTTCGTTGCTCCCTACGAGTTATTCGCCTCCTCCGAGGCTTTTAACGTCTACGCTGTCGCTCCAAAGAAGCAGCTCACTACTTTGACGGGAGGCCTCAACGTCATGCCTCACTATTCTTACAAGGAGTTGGATGATGTACTGGGCAAGAAGCCGGATGTTGTCGTCATTCCGTTCATCCCTCCAGGATCGGCGCCGGATCAGAAAGAAGTCAACGATTACATTCGGAATCATTCCGGGCCGGAGACTATCCTTTTGTCCATCTGCAACGGGGCTGAGAATCTTGCGAGCACCGGCTTGCTGAACGGCAAGAGCGCAACTACACACTGGGGGGATATCGGGAGAGTCGAGGAGAAATATCCTCAAGTCGAGTGGATCCGGGGACAGCGTTACGTGGAGAATGGCAACATCGTCAACTCGGCGGGACTGAGCGCTGGGATCGACGCTTCGCTCCATGTCATCTCCAGATTCGCGGGAAGCGGTACGGCCAAGCGGCTGGCGGATGCCATGCGCTATCCGACCTACACCTTCGTCGACCACCCCGAAGCGGAGCAGTATCGGCTGCAGCCGAGTGATGCCCTCATTCTCTTGAATTACGCCTTTGCCTGGAAAAAAGAAAAAGCCGGCGTTCTGCTTTACGATGGGATGGACGAATTGTCCTTGATCACGCTGTTCGACACCTACGCCGCCACCGGCAGGGTGCGGTTGGTCCCGACAGCACAGTCCAAGGAGCTCATCGCGACCAAGCATGGCCTCTATTTGGCCCCAAGCGCCGAATTCCACTCTGCGCCGGCCTTCAAACGGATGCTCGTGACCGGAGTGGATGCCAGGGAAACGTCGTTGCAAGCCCTTGCCGCCTGGAAGGAGCGCAAGCCGGATTCGGAGATCTCGTTCTTGAACGCGGACTCCCCCGAAAGCTTCGTCTTCGAGCCCGTCCTGAAGGATCTGGCCAAGCATACAGACGTCATGACAGCCAAGTATGCGGCAAGACGATTGGAGTACCGGGGCGAGAACTTGCGGTTAAAAGGGTTATGGATCTCATCGATGCTCATCCTGAAACCCGTGCTGATCGGAATTCTGGCGATGCTTCTCGCGATGGCTCTATTCCATCGGAAGCGATGGCCCTCTGGCAAGTACAAACCTCTAAGGATGCAAGACACGGTTAATTAAGTAGAGTAGCCACACGTGTAAGATCCAAGGTGCACGGGGATGAACTGGTTACCATAAAGTAGGGGGGGAACAAGATTGCCGGAGAGGACGAAGTCATTCATCGGCAAAGAGATTAACCCAATAAGCACGCAAAAGCCTTATACCGAGCGCCGGTATAAGGCTTTTCAATGTATATAAAATAGGGCGAAACTGATGCAAATTTTTAATTCGTATGAACAATTTGATAATAATCACAGTCTTTTATTCGTACCCCACAACAAAGAAAGAGGCAAACATGATTCTAAGTTTCCATTATCAGTAAAAGTCTTTTTGGATGAAGAGAAATAGAGGAGATGCTTTTGATGAAGAAATGGATGGAGGCTGTGATGCAGCGTGCGGCTATTCTGACCATTGTCGTGGTATTGCTCTTGGCTTGGGGGGGCGGTTGCCGCCGTCCCGATGCAGCGCCATTATTTGCCGGGCATCAACAATACGACACTCATGGTATCGTTTGCAAGCCATGTGCCATAAGAAATACCGGGATGTTGAAAGAAGAGCTTCGATATAATCTAACAGAGCAGGGCAGATTGCGCGTCTCCGCAATCTGCCTTGCTTTACTGTCTCGAAATGCTGGAAAATGATAAACTGAAGGAGAATTCGGTGCAACGGAGAAAGGATTCCCGATGAAAAAACAAATTCATTCCTTATTTCTATTTAGTCTCGTCATGGTTCTCCTTTCCGGATGCGCCAACCCTCTCTCATTTGAAAACAGCATGGACGTAACGAAAGTGAGCATCCCGGTAAACACGGTGATAGTGGATGCGCAGGGCCATGAAGTGGACCAGCTGTATAACCAAGAGAATCGGGAGTACGCGAAGCTTAGCGAAATGCCGGAGTATCTGATCAGAGGGTTCCTGATTACCGAAGATAAGCGGTTTTATGAGCATGCGGGGGTGGATCCTCAGGGGATTTTCCGGGCGATTTATAAGGACGCGGCCTCACAAAGCTTGCGTGAAGGAGCCAGCACCATCACACAGCAGGTCGCTAAAAATGCCTTTCTCACCCAGGAAAAAACCGTAGGAAGGAAGCTCAACGAGATGGCTATCGCCATTGAATTGGAGAAGCATTATAGTAAAGAGCAAATACTGGAGATGTACGTTAACCTTATTTATTTTGGTGAGGGGGCATACGGTGTAAAAACCGCTGCCAAAGCCTATTTCGGCAAAGACCTGCAGCATCTCTCCATTTCGGAAGCCGCTTTGCTAGCGGGTTTACCGAAAGCTCCTTCCGCTTATTCGCCGCGGCATGATATAGATAAAGCCCTACAGCGCCGCAATACTGTCTTAAGCCTGATGAGAGAGAATGGCGTCATCACCGAGCAGCAGGAATGGGATGCGCAGCATGTTGAAGTGAAGCTTGTTTCAGAGCAGCCTGATTCGAACCGATATCCGGCTTATGTGGATTATGTTTTGAAAGAAGCGGGTGACCTGCTGCACATAGAGGAAAAGCAACTCTTAAGCGGCGGTTACCGAATCTATACAGGATTTGACCCGGCGGTGCAAAAGGCGATGGATCGGGCGGTGGCCTCTCACCCGTTCCCGGATGACAGGAAGGATCGGGGCGTTGACGTTGGAATCGCAGCCCTGAAACCGGAAACCGGCGCCATCGCGGCATTGTATGGGGGAAGGCAGTATCAGCCGAAAGGGGTAAATCATGCAACGGCAAGCTTCCAGCCCGGATCCGCTCTGAAGCCTATAGCGGCATATGTTCCAGCAATCGAAACAAAAGGTTGGAAGCCGAACGATCTAATCAGCGATGAGCCGATGACATTTGTCCATGGCTATGCACCCCAAAATTATGGCGATAAGTATTATGGTAAAGTAACGTTGTATGAGGCGTTAGCGCGGTCTTTAAATGTTCCGGCGGTCTATCTGCTTAATGATGCCGGTATCCAGGCTGGGGCGCGTTACGTGGAAGCCGCCGGAATAAAGCTGGATCCCAAAGACAAAGGGTTATCCATCGCGCTGGGAGGGCTGACGAAAGGGGTAAGCGCTGTGCAGCTGGCCCAGGCTTACCCTGCGTTTGCCAATCACGGGACCGTAACGGGAGCTCACGCCATTATCGAGATTAAAGACCGGAACGGTCAAACAATTCTAAAACAAGAACCAATGCGTCAAAACATAATGAAACCAGAAACAGCGGATACCATGTCCGCCATGCTGCAAGGGGTGATAACCGAGCCGTTCGGGACAGGCCGCAGTGCGGATTTCGGCAAACCTGCAGCCGGGAAAACGGGAACCACGCAGGCGCCCGGCCTCGGTCCCGAAGCAAACAAAGATGCGTGGTTTGTGGGGTACACCAGCGAGCTGGCAACGGCCATTCACATAGGCTTTGATATCACGGATCGCGAGCATTATTTATCGAATGGCGGCGGCAGAGAACCTGCCCAATTGTTCAGTACGGTGATGAAACAGGTATACGGCCGATAAGGCCGGAGCCTCCTCCGGACCTGCTCCAGTCTTTTTTAAATGGTAGAAAGGGAATAGGTATGAAGCTTAAGGAAGATTTCTTTACAAGCAAGACGAACGAGCTCGGCGTTACGTTAAACGAGGTGCAGAAGAAGGCGGTACTCCTGACGGAAGGCCCTCTGCTCTTGCTGGCGTCCCCGGGGTCGGGCAAGACGACGACGATTATTATGCGGATCGGCTATCTGATCGAAGAGAAAGGCGTAAATCCCACGAGAATCAAGGCGGTTACGTTCAGCCGCGCTTCGGCGAACGATATGAAAGAGCGCTTCAAGCGGTTTTTTCCCCACCTTCCGCCCGTGGATTTCTCCACGATTCACAGCTATGCCTTCGAGGTGGTTAGGAATCATTTTAGGAGAACGGGGACTTCTTATCAAATCATTGAAGGCGACCTGGAAAAGGGAGAGCAGGAGACATTCGATTCAAGCGAGCTTCCGCTGCATAAGAGAATCATTCTGCGCCATTTGTTCCATTCCCTTGTCGGAGAAACGATAACCGATGACCAGATGGAGGAGCTGACCACCTACATCAGCTTTATAAAAAATAAAATGATACCTCCTGACCGTTGGTCAACGATTAAAACGGAAGTTCCTCAGGCCGTTAACATTTTGCAGGCGTATGAGGAATACAAGCGGTCGGGGCACCGAAAGCTGCTAATCGATTATGACGATATGCTGACGATAGCGGAGCAGGCTCTGGCAGGGGACCGGGAGCTTCTACGGAGGGATCAAGGGCGGTTTGATTACGTCCTGACGGACGAGAGCCAGGATACTTCCCTCGTTCAGCATGCCATTATCGAGAAGCTGGTGCGGGAGCATCGGAATCTCTGCGTGGTGGCGGATGACGACCAGTCCATCTACAGCTGGCGCGGGGCGGAGCCGTCCTACCTTCTGAACTTCAGGCAAGCTTATCCGGATGCCGCCGTCTTGTACATGGAGCAGAATTACCGGTCCTCCCGGGAGATTGTGGTGGCGGCCAATCAGTTTATCAAGAGGAACAAACAACGGTACGGCAAGAACATGTTTACCCATAATCCGCCGGATCAGCCGATTAAGCTCAAGTCCTTTGCCGATTATGTCTACCAGGCCAAATACCTGGTCCGGGAAATTCAAAAGCTCGAGCAGTTATCGGAAGCGGCGGTTCTGTACCGCAACCACTCCTCCTCGATCGCTTTACTCAACGAATTTGACCGGGCGGGCATTCCCTTTTATTTGAAGGATGCCGACAACCGGTTCTTCTCCCACTGGGTCGTGGAGGATATTCTGAATTTTATGCGGATAACCTTTACCGATAAGCGTCCTGAGCTGGTCGAGAAAATCCATTTGAAAATGAACGGGTATCTAAGCAAGCAGCAGATGGCCGCTGTCAAAGGGATCGATAACAAGGAATCGGTGTTTGATAATCTCCTGAATTATGTCCCCTTGCAGGACTACCAGATCAAGCAGCTGCAAGCCTGCAAAGAAACGTTTAGGGAAATGAACGGTATGCCGCCGCGCCATGCCATCCGGGTCATCCGGTCCCGGTTAGGCTACGAGAAGGCGCTGGAGAAAATATGCGAGAGGCTCGGCTTCCGGAAAGAGTATTTGATCGGAATCCTTAACACGCTGGAGGAGATCGCCGATACCCTGCCTACGATGGAGGACTTTGCCGATCGGCTGAAGCATCTGGAAGCGGCAGTGAAGACGGCGAGGGGCCGCAAAGGCCAGAATGCGGTAACGCTCTCTACCTTTCACAGCTCCAAGGGGCTTGAATTCCAGCGGGTCTATATGATCGACCTGGTGGATGGGACGGTTCCCTCCTCCGATGACAAGGGAAGTGCCGACCTTATGGAGGAAGCCACCCGCCTGTTCTATGTGGGGATGACACGGGCGAGGAAGCACCTGGAGCTGATCGGGTACCGAAAAAGAGACGGGAAAGAGGTCAAGGAATCCGTCTTTGTTACGGAGGTCCGGGATCTTGTTTATCCGCCAAAACCGAATCCAATCCCCAGTTCGGTGGGCTCGGATTTGTCCGCAAACGGCAAAATGGCTGGAAGTCGAAACGTGACGAAGGCCCAGATCCCGCATAACCCTAACGCCATTCGAAAGAGGGAGGAGCTAGGCCCGGGGATGGCGGTTAAGCACCGGGTGTTCGGACGTGGCACGATTGTTCAGCTTAACGACGAACAGATTCATATCCAATTCGGGAAAAGCGTCAAGACACTGGCTGTTGCGATCTGCCTGGAGAAGGGGCTGCTGGAGCCGGACGGCGACCGGGAAGGGCTTCAATTTCCGGAAGGTTTTTGATATGATCGGATAAAATGGGTTTCCTATGAAGAGGAAGGGAGGGGCGACTTATGGTACAGACCGAACGGGAAGAATGCGAGAAGACCTGTGAAGGCTCCGGCCAGGAAAGCGAACGGATCAAGGCATCGCTCGTGGACAACGGGACAGCCGAGGAAATGGCCCAATTGTTCAAGGCTCTCGGAGACCCTACCCGTGTCAAAATGATCTATGCGCTCGCCCAGAAGGAGCTGTGCGTTCATGATCTCTCCCGTGTGCTCGATATGGGGCAGTCGGCGATCTCCCACCAGCTTCGCTATTTGCGGAATTTGCGGATCGTTAAACGGCGCAAGGAAGGGAAAACGGTCTATTATTCCCTGGAGGACGAACACGTGGAGCAGATCTTTCTGCAAACGTACCAGCATATTTCCCATCCATAAGGCGGCGTAAATAGAACACGATAATCAATCTTTACAGCTTTCGTTGGGGGATATGAGCATGAACGGAATACGATCCTTGCGTTTCCTGCGGGCCAAGTCGAACACGCTGTTTATGAGATTGGTTTTGAGCTTCTTTTTTATCATTGTCCTGCTCGTTTCCCTGACTTCGTATGCCGTTTCCGTATCTAAAAGCAGCGTGAGGCATGAAATCGTTAAATACAATTCGCTGATGCTCCATAATACAACAGAGAATTATGAGAAACATTTGGAAATGATCAAGAGGCAGATGTACCTGTTCTATTTCAGCGACAGGGTACAGCAATTGGAACGCGATTCCCGCTATACCAGCTTTGCCGACGTGATGAAGGACATTCAGTCTTGGGTAGCCAATCCCAACTTGTTCATTGAGAACATCGTCTTTTATTCCAAGAATCGTTTCGTGCTGGAGAAGGACACAAGTACGAAAGCGGAGACGATGTTTACCGTCTTTCTGACGAGCGAGCCATACCCCCTTGATTTCTGGAACAAGCAGTTTGACGCTGCCTACACCAACCGCTTGTTTCCCGCCGCTTCCTTCTATACCGGCATTTTCAGAAGCCGGCAATCCGATACCGGAGAGCTGATCCCGCTCGTGTTCAAACGGGTGGACAATCATGATTTTTATATGGTGGTCTTCCTGAACGCCAGCAAAATGTACGAGGCTTTCCACCAGTCGATCAACGAGGATTTCACGATCTACGATGGGGACGGTCAGACCATCTACCGGCGGTCGGCATTCGCGGATGTTCTACCTTTTGATAGTTTGAAATCCCATGAAGGAAGCGAGTTCGTCCGGGACGGTCAATACCACTTCCACATGACGGCGGCGGCCAGCGGGATGACGTACCTAACCCGGGTACCCGAGACGGTGATGGCGAATCAGACGCGGCTTAATTTGGCGATGGTTATCGTGATCGCGGTTGTGGTCGTATTCAGCGTCTTGATCTCCCTTCTCCTGGCGGCGCGAATCCACAATCCGTTCAAGAAGTTGATCGATTCGATTCGCGGGGCCGGGGATGCGGATTCTTTCCGTTCCAATATCGAAGAATTCGATATGATCGGCCGGCAGCTGGTCGACAAGAAAAGGCTGCAGAAGCAGTGGTCGGTTATCCATCTGTTAAAGGACATCCGCGTTAACGAGAACGACGCCGCCAAGCTTGTTTTTTCGGACAGGCCTTTTGTTTTCCTGCTTTTTCATGTGGTGGAAAGGAAGGATGCGCTGCGCTCGCCCGGCTTGTTCCAGAGGTGGATGTACTACATCAGGGTGTTCATTGAAGACAAGCTGAGCCGGCCATTCCCGGACGCTCTCACGTTCCAGCTCGAATATAACCAGATTCTAAGTCTGGTGTTCCTCCATCGGACGGAGGAGCTGGAGGGCTTGCTCGGCGAAATGAAGGCGGTGTTCGATCAGGACAGGGACACCGGCATCATCACGATCACGGTCACTTCCGTGTTTGAGCATTACCGCCAAGTTAACGAGGCTTACAAAGAGGTACTGGAGCGGGTGGGGGAACGCCAACTGATCGATGAAACGCAGATCATCGCTTCGAGTTCGCAGGCGCCGACGGCTTTGGGCATGACGCCGGAACAGGATATTCACTTCCGGGCGAATCTGAAGGAGGGGAATCGGGAATCCCTGCAGCTTCTGATCGGAGGGATTTTCTCCTCCTGGCGCGGCAAGGAGATGCCTGCGGCGGCTTGGCAGCGGTTTGCCGAATCGATGGCAGACCGGATTCGCCAAGTGGCGTCTTCCTCGAAGATCAGCGAGTCTAAGGTGAACGGCATTCTGGCCGACGCGGAAGAAAAGATCAGCCACTGCGTCACGGAAACGGAATTGGAGCGGCTGATTCTCGAATGGCTGATGGTAACCTGCGAGGCGATCGAAGAGAAAACGGAACGAAAGGACGCGGTCACTAGTTTCGTCATGGATTATGTCCGCGACCACTTGGCGGAAGAGATCTCTTTGGATTCGCTGGCCGAGAAGCTGAATCTCAGCAGCGGGTATCTGTCCACTTACTTTAAGGAAAAAACGGGCATGAACATCGTGGACTATGTCAACGAAACCCGGACCCAAAAAGCCGCCTCCCTCCTCTTGGACAGCAGGTTAAAGATCCAGGAGGTGGCGGAGGCGGTAGGGTACCGCAACATCACTTCCTTTAATCGGATGTTCAAGAGATTTACGGGACTCCGACCGAGCGATTACCGGAAAAGCAGACAGGCCGATCCCGAAAGGTAAACGACGGCAGACGCGCCGATTGGTGCGGGCTCTGCCGTCTTTTTTGCTTATCAGGGAAAGGGTATGGGCTGTTTTCCATATTGGTAATACGATTTTCAGGTATCCGAAAAACAGACCACTAATAAAAACAACGGCTTATTTCCCGCCGTGGGCAAGCTGGTTACAATGAAAACCAGGCGAGGGAGAGGCTTCGGGCTTGAGTGGTGCATCTTCCCTTAAATACACAACAAAGGATGGGGTAACGACATGAAAAGAGGCAAGTTGGCATGGCTTACAGCGATTTCTATTGTTTTGCTTGTAAGCGCATGCAGCAAAAATGAGGAGTCTTCGACCAGTTCGTCTCCCGGCCCGTCGGCCGACGCAAGCGCCACACCAAAGAGCGCGCCTCCCGCCACCCTCCGCATCTTGACGGAAAACAACACCTCCTGGCCGCCGAAGGCTGACTGGGGCGTGTGGAAATGGGTGGAGGAACAAACGAACATCAAGGTGAAGCAGGAATTGCAAACGGGCCCCGAGTCGCTGGCGCTTGCCATCTCCTCCGGAGATATGCCCGATATGATCTCCGTTTTCCAGAGTGATGTTCAGAAGTTCGGCCCTCAGGGGGCATTCGAGGACCTGTCCAAGAATATGAGCAAGATGCCGAACGTGAAGGCGTTCCTGGACAAAAATCCCGAAGAGAAGGCCCGGGTCACGGCCCCGACAGGGGAGATCTTCAACCTCTATAATTCCGGTGCGGGGGAAGGCAGCCAGATGATCTGGTTCTACCGCGACGATATTTTCCAGAAAAACAACCTGACGCCTCCCAAAACATGGGAGGATCTTTATGAGACGGCCAAGAAGCTCAAGGCCTTGTACCCGGGCAGCTATCCGTTTGTTTTCCGCCATGGAATGGACACGCTGAATACGTTTGGGCCGACTTTCGGCTTCTATCCGGAGGTTTACCCGGACCCGGCCGATCCGGCCAAAGTGAAATTCGGCTTGCAGGAACCGGGGGCCAAGATGCTGGTGGACTGGCTGCACAAATTCCAGGAAGAAGGCTTGATGCCTCCGGACTGGCTTACGATGGACTATAAGGCGTGGACGCAGTTCATTACGACGAACAAGTCCTTCGTCACCGTTCAGTTTATCGGGCAGCTGGAAATCATGAACAACCAGATGCCGGAGGGTCATCTTAAATTCATGGTTCCTCCCATTGGCAGCGGCAGCAAGCCTTATCTGCCTAAAGCCGGCCAGGAGGGCTACGGCCTGGCGGTCGCTTCGACCTCGAAAAACAAGGATGCCGCCTTCCGCCTTCTGGATTACCTGTTCTCGGAAAAAGGCAAGGATATTCAAAGCTGGGGTAAGGAAGGCGAAACCTATTCCGTCGTCAACGGCAAACGTGTATTCAACAGCACTTATAAGGAACCGAACGATCTCCGCATCGTTTCCGGCATTCAAACGGCTGCCACTTACGGCTTGTTCGACTTCAATGCCTGGCTGTCGCTGGTCAAGGAAAGCGAAAGGGAGGCGTACGTCGAAGCTCCGAAATACCGGTTCCCCGTCGCTTATACGAGGCCGTCCCTGACACCGAACGAAACGGCTGCGGTCTCGCCGGACAACGACCAGATTTGGAAGTTCTGGACAGGCGAAGTGAGCAAGTTCATCAACGGCGGCAGACCGATGGCCGACTGGGATAAATTTGTGGGCGAACTGAAAAGCCACGGCCTGTCAAACATCATGACCACCTACCAAAAGGCGCTTGACCGCCAAAACGCCAATACGAAATAAGGAAAGCTCGGGCCTTGTTCAGCGTAAGCGCGCAGGGCCCGGATTTTTTCCGGAAGGAGATGTGGATTTGAAACGCTCATCGGTTCTACGAGGGGTAAAGCGGGACAGGGTCTATCTGCTGCTGCTCGCTCCCGCGCTGCTTTATTTCATCCTCTTCCGATACGTCCCCATGTTCGGAATCGTGGTTTCCTTCATGGATTACAATCTGTTCAAAGGCGTGTGGCACAGCCCGTGGGTCGGGCTTAAGCATTACCGGACGTTTGTCCATAATCCGGACGCCTGGATCATCATCCGCAATACGCTCCTGCTCGGGTTGTACCGTTTTATCTTTTCGTTCCCGGCGCCGATCATCTTGGCGATCCTGTTTCATGAAATGCGCTGGAAAAGGTTCAGAAGGTTCGTCCAGACCGTTAGTTACATGCCCTATTTCCTATCCAGCGTCGTCGTTTCCAGCCTCATGCTCATGCTCTTGTCGCCGAGCACCGGCTGGATCAACAAGGCGATCCAATCGCTCGGCTTTAAACCTGTTTTATTTCTGCAGGACGCGGCCTGGTTTCGAACGATCTATATCGGCTCGGATATATGGCAGTACGCCGGGTACGGCACGATTATTTTCCTCGCCGCGCTCGCCTCCATCGATACCCAGCTGTACGAAGCCGCCAAAATCGACGGTGCGAATAGATGGAGGCAAACGCTGCACGTGACGATCCCCGGTCTTATTCCCACCACGGTGATCATGTTTATTCTGCATATCGGCGGGATCGTCTCCGTGGAGCTCGACAAGGCTTTCCTGCTCGGCAATGCGGCGAACCGGGATACGTCCGACATCATTTCGACTTATGTGTACCGGATCGGCATCTTGAGCGGAAGCTTCAGCTACGCCGCTGCCATTGATCTGTCCATCGCCGTCGTGACGATGCTGTTCATCTACGGGTCCAACAAAATCAGCCGGAGATTGGGGGAAACCAGCTTATGGTAAGACTCCGAGGGATTGGAATTTTCGATGTCGTCAACTTTCTGCTGCTGCTGCTCGTCGCCATAGCTTGTCTGTTTCCCTTCGTCCATATGGCGTCGGTGGCGCTTAGTTCGCCGCAATACGTCGTACGCAACGAAGTCAGCATTTGGCCGAAAGGGCTGCAATGGGATGCGGTGAATGCCGTGTTCAGCGATAAGAGGCTGTGGACCGGTTACCGGAACACCATATTTTACGTCGTCCTGGGCACCTGCATTTCCATGTCGATTACCATCATGGGAGCTTATTCGTTGTCGCGCCCCAATCTTATTTTCCGCACGCCGTTCATGCTGTTCATCGTATTTACGATTATGTTTTTCGGCGGATTGATCCCCTTCTACCTGGTGATGAAAGCGTACGGGATCCTCAATACGATCTGGGCCATTGTGCTGCCCAATGCGCTGAACACCTACTATTTGATCATCATGAGGACGTTCTTCCAAGGCCTGCCGAAAGAAGTGGAGGAGTCGGGGCGGATCGACGGCTTATCGGATTTCCGGGTGCTGACGTCCATTGTGATCCCGCTTTCCAAGCCGGTGCTGCTGACGATCGGATTGTTTTATGTCGTGGATATCTGGAACAATTTTTCCGGCGCCCTGGTGCTGCTCCGGGACGAAAGCCTGTTTCCGCTGCAGCTCATGCTCCGCAATCTGGTCGTCGTGGGGCAAGCGGGGGATGTACTGGAGGCTTCCGGATTTGGACCCAAGGTCATGCTGGAATCCTTGAAATACGCTGTCATTCTACTCGGCTGCCTTCCGGTCATCATCGTCTATCCGTTTATTCAAAAGCATTTTGAGCAGGGAGCCTTAATTGGCTCGGTGAAGGGCTGATCCTGAAAGACAAATAAGGGACAAGGCATTCTTCAAAAGGCCATGGCGGATTGGAGAAAGCCCTGCCCTGTTCCGGAAAGAAGGAATATCAGATGGCTTATGTTTTATCGGAATTGAACCGGTCCGGCCTTCCGCCACTTTTGCAGGGGATCGAGAAGGAAGAACAGTGGAGCGAAAAGCTGTCGCATATTCGTGCGGTATGGCTCGATTATATCGGCGGGCTGCCGGCAAGACCGGCTGTCGATCTGCGGGTGCATTCCAGCAGCAAACGGGCCGGCTATACCCAGCTTCATATCTCCTACAGCGCCGCCCTCGGGGATCGGATAACGGCGTATCTCCTCCTTCCGGACAAGTTGGAGGCTACCCGTCCCGCAGGTACCACCATGGCAGACGGCTATCCCGCCGTCCTCGCTCTTCATCCCACGATTGATCAGGGGAAAGACGACATTGCCTTGCCGACGGGAAGGGAAAACCGGAGGTATGCGCTCGAATTGGTGCAGCGCGGCTACGTGGTGCTCGCTCCGGATGCCCTGACTGCCGGCGAACGGATCTCCCCCGGGTATCCCGCTTTTCACACCGGTCCTTTTTATGAGCAATACCCGGAATGGACCATTGTCGCCAAAAACATCTCGGACCATATGCAGGGTCTGGACGTCTTGTGCTCCCTCGATTACGTGAATCCTAAGGCGATCGGGGCCATCGGACATTCGTTCGGCGGCTATAACTCGTATTTCCTCGCGGGCATGGACCGGCGGGTCCGAGCCGTTGTATCCAGCTGCGGCTTCAGCCCGTTTACGAATGATCCGGAGCCCGATCATTGGACGTACCGGGCTTATCCCTATACGCATATTCCCAAAATTGCGGCGGATTTGCATGTGGACCGCGTCCCGTTCGAATTTCATGAAATTGTTGCTCTGTGCGCGCCCGTGCCGTCCTTTCACTACGCCGGACAGGAGGACCACATCTTCCCTCACTGGAAAGCCGTTGGAGAAGGGATGCTGGAGCTTTCGAAGCTGTATCGCTGGTTGGGTCGGGAGGAGCGGTTCCGGTCGATTCTGGGATCGGGAAGCCATGACTTTCCGGAAGAGATTCGCCTGCTGGCTTACCGGTTTTTGGATCATTGGCTGAAGGGGAACCGGGATGCTTAACCTGGTTCCTGACTGCTCCTCAGTACGGAAATCTCCAAATTCCGCTGCACAGAGTCGCTCGTTCCCCGCTGCGTTCTTAGCAATCGGCCCCAATCTGCTGGGTGGCTTCCCCCAGGTTAAGGGGCCTTTTTTTCGTTGGGCCGGGCCGGTCACATTGACATTCCTTTTCCGGGTTGAATATAATGGGGATACCAAATATATGAATAAATGCTCATTTGTTAAGGGGATGACAAGCATGAGCCGTTCGAACGGGCAGCAGCAAACGCATAAGCAGGAGCTTCTTCTCCTGGGCTTGGACTGCGCCAACTGTGCGCAGAAGCTGGAAAGGGGAGTGAGCGGCATCCCGGGGGTGACCTCCTGCTCCGTCGATTTCCTGTCCCGCACGATGAGACTGGAAAGCCCGGCGGGACAGGAGGATGCCGTTCGGGAGGAAGCCGTCCGGAAGATCCGCTCCCTGGAGCCTCACATCCGGGTACAGAAAGCGGGCCGGGATGAGCATGGCCACGCTGATCACGCCGGTCATGCCCATGCCCGGGAGGAAGAGGGGCGTTCGCATGACCACGGAGAGCATGGGCATTCCCACGATCACGGAGCCGGCGGCAGCCGGGTGCTGCTGATTCGGATCGCGATTGGCCTGATCCTCACCGCAGTTGGGGTGTTCGCTCCGGTCTCCGGGCTGCCGGAGCTCGGCCTGTTCCTGCTCGCCTATGTCACGGTTGGGGGAACGGTTGTCCTGCAGGCGGTCCGCAACCTGGTGAGGGGTCAGGTGTTTGATGAGAATTTCCTGATGGCTCTCGCGACGATCGGGGCCTTTGCCATCGGGCAGTACGCCGAAGGGGTAGCCGTTATGCTGTTCTACCAGGCGGGCGAATGGTTCCAGGGACTGGCCGTTAACCGGTCCCGCCGGTCGATTCAGTCCTTGATGGACATCCGTCCGGACTATGCCAATCTGCTTGCCGGCAGTGAAACGAAGCGTGTAAAACCCGAGCAGGTTCAGATCGGAGACCGCCTGCTCATCAAGCCGGGTGAGAAGGTGCCGCTTGACGGCATCGTGCGGGAGGGAAGCTCCCAGCTGGATACGTCCGCCCTGACGGGCGAATCCGTGCCGAGGGAGGTAGCGGAAGGCGATCCGGTGCTGAGCGGGTCCATCAACAAGAACGGGCTCTTGACCGTAGAGGTCACGAAGGGGTACGGGGAATCGACCGTTTCCAAAATTCTCGAGTTGGTCCGCGAGGCCAGCAGCCGGAAAGCCCCTACGGAGAATTTCATCACCCGGTTTGCCCGTACCTACACGCCCGCGGTGGTCGGGATCGCCGTGCTGCTCGCTGTGCTTCCTCCCCTGCTGGTGGAAGGAGCGACCTTTGGCGACTGGCTTTACCGGGCCTTGATCTTTCTCGTTATTTCTTGTCCGTGCGCCTTGGTTATTTCCATTCCTCTCGGATTTTTCGGCGGAATCGGAGCCGCTTCCCGGGCAGGGGTGCTTGTGAAGGGCGGCAGCTATCTCGAAGCGTTGAACGACGCGGCTTACGTCGTCTTTGACAAGACGGGGACGCTTACCAAAGGGGTCTTTCAAGTGACGGCCCTTAAGCCGTCCGGATCCTTCTCCCCGGAGGAGCTCCTCGAATACGCCGCTTACGCGGAGGCCCACTCGACCCATCCTATTGCGGAATCGATCCGCCAAGCTTACGGCAAAGCTTTGGACGGGAACCGGATGAGCGGGTATAACGAAATCCCGGGACACGGGATTCAGGTAAGCGTAGGCGGAAAAGAGGTGCTCGCCGGCAACGCGAAGCTGATGGAAAGAGAAGGCGTTGCCTTTGCGCCCCCGGAAGATACCGGAACCTTGGTTCACGTGGCCATCGATCAAGCTTACGCCGGGTATATCGTCATTTCGGATGAAGTGAAGGAGAATGCGGCGGAAGCCATCCGGGCTCTCAAGCGTTACGGCATTCGCCGGACGGTTATGCTGACCGGCGATGCCCGGGCCACGGCAGAGGCGGTGGGCCGCCGGCTCGGGCTGGACGAAGTCCATGCCGAGCTGCTCCCCCAACATAAGGTGGAGGAAATCGAGAAGCTGGATAAGCAGAAATCCGGGAAGGACAAAGTGATCTTTGTCGGCGACGGGATTAACGATACTCCCGTTCTGGCGAGGGCGGATATCGGCGTCGCCATGGGAGGGCTCGGCTCGGATGCCGCCATCGAAGCCGCGGATATCGTCCTGATGACCGACGAGCCGTCGAAGCTGCTCGCCGCCCTTCGCATCGCCCGGAAGACGCGGCGGATCGTATGGCAAAATATCGGGTTCGCTTTAGGGGTGAAGGGGATTTTCCTGCTGCTGGGGGCGTTGGGGTTCGCCACCATGTGGGAGGCCGTCTTCTCGGATGTCGGCGTTACGCTGCTGGCCGTCTTGAACGCCATGCGCATACTGAAGGAAACGGGGAAAGAAGTCTAACCGAGTGCCGGAAGGCCAACGGGAATGGTCCAGTGCCTTATCCAGTAACTTTATTTACGGATAAGGCACTAGGGGGCCATTCCTATTTTTATTGGGCTGTATCTAAAGCTTCTCGAACGTGCGCAGCCGGGTAATCCTGTGGCAGACCCCGTAAAGAAGAATGTAAATGAAGAAGGACCACCAGCTCCGCCAGTGGAGAGGCTGGTAGAAGCCGAGCCATTGGAATAAAGCCTCCCCGGCAAAGGCGCTGATTCCCGCGAAAAGGACGGCCTTCAGAAGAGGGGAAGAATCAGGCTTGACCTGCATGAAGAACATGATCATGACCGGAATCAGGCAGAAATCCCAAGGGACGTAGCTAGGGATGGTGGGAATGGCAAGTCCCGTATAGTACCAAAGTCCGTATTCCACTCCGATAAAATCAAACCAGGAGGAAATGATCAGAGCCATAAAGCCGCCAAGCAGAAGTCTTCCAGTGCTGTCCTTTTTGCGGAAGCGGAACCAGAGTGCCCAAGGGATCAGGGCAAAGCTCCACGACAGCCAGAAATCCCACTTAAAGAGAGTCTCGTGAGTCCAGTATTCGATATATTCCCGGTTGGTGGCGGAGACTTTCTTGAAGAATCCTCCGATTTTCTCGATCTTGTCCGGGTTCTGAAGCGGCATGGCTTACCCCTCCCCAAGCATATATCTACAGGCTTCCCGTTCCCGCTTCTTCCTAACCGGATGGCTCGGCGGAGGAGAGATGCTTCAGGTGAAAGGAGCGCTCCGCCGTAGGCGGGCGTCTCGGCTTTGCTGATTCTGGCCTAGCTTGAACGGAGCACGGAGCCTATCAAAAAAGCCCACCCGAGCAGGCAGGCTGCTAGAGGGTGAGCATAGGAAGGTCAAATGGTTAAAAAGATAGAGGAATAAAAAGCAGGAAAGGAGTTGCAGAATGGCGAAGAAAATGATAAGATAAAAGCTGTCACGTTCATCTTATCCATAATGATTCATACATAATTAATTATATCATAATGGCGGGTGGATGTCAACTAGGCTATTCTAACGGAAACCAACTTAAGGGAGGTCGGAAGAATGGAAACGGAAACCGATCGGGAACGGGATGTACGGGGAGAGGAAGCCCCGCGTTCCGTCAGCTCTTTCGATAACCAAGAGGAGCAGGACTTGCCTTCCTTTAAGGATCTTAAGGTAGACGACCCCGTTCGTCTATATTTGAAGGAGATTGGCCGGGTGCAGCTGCTTTCAGCTGAAGAAGAGCTGGAGCTCGCGACCCGGGTTCAGCAGGGGGACGAGGCGGCCAAAAACCGGCTGGCGGAAGCCAACCTCCGGCTGGTCGTCAGCATTGCCCGCCGCTATGTGGGCAGGGGAATGCTGCTTCTGGACCTCATTCAGGAGGGCAACATGGGGCTGATGAGGGCCGTCGATAAATTCGACCCCGACAAAGGCTTCAAGTTCAGCACCTATGCCACCTGGTGGATCCGCCAGGCCATTACCCGCGCCATTGCGGATCAGGCCCGGACCATCCGGCTCCCCGTCCACATGGTGGAGACGGTCAACAAGTTCTCGCGCGTTTCCCGCCAGCTTCACCAGGACCTCGGCAGGGAGCCAAGTGTCGAGGAGATTGCCGCCGCCATGGAGACCGGGCCGGATAAGGTGCGGGAGCTCATGAAGCTGGTCATGGAGCCGGTGTCGCTGCACACTCCGGTCGGCGAAGAGCCGGATTCGCTTCTGGGCGATTTTATCGAGGACCAGGAAGTGTCGGCCCCGGCGGATATGGCCGTATCGAGCCAGCTCAAGGAGCAGCTGGAGGATGTGCTGGATACGCTGACCGAGCGGGAGGAGAACGTTCTCCGTCTCCGCTACGGCTTGAACGATGGAAGAGCCCGGACGCTGGAGGAAGTAGGCAAGGTGTTCGGTGTCACGCGGGAGAGAATCCGCCAGATTGAAGCGAAGGCTTTGCGGAAGCTCCGGCATCCGAGCCGCAGCAAGCAGATCCGGGACTTTCTGGAATAAGCCACAAGCTTGAGAGTGGGGAAGAGAGGCGTCCGTAGGGACGTCTCTTTTTGCTGCACCGGCAACGGGTGAGGAGCGAAGGGCCGTCTTTTTTGGGCGGGGCAAGCATAAAGTGATCAAGAGGACGATGGTGCCCATCGGCGAGCCAAGGAGGGAGGCCGTTCATGACACTGGTCAAGCGGAGGTGGAAAAGCCGGCCGCGCTCCAAAAGCATAAAGCGGAATATTTTCATCACGCTGGTGATCCTTCTGCTGGTGTCGCTTCAATCCTTCATCTACATCGAGAAGAACCTGAAGCCGCCGCTCATGAACCTGGCCAAAATCCGGCTGAAGCAGCTCGCCACCCAATCGATCAACTCGGCCATTACGGATCATATTGCCCAGGGAACCCAATTCGACAAGCTCATCGAGTGGAGAACGGACAATGCCGGCAAGACGGCCGGCTTCATGCTGAATTATGCCGAGCATGTGAAGATAACAGCCGATACGGTTAACCGCGTCAACAGCACGCTGGCCAACCTCAAAGCCATGCCTGAGCACATTCCCTTGGGGCAGGCGATGAACAGCGCCATTCTCGCCTCGTTCGGGCCGGATATTCCAATCCGGCTGGTGCCGGCCGGGGCGGCCAAGGTCGATCTTAACACGCGCTCGCAAAATGTAGGAATCAACATGGTGCTGGTGGAGGTATACATCCGGATCATCGCGGAGGTTACGATCATCATCCCATTCGATGCGGAGCCGGAGATCGTCGAGACCGAGCTTCCCATCTCGTACGTGCTCGTCGTCGGGGATACCCCAATGTACTACATGGACAACAAAGGCAATCCCGTAGGAGGGACGCTGCCTCCGAACGTCTCGCTGCCGAATCTCAGCGTGGGCCCCGGGGCGGCCCAGGGAGGAAGCTCCGGTCCATCCACCATGACCGGGTCGGGCGTAACGGGCAGCGGCGCTTCGGATAAAGCCGGGAAATAAATTTTATTTGATGACATGACTCAGTTTATCGGGGTTTCGGACAATGTATAAGTTACGAATCAAATGGCCCTCGACATGAAGCATCAACACCGAATCAACGCCCTTACGGGATGAAAGAATAATTCCGGGTTGCCCATTTATTTCAACGACTTTAACCGCAGCTTCATCCGTGGTAGAAACCTGGCGGATCGGACCAAGAAGAAACCGTGCCACACGATCCGGCGTTATGATCGGATTGATGGCGGCTTGGACTTTGCCTCCTCCATCGGAGACTAGTATAACCTCCTGATCAAGCATGGATAAGAGTTGATTCATGTTCCCTTGTTTGAGTGCGGCTAAGAAGCCATAGACCCACTCATAGTCAGCTGACTCCCGATGAACCAGATCCTCGGAGGTAAGCCCCATCTTGGCATGCGCACGGCTGAAGAGCTTGCGGCAATTCGCTTCGCTTTTCTCAACGAGTGTGGCGATCTCCTGATAATCAAAACCCAACGCCTCACGAAGAACAAAAACGGCCCGTTCCGATGGGGTCAGCCGCTCTAAGAGAGCGATCATGGCATAAGACAAGAGATCGTCCCGGACGACCGATTCCATCGAATCCTCATTCGAACTTAAGAAGGGCTCCGGAAGCCATTCCCCAAAATATTCCTCCCGCCTCTTACGCGCCGATTTGTATAAATCCCGGCAGCGGTTCGTGACCATTTTACACAGATAAGCTTTCGGTTCAGCCAATTTATCTTCCGGCACGTCGTAGACCTTTAGAAATACATCCTGAACAACATCCTCCGCATCCGATACCGATCCGGTCAGTTGATAGGCGAGCTTGAACAACAGCCTCTTATACTTCGTATACAGCTCCTGCATCTATTCCCTTCCATTCTTTTTTTAATTTTTCGCCAATTTCCGCTAGTAATAAAACGAGAATAGGGACGGTTTTGTGACAAGGACAAGCAAAAACCGCATAGGATAAGATCCCCCCGCACCGTTCATAATATCCACCAAGGGGGTGACCATCCATGAGTTCCATAAGCACGAGTATTAAAGCTAATGAAGCCTATCTCCGAAACCAATTCGAAAGTTGCTCGGACGTGGTATTCCGCTCTTTTATTTTAGAGGATGAAACCCTATTGTTGATTGTCTATCTTGATGGAATGACTCAACTGCAAAGCGTAGAGAGCAACATTCTTAAACCGCTTCTTTATAGCGGGTTACCGCAGGGCCTGGACCGAATGCAGTCTCTTGCCGGGATGTTCAGCCGCGAATGGCTTCCTTTAACGAATGTAAAAAAGGATGAATCCCTCGAAGACCTGGTCCATCATATCCTGCAAGGAAGTTTGGGAATATTGGTAGATGGCGAAGCTTCTGCGCTCCTCCTGCAGGTCCAAGGCTATGAGAAGAGAAGCATCGAAGAACCGAAAAAAGAATCGACCTTGCGCGGATCCAAGGAAGGTTTCGTCGAGAATATCCGGACGAATACGTCGCTCATTAGACGAAGGATCCTTCACCCGCATCTAAAGATGGAGTCTTATACGATAGGCAAATACACGCAGACCGAAGTGGTTCTTACTTACATGCAGGGCCTTGCGGACGAGAAAGTATTATCGGAAGTAAGGAAAAAGCTCGGCGAGATCGAATTAGACGGTGTCATCGATTCCGCCTATATCGAAGAATGGCTCGAGAACCGCCCTTTCTCCATCTTCTCGCAAATCCAGAATACCGAACGTCCGGATATCGTGACCGCCTGTTTACTAGAGGGAAAAGTCGCTCTCCTTACGAACGGAACCCCCTTTGCCCTTATTCTTCCCATTACCTTCTGGTCAGGTCTTCAATCGGCGGACGACTATTTCGAGAGATTTGTATTCGTCATTTTAACCCGGTTCATCCGATACCTGATGACCTTCATCTCTTTCTCCCTGCCTGCTTTGTACGTAGCACTGACGACCTTCCATCCGGAGATGATCCCCAGCACGCTCATGCTCAGTATCGCGGCCGCGAGGCAAAGCTCGCCGTTTCCGACCGTAATCGAAGTCTTTCTAATGATGATCATATTCGACGGTTTGCAAGAAGCCGGCGTTCATCTTCCCACTCAGCTCGGTTCGGTCGTCAGCATCATTGGAGCGCTGATAATCGGACAAGCCGCCGTCGAAGCCGGCATCATATCGACGCCGATCATCATCGTCATATCCTTAACGGGCATCGCGGCTTACACGATCCCGAGATATAGCGCTGCCCTTCCCTTTCGAATCATCCGGTACCTTCTGCTGTTCATTTCGGCCCTGCTCGGCTTCATGGGCTTTGCGTTAGGCATGATCTTCTTAATGATTCACCTCGTCATGCTCGAATCCTTCGGTAAGCCGTTTATGAGCCCGATAGCCCCGTTCGACGGCAAACGGTTTAGAGACCTGATCATCCGCTATCCCTTCTGGATCAAGAATGGCCGGAATAAGAAAGAGCGTCAGACATGATCCGATTCGTCCTCCTGGCTTGCGTCTCTCTTACCCTTGCGCTTATTTCCTCCGGCTGCACGGATTTTGTCGAACCGAATCAACTGGCTGGCGTCTTGGGGACGGCGATTGATCATGGCGAGGACGGGATGATTGAAGTCAGCCATCAGATCGTTATCCCTTCTCAGCTGGAAGGCCCGTCTAAGGGAGGAGGCTCCGGCAATTCGAATCCTTTTCTCGTCATGTCCGCCACAGGCCAGGATGTTTTCCAAGCCACTCAGAAAATCCAGTTTAAAATGTCCCGCCGATTGATTACGAACCATCGCAGCATAATCGCGATCAGCGAAGAGTATTTCCGGCGGAACGACGTAAGAAAACTGTTCGATAAACTGTTCCGGGATCCTGCCAACAATCTGAGGGACATCATCGTCCTGATTAAAGGAAGCAGCGCCAAGGAGTTCATCATGCTTAAGCATCCCATAGAATCTCTCTCCAGCATAGGCGCTGCAAAAGAGCTGCAGATTAACGGGATGAGCGGGTTCTCCTCGAGGCAATTCCTTATCGATAGCTTCTTGAAAGGGAGCCGGCCTCTGATCCCGGTCCTCCAAATCGAAAGTTTGAAGAGGAGCCCTAAAAAAACCGATCCGACTGCCCTCTTATCCGGTTTCGCCGTTTTGGACCATAATCTTAAAATCAAAGGATTATTGGATGTCGAGGAAGGCTCCGGAGCCCTCTGGATGATGGGAAAAGGCACCTATCATGGGGCAACGGTCCCATGGAAAAATGGCATAGTATCGCTGCGTTTAACCCAACTTCACCGCCGGATTTCCTCCGCTGCCGGCCAGGATCCGAAACGCATCGTTTTAACCGTGAAGGCGCAGGCTTACCTTCTGGAAAATTCATCCCAACGGGACATGTCCGAGGCCGATAACATGGTCGAGCTTCAGAAGGGAATTAACGAGCAAATCCAAAAGGAATTGCAGGGTACGATAGATAAAGTCCAGCGGTGGGGGCCAGATGTATTCGGCATCGGCGAGTACCTTCATCGCCAAAACCCTTATTGGTGGAAATCCCAGGAAGACGATTGGGATGAAAAATTTAAGAATATAGACGTTAGCGTCAAAGCGGATATTCTGCTCCGATCCACCGGAGTGAGCGGCGCACCTTTGAAATGAATACGGAGAGGAAGGGATGCCGGGTGAAAGTAAGCGGTTATCAGATGTTCTGGATGATTAGCATCTCCTCCATGATCATGTTTTCCTATCTTCCCATCAAATTAGCCGCTGAGAAAGCTCACCAGGATAGTTGGATTTCCATTCTGCTGGGGAGCATGATCATGATGGCCGTTACCTGGCTCATTCTCCGGGTATGCAAGCAGAACAAGGAAAAAACGTTAGTCGGTTTCATGAAGGATCTATTGGGAACCTTGCTCGGCAAAATCATCGTCACCGTGTATTTTCTGCATTGGTTCATGCAAATGTCCTTTTTAGCAAAAGGAACAGCGGATTTCCATAATTTGGTTATCCTTCATAACACGCCAATGTTCGTCATCTTATTCTGTTTGATCGTTCTCGTTGCTTATGCGGTGTATAAAGGGGGAATTACGGCCATCAGCCGCTGCGCGGAAATCATCGGCCCCTTTTTCGTGACCGTGCTGTATGTGCAGCTGTTTCTGAATCCTCAAGACATGGATATGAAGAGGATTTTGCCTGTTTATGCCGACTCCGGGTGGTTTTCTATTCTGGAGGGCGCTTTTCGATCGTTTAATTATATGGTCGATCCTTCGATCATTCTCATGCTGTTCTTTTTCGCCGAGAACAAGCAAACGGTCTCGCGTGCGATCCTATGGGGAACGGCGGTTGCGATGGGGTGGGGCGTATTGGCCACACTGGTTGTTCTTTTTGTTACCGGACCGAATCTTGCCGCTGAAATGGTCTACCCCGTGTATTCCATGACGAAGTTTGTATCCATCCTGAATTTCGTTCAGAATATCGATGCTTTTTACATTCCGCTTTGGATTTTCGGGGCCTTTATAAAAGTATCGGTATGCTTGTTTATCCTAAGTTACGGGTTATCCGAGTGGACCGGCTTCAAAAATTGGAAGCTGATCGGCTGCATCATAGCGGTCATCTGGCTGGCGTTCGTCATCTACAGCCCGCACAACATCCGGATTTCCAATACGCTCAAGAACATGCTGCTTATCGGCTTCTTCTACCCGGTTGTCTACATAGGGATCCCTTTGATTTTATGGATAATCGGCAGCATAAAGAAACACCGTAGAGCGTGATTGTCACAGAATCCATCGGAGCGTCGTTATATCTTTGAAAGGCCAAACGCCTTATCCTAGTACAAAGAGGTGCGGTTCATGACACAACGTCTAAATTATATGCAGCAATCCCCGGAATTTTTTAAGAAGCTGATGGAATTCAGCAGCGCCGAGAAGAATAGTGCGATAGAGGAGAAGATTCGTCTTCTTGTTCATATCCGGGCATCGCAGATCAACGGGTGCGGATTCTGCCTGGATATGCACGTGAAAGAGGCCAAGATCCATGGGGAGAGCGAGCTGCGCCTCTACCATATCTCGATTTGGCGGGAATCGCCTCTGTTTAGCCCGCGGGAACGAGCCGCGTTGGAATGGACCGAGATCTTGACAAAAATACCCGAGCATGGGGTGTCCGATGACCTTTATGATCGTGTTCGCAGGGAGTTGTCGGAGAAAGAAATTTCGGATTTGACCTTCTCCATCATGGCGATCAATGCCTGGAACCGCGTTAACGTCGCCTTCCAGACGGTGCCGGGTTCTGCTGATGCGGCATTTGGATTAACGAAAGCGGGTCTGAGTTGATTTCTCTACCTGCAAATGGCATCTTCCTAACAAAACCCGGCGTTTATTAGCCGGGTTTTGTGTTTTTATATTCATACTTTTTTTGCTCCCGGGATCCGGGTCCCACGGGTACGCAAGTTAAATCCTTACGCTGGTCAATTAGAAAACATAGTTAACTATTACAATATATGATAAGTTGGAGGCGTAATCCGCATTTATAAGGAATCTCAGCGATGGGGAAAGAATGAAGGAGGAACTGCGTTGGATAATAACCGCTTGTTGGAAACGTCTAGATCCTGGCTCGGGCAGCTGACGGAGTGGAGAAGGGATTTTCACCGTAATCCGGAATTGGGTTATGAGGAGCATCGGACTGCAGGCATTGTCGTCGATCACCTCCGAAGCTTGGGCTTGGAGACCCGTACGGGAATCGGGAAGACGGGGGTAGTCGGACTTTTGCGCGGTCAGGAACCGGGACCCACCTTCCTGCTGCGGGCGGATATGGATGCCTTGCCGATCCCCGACGGCAAACCGGTGCTTTATCGTTCGACCGTACAGGGAAAAGCGCATCTTTGCGGACACGATGCCCATACGGCTATGCTGATGGGGGCGGCCAAGCTCCTGGCGGAGAGGGGCTTGCCGAGAGGCAATGTCAAGTTTATGTTTCAGCCTGCCGAAGAAGGAGGAGCTGGAGCGAAAGCGATGGTGGAGGACGGTGTCCTGCAGGATCCGAAGGTCGATGCGGCCGCTGCGCTTCACGTCTCGCCTTTTTGCCCCGTCGGCAAAATAACCGTCTCCAAGGGACCGGCTTGGGCGGCCACCGACTCCCTCCGGATCAAAATTATCGGAAAAGGCGGACATGCGGCGGGTCCCCATCATACGGTAGATTCGATTCCGATCGCGGCTCAAGTGATTACCGCGCTTCAGCAAATTGTCAGCCGGCAGGTGGACCCGCTCGATTCGGCCGTGGTCACGATCGGCAAGATTAACGGCGGGCATGCGGTAAATGCCATAGCGTCGGAGGTTGAGCTTCTCGGCACCGTCCGGACGCTGAACCCCAAGCTCCGGGAGCAGATGAGGGTAAAGGTTGAAGCCATTGTCAAGGGAGTTACGGAAGCGTTCGGTGCCGGATACGAGCTTGAGCTGCGGGAGGGTTATCCGATCGTGGTGAATGATGATTCCATGTACGAGCTTTTTACCAGAACAGCCGGGCAGGTCATGGGTTCGGAAAGCTGGGATTTGATTAACCCTACCATGGGAGGGGAAGACTTTGCCTTTGTCGCGCAGCAAGTGCCATCCGTTATGTTTCGTTTGGGCGTCTGCGGCGGGGAAGAGACCGCCTATCCCCTGCATCATCCGTTATTTGATCTTGATGAAAGCGCCATGCCGTTCGGTTCGGCCCTGCTTGCCGCGATAGCGATAAATTACTTGGAGGCGCATCCATAAGTTCCTTTGGAAAAGGGAGGGGTTACAAAATGTTGAATATGTTCAGCACCAGAATGGATTTTCAAACGAAAGAGTGCTTTACGGCGGTGCTGCCGGTTGGGGCGATCGAGCAGCACGGCAGCCATCTGCCGGTGGGGACCGATGCGATCATTGCAGAGGAAATCGCGTCCCGCCTGGCGGAAAGGCTGGATGCTTATCTCTTGCCCTGCGTGAGCATTTCCTCATCGATCGAGCATAGAGAGAGCAAGGGAACGGTGTATCTGAAAGCGGATACCTTAGCGTTGGTTATCCGGGACATAGCGGAATCGCTCCGGTATACGGGCTTTAAGCGGTTGGTCCTCTTCAGCGGACACGGCGGCAACTGGATCCTGAAGCCCACGATCCGCCAGCTTAACCGGGATTTCCGGGAGAGAGGCGAAGAGATGGAGTTGATCCTGATCCCGTCCACTATCGCGTTGAACCGGCTGCATGAGATTGCCAAGCATGTGCAGGGCGACCTGCATGCCGGAGAGAAGGAAACGTCCCTTATGCTCTATCTTTGCCCGGAACATGTTAAAGATATCATTCCGGAGGAGGAGCCTACCGCGGTGCCGCAGGATTTTATGGATTATTTCGACGTGACGGAAATGACAGCAGACGGATACTGGGGCTTTCCGCAAGAAGCGACAGCGGACAAAGGCCGCCGCTTGCTCGATTTGACGGTGGACTGTGCGGTAGACTTTTTGGACAAGATCGAAAGCGAACGTAAAAGAATAACAGCCAAACGGTGATTCCCCCCGACGTTGCCCGGGATCATCCTAGTGCCTTATCCGGTAACTTTGTTGGGTAAGCCATATGCTTTAAAGCGGTGCCGTACGGTTGATGACTTTGGCCTGCCGATCCGCACGAATAACGGCTTGGGAGGCTTTGAGAATATCCTCATGCGTCTGTAAGGCGGGATGTCCTTGAAGCCTGCCCATAAAATCCTCCAGGATCGTGACGGGCGGCGATTCGGGCACGACCCTGTGCAGAGCCTGCGTATCCGTCACCAGCAGCAGCAACCCTTCCTTCGCTATAAGCGGGTCACCCGAAAGCCTAAGCTCCGCACTCCCCTTGGTGCCGGTTACGAAAATTCGGCAGTCGCCCCATGTCCAGCTGCTGCCGGCTGTATACCAGTCGGCATACAACTGGGCGGCAATACCACCCTCCATATACACCTGAACCCCGGCCGAATCGTAAAAATCCGGGTACTCCGGAAACCCGTTTTTCGCGATAAAGCCTTCCAGATCCGAAATCTCCCTGCCCGTCAAATAACGAAGCAAATCCATGTCGTGAATGAGCAGATCGATGATAATGCCGCCGTTCCGTTCTTTGGAAAAATGCCAGGCCGGACGGCTGGCGGGATGGAGGCGGTGGGGCTTGCGCGTTGTAATCGAGAGAAGACGGCCCAGCTCCCCCGCGTCAATCCGCTTCTTCAGGGAATATAGGAGCGGACTGAAACGGCCCGCGACCAGCATGCCGATCTGGATGCGCCCCCGATCCATGACGCCCTTCAGCCGGGAAAGGCCTTCGTCGGTCGTCACGACCGGCTTGTCGACCATTACGTGCTTGCCGTGCTTCTCACACCACTCGATGACATCGATCTTCTCCGCGTTGATCGAAGCACATCCGATCACTTCAACCTCCGGTGAGGATAGCAGAGATTCAGGGTCGGATACAAGCGGTACCCCATAAGTCTCCGACAGCTTTCCGGCAAGCTCCCCATTTTCCTGCTCATAAATGCCTGCGCAAGTATACCCCAGCTTCAGCATCCCGCTAATAAAATTTCCGATATGCGGATGCTGGCAGCCGATAATTCCAAACCTTCCCGCTTTCATTAGCTCGCCCCCCTTTACCCGTATTATACGGATCCCGGTTTGTTCTGTAATCCTTTGCGTAAGCGGAAAACGGCAAAGTTTAATAATCACCCAGTAAAGAATAACTTTGAGAGGTACAAAGTGGGCGTGGGGAGGAGATATAATGATGACAAACAGGACGGAGGCGAATCGGAAGTGAAGACAAATACCATGACGGACATGGAAACGATGAGGCCCAGCACGAATATAACAGCGGTGCGGGGATCTCGGTTCTGGAAACGGGTAAGGAAACAGCATATCCTGCTGTGGATGTCCGTTCCGATCATGCTGCACCTTGCGCTGTTCCAGTTCGTCCCCCTGTGGGGATGGCTGATGGCGTTCAAGGACTATAATATCGGACAAAGCCTGTGGGAAGCTAAATGGGTAGGATTGGAGCATTTCCGAACTTTGCTCGGACATGACGATTTTATCAAGGCTCTCCGCAACAACTTTGCCATGAACACCATGCAGCTATTAGTAGGAACTTTATCCTCCATAGGACTAGCCGTCGTGCTGAGCGAACTGAGGAGCAAAACATTCGTCCGCATCGTCCAGACGATGACGTATCTGCCTCACTTCGTTTCCATGGTCGTCGTGGCGAATATATTCGTCATGCTGTTGTCCCCGGACAACGGCCTCGTCAATGAATTGCTCATCAAGTGGGGTTGGGCGGAAGAAGGGATCTTCTTCTTCGGGAAAGCGACATGGTTTTGGGTGCTGCATACGATTATTCTCTCCTGGAAAGGCTTCGGCTGGGGGGCGATCATCTATCTGGCGGCCATCGCGGGAATCGACCCGAGCTTATACGATGCGGCGCAGGTGGATGGAGCAAGCCGTTGGCAGCGCGTGAAGTACATTATCATTCCCTGCATTATGCCTACCGTGATCCTGCTATTGATCCTGTCCATCGGCAACCTGATGACCGGCGGCTTCGAATCGCAGTTCCTGCTCGGGAACGTCATCAATGCGGAATATTCCGAGGTGATCTCGATCCTCGCGTTACGGCTGGGGCTTAACGAAGGCGACTTTTCCTTCGGTACGGCAGTCGGGATCTTCAACTCGGTCGTCAGCCTTACCTTGGTCCTGATCGTCAATGCGATCGCCCGCAGATACCAAGCCAACCTCTTTTAAAGATTGGAGAGATCTCGACTATGCTTCAACACCGAACCGCGGGAGAACGGATCTTCGATGCCTTGTTATACGCGCTTCTGACTGTGGCGGCCATCTCTACCGTATACCCCTTTCTTTATCTGCTGGTCCTGTCGCTGAACGAAACGACGGATGCCTTAAAAGGCGGCCTTTATCTGCTGCCGCGTAAATTTACTCTCGAGAACTACCTCTATGTGTTCCAGAACGATAAGCTGGTGAGAGCGACGATCAACTCCGTGCTCCGTACCGTGATTCAAACCGTGCTGTCCGTATTCTGCTGCGGAATGCTTGCTTACGTCCTCAGCCGGAGGGATTTTATCTTTCGGAAACTGTTCAGCTTCATACTCGTGATCACCATTTATGTCAGCGGAGGCCTAATCCCCACTTACTTACTGATCAAGAGCCTCGGGCTAATGAATACATTCGCGGTGTATATTGTTCCGGGCATTGTAAGCGCCTTCTACATTTTTGTTATGAGGACATTTTTCGAGCAGCTGCCCGAAGGGCTGGTGGAATCCGCCTATATTGACGGAGCGAATGATTTCCGGATTTACACCCTGATCATTTTAAGAATCAGCCTGCCGGTCGTCGCAACCGTAGCCCTCTATGTCGCCGTAAACGAATGGAATTCTTGGTTCGATAATTACTTGTACAACAGCCGCAACGAGAAGCTGGCGGTCCTGCAGTATGAATTGCAAAAAATGATTCAAACCGTCGAGACCAATTCTTCCGATTCCGGAGATAACAATGGCCCTCGAATCATTTCACCTATGACGATCAAGGCCACCCTGACCATTCTTGTCACGCTCCCCATTTTGTTCGTTTATCCTTTCCTGCAAAAATATTTCGTTAAGGGCCTGACCTTAGGGGCTATGAAGGATTGATTTCACGGCTGCTCCGTCAACCGGCCTTACGCGGAGACAGTCTGAAATAAATGGAACGATAAAGAATCGGAGGTCACAGACGAATGCTAAAAAGAAAAAAAATCAATCTGTTAGCCGCTGTGTTATTGACCGGAAGCTTAATGGCTACCGCGTGTTCGAAGGATGCAGCCCCGTCGAATTCACCGTCTCCTTCCAGCGCCCCTACGGCATCGGGACCGCCTGCCAAAACGCCCTTTACTTTCACGATGAACACGGACAATCCGAAGATCAACTGGAACAATGAAGTGGCCCAGGAAATTACGAAGCGTACCGGCGCCACCATCAAGTGGGATGTCATTACCGGCGATTTCCGTACCAAAATGAACGTTTGGCTTGCCGCAAACGACTATCCGGAAGTCATCAATATCCACGATAACACGCTGCAGTCCTACATTACGGCGAAAGCCGTTCTCGATCTGACCCCGCTGATCAAGGAGCACGCCCCCAACATCATGAAGGCCTTCAATAACGACCTGTCCATCTTACAGCAGCCGGACGGAAAGATTTACGGGCTTCTCCAGCCTCCAACGAAGAAGGTCGAAAATCTCAACCAAGCGGGATGGATTGCCATTCAATCGGCTGTCCTGAAGGATGCGGGCTATCCTCCCATCAAGACACTGGATGACGTCCGCAATCTCGTCGCCAATTATATGAAGAAATATCCGGAGATCGGAGGCGGCAAGACGATCGGATTCTCCAACTATGGAGCCGCTAACCAGCTGTATAATGTATTCGATACCGCTGCCCGTTCTTATGCAGGCTTGCCAACGACCGCTCAATACTTCGTCGACGATCAGAACAACGCGCGTCTTCGTTTCTTTGAGCCCGGCTATACCGACCTCTTTAAATTTTTCAACAAAGTGAATGCGGAAGGACTTTTCGATCCCGAATCCCTGGTCCAAACGCAGGAGCAGTTTACGACGAAATGCAACCAAGGCCGCGTGCTCGTTATCTTCGGCGGAGGCGGAAACTGCAACGGCTCCCTGGAAAAAAACAATATGGTGGACCGTACCTACGTGTCGTTTGATATCGTCGCTCCCGGAAAAACAAAATTGATCGTGAAGCCTAGCACGAACCCTAGCAGGGGCGGGGACATGTGGCTGTCGATTACGAAGAACGCCAAGGACCCGGTACGCATCATTCAATTCTACGACGATATGTACAAATTGGAGAACCAGATCCTAGTGGGATGGGGAATCGAAGGAAAATACTATAAAGTGGAAAACGGCAAACGGGTCGTGACGGATTGGCTGGTTAACGAATATAAGAACAAGCCGGATACCTTCTGGGAAGATTTGGGTATGGGTTATGCACGTCCTCTATCGACCAATTATGCTTCCGGATTTACTTTGTCGGATGGCGATTATGCCATGTGGCAGAGCTCACAAAGCTGGATTTCCAAAAACATGAATGCCGTTTCCGTTGAAACGCTTGCGAAATACGGCGCGAAAACACCGGCTGATCTTCTGGTCAAGGGAACGGAGAAGGACTACGGATTCGCAGAATCGACGATCAAATGGACGGACGACATCAAGAAATTCAATACGGAAGCCATTGCGGAGTGGGGCAAAGCGCTGCCGAAGTTCATTCTTGAGAAGGATGCGTCTAAGCTGGACGGCATCTGGGCGGATCTGGAGAAGACCTTGAAGGCTAAAGGGCTGGATAAACAAAACAAAGACGTCACCGACATTTATCAGGAGACATTGAAAACCCTCAAGAAGTAAAAAGCGAGAAAAAAGGGCCGTTCCGCAAAGCAGGCAGCTGCTTCGGAAACGGCCCTTTTCACGATTACCCTTTCATCCCCGGCTCCCATAATACCGCTCAGCAAAAAGACGGCTCAGCTCCGACCGCCCAATTCGATTTTCGTGCTCCACCTGTTTTAGCTCAATCGTACCGTTCGTTATCGTAATATAATGAGCCGCAAGAGAAGGATCTTCGGGACGGTTATACCCTACGCTGCCCGGATTCATCCATAAGCAGTCGTTACTTAGATAGGTGACGGAAGGGATGTGCGTATGACCGAAAATCAACCTCTTCTTGGGGCGATGCTCTTTGGTTTGTTGATTCCAAAAGCCCATAAACTCCTGTAAGCTGCCGATCGTTTCATAGCCTTTGTAGAGATGCTGCAAGCTGTAAGAGACTTCATCGAGCTGAAAATCGATTTGCTTCGGTAAGGTTTCCAAATAAGCGATAGAGGACTCCTTTATCTTTCTGGCGTTGACAATCGGCCACGTAAGCTGGTCATCCGGAAGATCTTCGAGATGCTTGCCACTGCGAAACGTTTGGATGACGAGTTCATCATGATTTCCTTTGACGGAAATGATTTTGTTTTCCCGAACACAATCGATGACTTCCTGCGGATAGAAGCCGACATCCACCAAATCTCCGGCGCAGTAAATCAGATCGGAATCCTTTTCCTTCCGGATAATCGCTTCCAGCGAACCGACATTGCTGTGTACATCGGACAGGATTAGCAGCTTCATGTCTTGTCTCCTTGTCTTGCCCATGTCTTGCCCATGTTTTGCTGGGCTTATAGGAATCATATTCCGCCTTATTCCTTTGCACAATGGGGGGATTCATCAGGAATGAATTGACTCGGCAAAAGACAATTCTCTCTAATGGTGAAGGGGTCGAACCTGTGTCACTCTAGGTACATAACGATTAGGCAGGAAGGATGGGAAGGATGAAAATTTACGTCAGTGTAGATATGGAAGGAATAGCGGGAATCGCTTACAAGGAACAAACGACACGGGGAGAGCTGTTGTACCCGGAATCGCGGCAGCTGCTCACCGATGAAGTTAACGCCGTAGTCGAAGCCTTAGTCCAAGCAGGAGCGGAGGAGATCATCGTCAAGGATGCTCACGCCACCGGCTTAAACTTCTTATATGACCGCCTGCATCCCTCGGCATCCTATGTCCTGGGTCCGGCGGTAATGGCCAATCGTTTCCCCGGTTTGGATGCCACCTTCGACGGGGCCGTGCTGATCGGGTATCACGCCATGGCGGGTACCCAGGAGGCCATACTGGATCATTCCTGGAGCTTTGCCGACATTTATGGCCTCGAGCTCAATGGTGCGCCAATCGGCGAAATCGGCTTTGAAGCCCTTCTGTTTGGGCTGCACGGGGTCCCGGTCATTTTTGTTTCCGGTGACGATAAAACCTGTGCCGAAGCGAAGCGCCAGCTGGGTTCGGTGTTTACCTATGAGACCAAAAAAGCGACAGGCCGGCATTCCGGACTGCTTAAGGCGCCTAAACGGGTCTACGCGGAAATCGGGGGGGTTATGGGAGAGGCCGTGAGACGAAGAAAAGAGTGCAGCGCCTATTCGATCCCGGGTCCCTATGAAATGAAGATAAGCTACATGAATACCAGCCTGGCGGATGCCCATTATTATAATGAGACGGATACGTTCCGGCTTGACGGAAGGACGAGGCTGCTAAAAGATGATGACTTACTGCGGCTGCTCTCACGCACTTTTCATTAAAGGCTGCCGTAACGGCGGGCAAGGGGTGTAGATTGATCGGTTATTCGGCTTTGCTTGGCGCAGTGTTGATTTGGGCCCTGTCCTATATCGTCATGAAAGCGGCAGCAACGGAGTATCCCCAGGTGCTCTTCCAATTTTGGAGGTATGCCGCCGTGGCGGTCCTCTATTCCGTTTGCTTCCATCGTTCGATAAAGAAAATTCCATTTTCGCTTTGGAGGATCGGGCTGCTGCCCTACGGATTGGCCAATTTTGTTCTGAGCTTATTCTCCATCTATGCGGTGCAGTATACGACCCCGACCAGAGTGGTAGTCATCAACAGCTTGATCATCGGGGTCGTTCCGCTGCTGAGATGGCTCCATGACGGGGACAAGCCGGTTCGCGTTGAAAAATGGGCGATTGTCCTTGCGCTTACAGGCATCGCGCTGCTGGTGGAACCGAAGGACAGCGCCCTGCAGCTGGGAGACGGTCTCGCCTTCGTCGGTATGCTCGGCTATGCTTACTCCATCGTTATTACCAATCGGATGCTCCTGACGGAACGGGCATCGGTTATCCAGGTGTCCTTCCTTGCCGTGGCGGGTTGTGCCGTTTATTTTACCGTGACGGCCCTTGTCTATGCCTGGTTCCATCCGGGCGGCTTGGCTCTGCGGCCCTTGCTGGCCCAGCCGATGACGATGGCAGGAGTCTTGTATATGGTTGCTTTTGTCTCTGTTGCGGCCAATTTGCTGCAGGTCTTCGGCCAACGCCGGCTGCCGCCGGTGACGGTATCCATTCTGTTCTGCCTGGAGCCTGCTGCGACAGCCGTGCTGGATTATTTCCTGTTGGGCCATGCTGCATCGGTTCGGGTCATCTTATGCGGAATTCTCCTCGTCGGAGCGACGATTATCACAACATTGCCGTACAAAGAAGCGACGAAAAGAGAGATCAGCATGCCGGGGAGTGAACAAACCGGAGCCATGGGGGACCATTAAAAACAGAATACCAAAATGGATGTATATTTGAATTCCGTCTTTGGCGCTGCATTTCAACCTTGCATTTTAGCCGCTCAGCATTAACACTTTGTAGTACTGCACTATCTAAAATCGCAATGAGAAGGATACCCCTAATCAATACCTGTTTTTTAGTCATAATTCTCCCTCTCAAAAATCATAGTTTCTACGAAACTTATTACTGATCTTGTCTATCCCCGCTTACCAGAATGGTAAAAAGAGCTGTCCACTTTTTGTGATACCATGACATAAGAGGAGGACCGCTATAATCAGAAGTAAAACGAAGCCAATTGGTCCAAGTTCTAAGAAAGAGTCCATGTTTGCTCCAGCAAAATGGTGTTCAATATGTAATTATGAGAACCTTCGAAGGAATAAGGCCTGCTGATAAATTGATCAGCAGGCCTAGGCTTATTATGGCTTCCATGTCGCTAAGTAGATGATTTTGCGAAGGGCATCATCTGTCGGATAGGCTGTCTTCGTTTTAGCCTCCATTGCATTTCCGTTCCAGGAAATACGCTCAGCACCGCCTCGAAAAAGCCCGTTAACCCATCCTTGCAGGCAATGAGGCTGTCTTCCACTCCACGATTATTCAGCTCCGTCCATACATTCAGCCAAAAGCTGACACTTTCATTCTCTCCAATCCAGATGCCCAATCTATCCTTCTGCCCCGCAAGATTGATCCCCATGACGCTGTAAGCCGCTTTGCTGGCGATTCGGCTGTCCTGGCGGACCTTGAATTGTCCGTGATTTTACTGACCATAATGGGGGAAACTTCAATCCCGTACAGGTCACGCAGCTTTCCTTGGATGTCTTCGATAAAGCGGCAAGTCTTTCGCTAGCTCTTTCACTACTCTATCATAGGCTTCTTGCATAATTGGTCATCTCCCGTTTACTTGAAAGTATGTCCAATTACTCAGGGAAGGGACGTTTAAAATAACATTTGATACCAATAATTAGGATAAGGAGCCATTGTGCAATGGAGGATAGTTACTCATGTTTTTATTCGGCAGACTCTTTAAAGGAAAACGTTATTCCCAAAGGGAATACCCCAAAAAATTGAGCCAACCGAGGAATCAAACTGTGGAAAGCCATTCACTCAATCAAGATTTGTCTCAAAATATCGAGGAAGCCAAACGATTATTCCCGGCATCACCTGATTTGGTCATTTACCGTTTTGTCACAGGTCCGCAGAAGACACCGGCTGCTCTTTTGTATCTTGACGGTTTGACGGATAAAAACTCAGTAAACAACAATATTCTGCGCCCGATGATGTACGGTACTCCAGATGTGAAGCAAGGCTTTCCGGTACCTACAATCGGCGGGGTCCGTACGATTTCGGCATGGGTCGATGTGGAAAACGCCATTCTCTTTGGAGAAAGTGCGCTGTTCATTGAGGGTCGGCAGCAGGCATGGATTTACGATACGCAAGGTTGGCCCCAGCGCGCCATCGAAGATCCGCAGTTGGAAAGCTCGCTTAAAGGCGCGCATCAAGGATTTGTGGAAACCGGAATGCAAAATATCGCTCTCCTACGACGATATATTCCGGATAAGGAACTCCGTATCGTGGAACATACGGTAGGCCGACGTGGGAAATCTAAAATCTGGATTATGTACCTGGGAGATGTCGCCCATCCAGAAGTACTTCAGGAATTAGAAACAAGAATCGAAAAAGTAGATGTGGACGCGGTGATCAATTCGGGGGAATTGGCCCAATATATTGAAGATAATCCGTACTCACCATTCCCTCAGTTAATTACGACGGAACGTCCGGATTCAGCAGTATCCCAATTGTTGCAAGGGCGTTTCATTGTTATCGTTGACCGTTCTCCCAGCGTGATCATTGCTCCAGCCGGTTTTACAGCCTTTTTCCAAAGTGTGGACGATTACAGCGCGCGCTGGCAAATCGCGTCGTTTATTCGCCTTCTTCGCTTTATCGCTTTTATGATCGCATTGCTACTGCCAGCCATTTACATTGCGGTTATTTCCTTTAATTTCGAAGTCATACCCCTTCAATTGCTACTTTCTATTGCCGAATCGAGAGCAAGAGTACCGTTTCCTCCGCTTTTGGAAGCCATGCTGATGGAAGTTACATTGGAGATGATGAGAGAGGCTGGAATTCGGCTCCCTGCGCCAGTTGGACAAACGATCGGCATCGTAGGGGGGATTGTCGTGGGACAGGCGGCTGTACAAGCAGGAGTCGTCAGCAACATTATGGTTATTGTAGTGGCATCGACGGCAATCGCATCCTTCATTCTTCCCAGTTACGATATGGGGGCTTCTGTCAGGCTGCTTCGTTTTCCGATGATGTTCATAGCTTCAATGTTCGGGTTCATCGGAATCGTTATCGGTTTCATGGCCCTGGTTGCGCATCTGGTTGCTCTGGAATCGCTCGGGACCCCTTACGGAAGCCCATTGGCTCCTTTTCGCCTGTCAGATATGAAAGATACATTTATACGGCTTCCTTTATGGAACATGTTCAATCGTCCCAAAAGCGCCAGACCGATTCAGGACATGCGATTTGGCAGAAAACGGCCGAAGGGGGACGATTCATGAAAAAATATGCGTTGAATGAGATCACCCTGATGCAGTACATTTTTCTGATCCAGGGAGCTCAAGTGGGCACTGGGATGTTATCACTCCCAAGGGTGCTCGCTGAAAAGAGCGGAACGGATGGGTGGATAGTCATCCTATTTGGGGGGATTATCAATTTTGCGTCTGGCTGGATCATCCTGCTGACGCTCCGAAAGTATCCGGATTTTACTTTGCCGGACTTATTCAAATACTTGTTCGGTAAATGGCTCGGAAAACTGTTTCTCCTTCCTTTAATCGCCTATTTTGCTTCTTATGGCTGGGTGATTATAGCCAATTCGATGCTCTTCATCAAAGCATGGTTTTTGCCAAAGACGCCGGAATATTGGATTGTGCTTCTGTTTGCCATTCCAGGTTATCTTATCGTTCGTCACGGATTACGCGTGCTAGCTCGATACGCCGAGTTGGTCTTCTACATGATGCTGTTGACACCATTAATCTTTCTGCTAACACTGGAGTACGGACATTGGATCCATCTGCTTCCATTGTTCAAGGAAGGTTGGGAACCCATTATAACAGGAGTGAAGAAGACGGTGTTTGCTTTTGCCGGAAATGAAATTCTCTTTTTTGTTTACCCATTTCTGAAAAAGAAGCAATACGCCGTTCATGGCTTATTGATCGCTAACACCTTAACGATACTTCTATATTTGTACGTCACAGTCATTTGTTTCGTTTTTTACACTCCCGACGGAATCACGTCTTTGAACCAACCGGTGTTGAGCTTGCTCAAGACAATCGAATTTCGTTTTCTGGAACGGGTCGACATGATTTTCCTAGCCATTTATTTGTTTGTGGTGTCCAGGGCATGGAGTGCATACATTTATTGTACGGTTTTCTCCACCTGTCACTTGCTAAGAAAGCAGGATCACAGCTCGCACACGTTCATTTATTTTATAGTGGCTATCGGATGTGCCTATGTGGTTAAGCCAACATGGAACCAAGCTGACCAATGGGTAACATTGCTTAGCAACGCCGGGATGGTCGTCCTGTACGTGTTGCCGGTTCTGCTGCTTGTCTATGCCTCGGGCTTTGAAAAATACAGGAGGTGGAGAGCCGGATGAGGAGGATGCTCATCGGATTGGTGGCTCTGACATTGTTGACTGCAGGGTGCAAGGACAAAATCAATATCGAAAACTTGTCCTTATCGCTTCTGGTTGGCATCGATCTCGATGAAGAAAATAACTTGATATTTTCGACATCCAGCCCGGTTTTCAGCCAAGAGGCGAAAATCAAGGAGGAAGAGTATACATCACCGGCGACGACGCTGCGAAAATCAAGGGATGAAGACGACAAAACTTTCATGGCGTTGACAACCGGGGGGAAAACACAGGTTCTGCTGATCGGAAAACGCGTGACACAGCATAAGGGCTGGTTTAAATTGCTGGAGCCATATTTGCGGGACCCCAAAAACACGCTGAATGGAAGAATCGTGATGGTGGACGGGCCTGCCTACGAGATTCTGCAATATACACCAAAGGATAAGCCGCGTCTTCCGCTTTATGTATCAGAACTGATTGATACAGCTTACAGCCGAAATGTTAGCGTGAAAGCAACGCTTCAGGATCTTCGGCGGGTCACTTATGAAAAGGGGATGACTGCCAGCGTGACGGAAATGCGCAAAGATGGCAGGTTGTTCGTTTCCGGAACTGCGCTGTTCGATGAGGAGGGAAGATACAAATTTACGATCGGTTCCGACGAGAACAGATTGCTTCGCATATTACAGCACGAGACGAAAGGGGAGTTTTTGTTTACGTATAAAGCTTCCGATCAACCGAATGGAGAGGTTTTCCCGGAAAATGCGTACAGTTTTTCCGCGGAGGATATATCTGTCAAGACGAAGACGGGTTATGCGAACAACAAGTTCAAGTTCGACATTGGTGTTAAAATGCGAGTGACTTTGAGGGAACGCCTATTCCCGCTCGACGTCAGGAAAGAGGAAAGCAAACTGGAACGGGACATAGAGCAGCAGTTGGAAAAACGGTTCGACCGGTTAATCGCTAAAATTCAAAAAGCAAAAATCGATCCGATCGGGCTTGGACTATACGCGCGCGCCTATGAATATGACAAATGGAAACCTGTACAAGATCGCTGGGGAGAGGCGTTATCTATGGCGGATGTGAACGTGAAGGTTAAAGTGACCATTGCCGGGATGGGGACAACGAAGTAAGAAGGGTTCCTTTTGTTGAATTAAAATCTGCCGACCAGAGGCGCAGAGGCACGACATTTCGCTCCGAAATCACTAGGCCGCAATGAATTAATCGAATACTTCGTGAAGTTGAACATGTTGACAATAAGGGTCAGCGTAAGCGAATAAGCCATGAACAGCTTCATGGAGTGGCGTCTACACATGGTAGGCGCTTGGGCAAACACGATGCGAAGCGCCTTCTTCCTTGCGCATGAGCTGGGGCACGCGGGACATTTGATTGCTGGCAGCTGGAGCTGACGCAGCTGGCTGGTGTCGACATGAGCAGCCCCGCGCCGATCCGGGCCGCGGTCGGGTACGTGAGCTCCATTGTGAAGGAGCTGGAGCGGATGTTTTGAACTCGGACCTGGGGGGAAGTGCCCCGGGTTATTTTTTTGGGTGGGGTTACGGAGGGCAGGAAGGCGGGGAAGGTGGAAAAGCAGGGAGGGGCCGGAATCGCGGGATCGTGGTTGGGAAACTGATATTTGCCAAATCGCCGCGTAAAAAAACGCCGGTGACCTTAAGCAGGGGACCGGCGTTCCGTATTAGCGTTTCGGCATTTTGCTCTCATCCATGTACAGCAGATTCCAGCGGTGGCCGTCCAGGTCGGCAAATCCTGCTCCGTACATCCAGCCGTCGCTTTCACTCGGTTTGCCAAAGATGCTTCCTCCGGCTAACTCTACTTTTTGAATAAAAGCATCTACTTCTTCTCTGCTTTTAGCGCCAATGGAAAAGATAACTTCTGCGCTATGGGAAGTATCTGCGGTTTTGGCACCTGTAAATTTCTCAAACGCGGCATCCGGGAACAGCAGAATCGTGGTTTGGCCAATGGCAAGCTTGGCTCTCTCGTTACCAATGCTCACCGCATGGAATCCAATCTCATTGAAAAAGGCAGTGGACCTCTCAACATCTTTGACCGGCAGGTTAATCCAAATCTCCTGTGACATGGCTGCAGCCTCCTGGAATATATTTTCAATTCCTACTATACTCTACTTCTGGCAGCAGAAGCGAATCTTATAAAAGAAACCGCAGCATAAAGGATACAAGTACCATTTACTCCTTATTTAAGAGGTTGTAAAGGTTGGGGAGTACTTGGTATAATACTTCCAATATTTGAAAGCCATGATAAGGAAGAAAGCCTCTGAGCAGCACATCGGAACCCATAAAGGAAGAGGCTTATAGGGCGGCATATTAGCGAATCCTGGGTGGTACCACGGGTACAATAAAATCTCGTCCCTGAGTCTGTAAGGTCTTGGGGGCGATTTTTTTATTTAATTATGGCTAGAGTTATTGAGAACTTTTAAGGGGTGCTTATATGGATAGCGTAGAGATCGTAAGAAAATTTTATGATGAAACGGTCAACTATGAATGGAGGCGCCTGGAGCGCCACAAAGTCGAGTATGAGATTAGCAAGCGTTTCATTACCCGTTATGTTAAACCAAGTGACAGAGTATTAGACTTGGGCGGGGGTCCCGGAAAATACTCGCTCTACCTCGCGGCTTTGGACTGTAAGGTGACGTTGGCGGATCTTTCGCAAACCAATGTGGAGTATGCCCTGAACAAGGCAAAGGAACTTAACCTGCCTATTAACGCCGTATGTGTGGACAGCCGTAATTTATCCGTTTTCGAAGATGAAGAGTATGACCATATTCTATGTATGGGTCCGATGTATCATCTTAAAGAGGAAGCCGACAGGGTTAAAACGATAAAAGAATGTATAAAAAAATTAAAGCCTGGTGGAACTCTTTTTGTGGCATTTGTTTCTTCTTACTCGTTTGTTTGGGATTACCTGATTTCGAATCCAGAATGGATTCTGAGCGCCGATCGGAAATCAGAACTTAATGTTATAGTGGATGACTCCAATTTTGTTGGAAAAGGCTTTACAGAGAATTTTTTTATCCGCCCGAAAGAGGTGCTTCCCTTCTTCGAACAGTTTAAACTGGAAAAGCTCCATTTGCTTAATTGCGAAAGTTTTTTATATTTGCGAGAACCGGAACTCCTCAAACAATCCCCCGAGACCATAGCTGCATGGCTGGATTTGGCGGAGCAGGTGTGTGAACGTGAAGATTTGTTAAGTTTAGCGGAACACATCATGTATATTGGGAAAAAGGTAAATTAAAAATTGAGAAAGTCATCCGCAGTTGATGGAAGGAAGGGTGGAAGAATGAATTTTGAAATGGTGATGCAGGAGTTGGAGGCGCTCGGCAAGGAACGACTCAAGAAAATGTACCTAGCCAATGGCGCGCGGGAGCCTCTTTTTGGCGTGGCGACGGGAGAAATGAAGCCCCTTTTCAAGAAGACCAAGCTCAATCAACCTTTGGCGGAGCAGCTTTATGCCACGGGGAATTACGACGCCATGTACTTTGCCGGAATCATAGCGGAGCCCAACTCCATGACGGAGGCGGACTATGACCGTTGGCTCGATTCGGCCTATTTCTATATGTTGTCCGATTATGTAGTGGCGGTTACTCTGTCGGAAGCGGATATTGCGCAGGAGGTGGCCGATAAGTGGATCGCAAGCGGCGAGGATTTGAGAATGTCGGCAGGCTGGAGCTGTTATTGCTGGCTGTTGGGCAGTCGTCCGGACCGTGAATTTTCGGTTGACAAGCTCGCCAAGATGCTGGAGCAGGTGAAAGATACGATTCACGAGGCTCCCGAGCGAACGAAGTATGCCATGAACCAGTTTATATACACCGTGGCGACTTCCTATTTGCCGCTCCATGAGGAGGCGGTCGCTGCTGCAAAGGCCGTATGCCCGGTAGAAGTCAAACAGGACAAGGGGAAAAGCAAGTTTCTGAACGCGTTGGAAACCATTCACAAAGCAGAAGCCAGGGGGAAGCTTGGTTTCAAACGCAAGCATGTCCGGTGTTAATTTGTAGGTTAGGTAACGAAGAACGGGAGAGGATCCTGGGATGGAAAAAAAGGAAGAGGGTTTCCTTCAAGGTGTAAAAGACTGCATCCAGAGAAAAGGTCCAAATATGCCCAAGTGATCCTAAATGATCTGTTACACGCTATTCCCTGATCAACCGGGCGGATAGCTTGTATTTCTAAGCCTCCATCCTCCTATGTACTTGTATTACTTTTACAAGGCCGGGACTTGCTGTCCCGGCCTGGTGGGTCAGGCATGCTTTTTCAGTAGGGCGGCATAGACTTGCTTCGGACGGAGGCCAACGAGCTTCTCGACGGGCTGACCGTTCTTGAAGAGGATGACCGTCGGCATGGAAAGGACGCCGAAGCGGGCCGAGAGCTCGGGGGTCTCGTCGACATTCAGCTGCAGCACGTTCAGCTGCCCGGCGAACTCGTCTCCGAGCTGCTCGAGAACCGGGAGAAGAGCCCGGCAGGGAGGGCACCAAGGCGCTCCGAAATCAACGAGGGTCAAGCCTCCGGAAAGCAGCTGCTGCTCGAAGGCGGCAGCCGAAGAGGTGGGGATGGACATGGATGAATCACTCCTGGTCTGAAGAGGATTCCGACAGAATCGCTTCCACACGCTCCTCCAGGTTCGCCTTCAGCATCGTCAGCAGGTCGATCTGCTTCCCGATCTCCTCCAGCTTGCTTCGGTAGATGGGAAGAATCTGCCGGCAGAAGGCCTCCTTGTTCTGCAGCACGCAATGGAGGAAACCGCCGATTTCTTCTGTGGAGAGGCCGAGCCTCAGGTAAAGCTGAATCGTTCGGACCTGTTCGACGGCAAGCCGGTTGTAGACCCGGTACCCGTTCTCCAGCCGATCCGGACGGATCAGGCCCTGCTTCTCGTAATAACGGATCGAACGGATGCTGACGCCGGTCAGGCGGGAAAGCTCCCCGATTTGCATGTGGAACGCTCCTTCGCGATGATGTCGGTAACCCGATTATAAAGGGTGACACCGGTGTCAGAGTCAAGGCCGGCGTTAGGATAGGTTTTCTTGCTTGATGACATCCTGATTATACCACCGCGACGGAAAAAAGCAGGCCATTTGCTTTATATTCGGAGGAATGAGCAGCATCGCCTCTTATGGGTAAAGGTAAGTAGCCGGTCAAAACCTATACAGAGAGGAAAGTTCCCATGCCCCAAGCTATGGTCATTCTTAATCCTTCCTCCGGCAAAGAGGAAGCGCTAAACCATCTTCAAAGGGTGGAGGAGCTTTTACAAGAGCAGGGCTATGAAGTTTCGGTTAAGGAAACCGCTAAAGAGCTGGACGCCACTCATTTCTGCATCGATGCTTGCCGGAATAAGTATGATTTGGTCGTCACCATCGGAGGGGATGGCACGCTTCACGAAACGATCAACGGGTTTACAGACCAGAATCACCGACCTAAGCTCGGGATCGTTCCCTTGGGAACGGTCAACGATTATGCGCGGGCGCTGAACATTCCCCTAGATGCCTTAGAGGCCATCGAAACCCTTCGGTCGAAGCGGGTGAAGGCGGTAGATATGGGGCGGGTAAACGGCGAGCGGTTCGCCAATGTCGTGGCGGCCGGCTCCCTAGCGGAAAGTTTATCCGCGGTTACCTCGGAGGACAAGTCCCGCCTCGGGGCCTTCGCTTATTTGAAGGAAGGCATCAAAGATCTGATGAACCATTCCACTCATCCGTTGATAATCCGCCATGACGGAGGGACATGGGAGGGAGACTCGCCGCTTCTTCTCGTCACCTTGACGAACTCGGTCGGCGGCTTCGAGAAGCTGGCTCCGGATGCCGAGGTGGACGACGGCCTCCTGCACTGCTTCGTCATCCGGGACCTCTCTATCTTTCACACGGTGACGGCGGGGCTGTCCCTCCTGCTGGGCCACCTAAAGAACCATAAGGATGTCGATTATTTCATCTCGCGCAAGGTGACGGTGAACTCCCCGGATCCCGTCAAGACCAATGTGGACGGGGAGGAGGGCCCCATGCTGCCGCTTGAGCTCGGAATTTTGCCCCGTTACCTTCAGGTGATCATACCAGAGGAGGGGTAGGGCATACCCCAAGGCATGCCTCTGCCTCTATCGCAGGGAGGAATCCGCCGGCTGCTCTTGTCGGCCGTCTTCTTGGTCATGGGTGCTTTCCCGTCTGGCCTTTTCCCTATAAGCGGTGGGGGAAAGGCCTATTGTCCGTTTAAACATTCGCGAGAAATGCAAGGGATCTTGGTAGCCTACCGACCGGGAGATTTCAGCGATGCAGAGAAGCTGCCGGCGCAGCAGCCGGCAAGCTTTGGCCATCCGCAGATCGGTCAAATACCGGTAAGGGGATAGGGATAGACGCTGCCGAAAAAGGCGGCATAGGTACTTGGCGTCCAGCCCTACATGCTCCGCCATATCTTCAAGCTCGAGACGATCGGCATAGCGGGCATTCATAAAGGAAATCGCCTTACGCACGTGATGGCCGGCGTCGGCACTTAGCGGGGGGCCCTCGTCGGGCTCGGCCAGCATGCCTAAGATCCGGTACAGCAGCCCGGTCAGTTGAAGCTCCTTGGCCGGTTGATCCCGCATGCTCATGACACTCCGGAACAGCGGTTCAACCGGGAGCGCCGGATCCGGAAGGCGTACCGGAAGGGGAGCGGCAAAACCGGCCTGCCCGACCAGCCGGGGAGCCATCGTACCGGCAAAACCGAACCACGAATAATGCCAGGGCTCGGCCGGATCGGCCCTATAGGCATGGACGGTGTCCGGCAGGACCAGGAACAGCCCGCCCGGTCCGATCGTTTCGGTCCGTCCCCCCGCCGTATAAGTCCCGTATCCGCTGTGAACGCAATGAAGAATGTACATATCTCTTACGCAGGGACCGAATGACATGTCCGGGGGGCAAGCCTGGGTACCGACCTCCAGCACCTCGAGATCGGTCAGTCCGATCGGTTCCATATAAAGATATTCCACTGTGCCTTCCACCTCGCCTTCAAGTAGAGAAGATATGCCATAAGTTGGGGAACTCTGGCTATTTCATTATAGAGGAACTTCCCTACAATCTACAGTAGGAGGGATGGGAAATGGAATATACCACATTCGGGCGGACCGGCCTTCGCGTATCGAAGCTCGGGCTGGGCGGCGCCCCGCTCGGCGGCGTTTTCGGACCGGCGGACGAGCGCGAGGTCGAGAAGATGATCCATGAGGCGATAGACGGCGGGATCAATTTCATCGATACGGCGCCGAGCTATGGGAACGGGGAGTCGGAGCGGCGAATCGGCCGGGCGCTTAGCGGAGGCAGACGGAGTCAGGTCGTACTGGCCTCGAAGGCGGTGGGGCCGGGCGAATCGTTCGGTTACGAGGAGACGATCCGGTCCGTTGAGCAAAGCCTGACGCGGCTGCAAACGGAATGGATCGATCTGCTGCAAATTCATGATGCAGAGCACGTCCCGTACGAAACGATTGTCGGAGAGACGCTGCCGGCGCTTCAGAAGCTTCGGGAAGAAGGAAAAATCCGGTTTATCGGGATTTCGACAAGGGTGCTGCCGCTTCTGCTGCGTTACGTTAGGCTGAACGAGTTCGGCAGCATCCAGTTCTATGCCCGGTATATGCTGATCGATCACACGGCTAAGGACGAGCTGCTTCCGCTCGCCGCGGAGAACGGACTTGGGGTCATCAACGGCAGTGTGCTGGGACTGGGCCTGCTCGCCGATACGCCGGCGCCGTTTCTGAGTCAGGCCATTGTGGAAGAGGCGGCTAAGCGGATCGAGGAGCTGCACTTTCTGCGCCGTACGGAGCCGTTCGGGCTCGTTGAGCCGGCGATGCGCTTCAGCCTGTCTCAGCCGGCCATTCACGTTACGCTGACCGGGGCGGCCACTTCTGAGGTTCTCCGCACGAATATGGCGTATTGCGACGGGCGGGGGCTTGAGCCGGACAAGCTGGAACGGGTGTACACCTTGTTCCAGGGGAAGAGTCTGTTCCCGGCGGAATAGAAGAAGCGCCCAGCGCCCGATCGGGTCTCACCGGTCGGAGCAGACAAGGAGGTGGGATAGACCATGTACGTGGACAGCCACGTTCATTTCTGGATGCCGGAGCGCGGGGACTATGGCTGGTTGAACCCGGAGAATGATCTCCTCTACCAAGACTACCTGCCGGAGAGACTGCTTCCGGCACTGCACGCCCGCGGCGTAGACAGCCTCATTGTCGTGCAGGCGGCCCCTACCGCGGAGGAAACGGCTTTCCTGCTGGAGCTGGCGAAGACCTGGCCGGTCATCTCGGGCGTCAGCGGAGGGCTGGACCCGTTCGGCGAACGGTTCTCCGAGCAGCTGGAATCGTTCCGGTCGGACCCAAGGTTCGTCGGGGTGCGCATCAACGGCAGCGCTTTTCGCCGGGACCGGCCCTCCGCCGACCGAGGCAGGCTGCAGTCGGCGCTCGACAGCCTGGATCAGGCCGGGTTGACGCTCGACCTGCTGGTGCAGCCGGACGATCTGGGTGCGGTCGCAGCCTATCTGGAAGAGAGGCCGACGCTCCAAGCGGTCGTCAACCATCTGAGCAGCCCGGCCGTACGAGCCAGGCAAATGGAGCCGTGGCGGACCGGTATGGAGAGGCTTGCCCGGCTCCCGAACGTGGCCGTCAAGCTGTCCGGGATGATTACGATGGCCGGCGGCTCCACTCCGGAGCTGCTCCGGCCGTATGTGGATCGGTTATTCCCGGCATTCGGCTGCGAACGGCTTCTGTTCGGCAGCGATTGGCCGGTCGCCCTGCAGGCAGGCGGCTACGGGGACGTCGTCGACTTGTTTGAAGCGTTGCTTCCGGAAGGGCTCGATCCAGAGGAGAAAGAAAAGATCCGCGCGGGTAATGCCCGGAGGATCTACGGGATCGATTGAAGAGAGGGAAGTACCGGGCGCCAGTATAGAACGGGAAGCCGGTCGAGCTCCAGACGGAGCCGGCCGGCTTTTTGGGTGTTAAGAGGTTTGGGTAGGATCGGGGCTATCCCCGGGAGACGGGTCCGCCGCCAGCAGCAGCCGGTACTGCCCCGGCGTATGTCCCGTGCGCGACTTGAACAGCTTGTTGAAGTAGCTGACGTTGGAGTAGCCGATTTCGCGGCAAATGTCCTCCAGCGTACAGTCCGGCTGCCGCAGCAGCTCGCAGGCCCGCTTGATCCGAAGATGGATCAAATAATCATTGATCGTGGTGCCCGTCGCTTCCTTGAAGATGCGGCTCAAAAAGGAGGTGCTGCGCTGCACGTGGGCGGCAACCGTTTCGATCGTAATGTTGTTGTTGAAGTTGCGGTCCATGAATTCGGTGGCGAGCTGCAGCGTAAGATCGTTCATCTTCAGCCGCTTCTCCCGGTTATGCGCGATGATTTGATGGCACATCCCCTGCAGGCCTTTTTCCATATCGCGAAGGGTCTGGACAGCGGACAGCACGAACGGCCGGTCGCCGAGCACGACGGAGATGTCCCCGCCTGTTTGGACAAGGGTTTTGGCGATTTCGCCGCTTAGCTGAAAGAAGAGCTGCTGGATATTGGCTTTGCCGAGCCGGCGTTCCACCACCTCCTGCGTGATCCGGCTGATGGTCGCCGCACATTCTTCCTCGTTCAGCTGCAGCAGGGCCTGAAGCAGCTTCTTTTCCAGCTCGTACGGATAATAATACGTCTCTTCATCCTGCTTCCAGCTGCTGACAATGGCGTACGGTATAATCTCGCCTTGGCCAACGTACATCTTGAGGCTGAGCGCCTCGACGGACTCCTCGTACGCCGACTGGACCGACAGAACCCCCGAATGGATGCGGCTGATGCCCAGGGTGACTATCCATCCGTAACGGCTTTCCATATGGCTCTGCAGCTGCTTGGCGAGCTCGACCGGCAGGTCGTCGCTGCCGGCCGGGACCGCCTGGAGAATGACCGTCCGTTCCTCGTCCCTCGCAAAGATTTCCCCGTCAATCTCCGCGCCTAGTTCTTCGATCAATCCGTATTGAAGCAGATGATAATGAAGCTTGTCGGCCGAGTCGTTCAGCGGCTTGGGCTCTCCCAGCTCGAAGGTAAGGATGGCATAACGGGAAAAATCCAGCTTCAGCCCGAGCAGCTCCGCCGCATCCTCGTCTAGAGCGCCGCTCACCGCCCGACCCTTCAGAAGATCGCTCAAATATTTCTCCTTGATGGCCGGCTTGTTGGCGCCAAGCAGCATTTCCACCCGGCTCTTCTCGCTTAGGATCGTTTCCCGGCTGTGCCGTAACCGTTCGAATGATTGGCGGATGAAGCTCGCTTCATCGGCGGGCGGGAGGGCGGATTCCGGGCTCGTTCCCTCTCCTGGCGGGGAGCTGGAAGCCGCATTGGAAACACTGATGTAGGCCATGACGCCTTTAAGCGGCCGGTACAGCCTCTTCGAAATATAGAAGGAGAGGATAAGCGCGACCGTGACGTAAAGGACGGAAACGGCGGCCACAATCGTCTTGATGCGGCTCAAGCCCTGCAGCAGGATGGATTGCTTGGTCAAGTTGACGAACTTCCAGCCGGTCAAATCGGAGGTCGTGAAGGTCACAATCCGATGCTGATCGTCCACGTACGATCCGCTTCCGGCGGCCGATAAGGCTGTGCCGTCCAGCTGAGGGGCCAGGGCCGCCGCCTCCTCCGTTTCGCCGTAGAGGAGCTCCCCGTTCTGCCCGAGAACAAGAGTCGTTCCTTTTTTGTTATGGTAATGGCTCAGAAAGTTGGTAAAGAGCAAGTCGAGCTTCAAATTGATGAGGACGGCGCCATCGACCGGACCGATAAGAGGCATTTTCTGCATCAAGCTGGTGGCCTGCATTCCTGGAGCAAGACCGTTGGGCCGTTCGGTAAGCCACACCGTCCGGCTTCCTTCTTCCTGCTTCATTTCGGGCAGCCAGGAACGGTCGGCGAAAGAGGACAGGGGAGACATTTTCATATCGGGGCGGGAGGTCAGCATCAGGTCCAGCTTGCTGTAAACAAGATAGATGGAATCGATATACGGACTCAGCTTTTGCTGCTCTTCCACCATCCGGGACAGGCCGATCAGCGAGTCGACGCTCAGCTTGTCATTCAGCGTATGAAACAGGTACGACTGGGTCATCATCGTGCTCGTGGCTACATTTTTAACGGAGTAAAGTTCCTTATTAATCAGTTCCCGCTGCTGCCGCAGAATCGACTGGTTGTATTCGATCGAGTTCTGAATGCTCATGTCGGCGGAAATGGTATACGTCACCGAGGAGATAAGGATGACGGTCACGATGACGATAGCTGTCATGGACAACAGCAGCTTAATGAATAACGATCGGTTTCGAATCACGTGTCGACCGGTCATCCGGATCTTCCTCCTACCGTGTTAGCGTTTACAAAACAGGTGAAGCCTTAAGACGGCATCACGCAAATTATAGCACGGATTGCAGGTGCGAGAAGTGTGAAGAGCGAAAAACATACGAGAAATCGGATAACATAATCGGCCGAGACCGGCCCCGGAAAGGAAAAACATAACGGAAACCGAATGAAACGATTGCGCATCCGCAAGCCGGCGGATATCGTAAAAGTTGTAACCGTTCCCAATTCCCGGCCGGGCAATCCTTATGGGGAACGACGTTTCAAACTTGTCAGCGGGGGGAGATTTTGGTGCCAAAATCCATAAACAAACCGGTTCTTGCCGTCACCGCGGCCGCCTTGGCGGCGGGCCTTCTCAACGGGTGTTCCGGAGAAGAGAAGAATAAAGCCGAAGCCGGCCAGCCCAGTGCCTCCACGAAACCGATTGAAATCACGTGGGGCATTCATTTCCAGGCCAATGCAGTCGTTAACGATTCCCAGGTGCAGAAGTGGATGGAACAGAAATTCAACGTTAAGATCAAGCCGGTCAAGGTGACGGACGCGAGTATCGCTTCCGGCGAGGTGCCCGACCTGTTCATGTTGGGCGATCCTTCGAACGTATCGGCTTACCAGGCGCAGGGCGTGCTACTGAACCTCGACCAGGCGATGGTGAAGGAGAAAATGCCGGAGTATTACAAGGATGTCGAATCGTCCAACGCGCTCTTCCAGACGGTAACGTTTAACGGCAAGCTATGGGCGATCCCGATGTTTATCGATCTTAAGCCTTATGATCTGACTATGCTGTGGCGCCAGGACTGGCTCGACAAGGTGGGCATCGCCAAGCTCCCCGAAACGCTGGATGAGTTCGAGAAAGCCGTTTATGCCTTCGCTAAGAACGATCCGGACGGAAACGGAAAGAAAGACACCTATGGCTTGACCGGTACGGCAACGTCGACCTGGTCGGCCGGCTTCTACTCGATATTCGGGGCCTACGGAGTCGAGCCTACCATGTGGCAGGAGAAGAACGGGCAGATCGTCAACGGGTCCGTCCTGCCGGAAGCCAAGGAAGCTCTTGCCAAGCTGCGCCAATGGTTTGCCGACGGCGTCATTGATCCGGAATTCATCACCGACACGCAGGATTCGTACCGCAAGAAGCTCTATAACAATCGGATCGGCGTCATTGAGGAACAGATTGGCAAGGCCGCCCTGGACGACGGGGCGACGGTGGTAGCCATGAAAGGCGTGAATCCGAATGCCAAGCTCGCGCTCGGCCATAATCCGGCAGGCCCCGGCGGCAGCGGCAGCTGGGACTGGGGGATCAAGAGCAATTACGTCGTATTGGGCAACAAGGTTAAGGACGACCCCGCCAAGCTGAACAAAATATTCGAGATTTTACGGGCGCAGAGCAGCGACGAAGAGACGATCAATATGACGAGCATGGGCGTCAAAGGAACACAATGGGACTTTGCGGACAGCGGGGCAGCCTCGGGCGCGACCAAGTTCCTGCCGGGATTTGAGAAGCAGGAGCAGCGCGATGCGATCGGCGTCCGTCTGTTCTCGCTCGGCAACATCACGACGCGCAGCTACCGCGACAAGTATTCCAATCCGAAGCTGAACGATGCCGTTCGCAAGTATTCGTCCGCGCCGCGCTGGACCGATGCGCTGCTGTTCGCCGCACTTCCGTCCGACGGCAAATACAAGAAGGATTTGACCGCGCTGACGCAAAAGTATTTCGCCCAGATCATCAGCGGGGAGATTCCGCTCAGCGATTTCGATAAGTTTGTAGCGGAATGGAAAGCGAAGGGCGGAGACGAGCTGACCAAGGAAGCGAACGACATGTACCAGAAGCAGTTCAAAAAATAACCGGCTTGAGAAGCGATTCCACGTCCCCGGAGCCTGAGCGGCATCCCGCAGCCGGGGGCGGATCGAATCCGGCTTGAGGACGTGCATAATGAAGACCATGTGGAAGCACCGGGAGCTGTTTGCGCTCTATTTGTTTGCGTTTGCCTTTTTCCTTGTGTTCAAATACGGCCCGATCTACGGGGTGTTGATTGCGTTTAAAGATTTTCGCGTCGTGGACGGCATATGGGGCAGCCCTTGGGTGGGGCTAAAGCACTTTGAAGCGCTGTTTCATACAGCGGACTTCTATCGATTGCTGAAGAATACGCTGCTGCTCAACCTGTATTTGCTGCTGTTCGCCTTTCCGGCCCCGATCCTGCTGGCGCTGCTGCTGAACGAGATCCGTTCCCGTTTTTTTCAACGCTTCGTGCAGACGACGATGTACCTGCCGCATTTTGTCTCGTGGGTGATCATGTCGGGCCTGGTCATCTATTTTCTCTCGCCAACGACGGGAGTGGTGGCCGAAATCGTCAAGTGGTTCGGGGGGAAGCCGGTCTTCTACATGGGGCAGAAGGAATATTTTCGTTCGATCGTCGTCGGTTCGGCCATTCTGAAGGACATCGGCTGGGGCTCCATCATCTATTTCGCTGCTCTTTCGGGCATTCATCCGGAGCTGCATGAATCGGCGACGATCGACGGGGCGAACCGCTGGCAGCGTATGACGGCCATCAACATTCCTTCGATTATGCCGACGGTGGCCATCATGTTTATCCTTAGCCTCGGAGGCTTCCTAAGTGCGAATTTCGAGCAAATCATCAACCTGCTCAATCCCGTCACTTACGAAACCGGCGATGTCATCGATACCTATGTGTATCGCGTCGGACTGCAGCAATTCCAGTACAGCTACACGGCCGCCATCGGCTTGTTTAAATCGCTGGTCGGGCTGCTGCTGATTCTGGGAGCGAATATTACGGTACGCAAACTGAGCCGCGGGGAGAGCGGCTTATGGTAGGAGGATCGGCCGCATGAGAACCGGCACCTGGCAAGATAAGCTTGCTGTTTGTTTGATTTACCTCGTACTCGGCTTACTGGCCGTTATTGTGGTTTACCCGTTTATCCACGTGCTGTCGGTTTCCTTCAGCAGCCGGGGGGAGGCGCTGCGGAGCGGCTTTCATTGGATTCCGCGTCAAATCACCTTCGATGCTTATAAGGAAATGCTGAAGTATCCGTTTATCTGGTCGGGATTCAGCAATACCCTTTTCCGCATGGCAGCGGGGACGGTCCTGACCCTCCTCGTCACCGTATGTGCAGCCTATCCTCTGTCCCGCAAGGAATTTCCGTGGAAGCGGGTGCTGGTCATGCTGCTGCTCTTTACGATGATCTTCGACGGGGGGATCGTTCCGCATTATCTGCTCCTAAAAGAGCTCCATCTGCTTAATACCAGATGGGTCTATGTCCTGCCGCATGCGGCAAACGCCTTCCAGGTGCTGGTCATGATTTCGTTCTTCCGCTCGATTCCGGATGCGCTCGTCGAAGCGGCCCGAATCGACGGGGCGAGCGATTTGCGCGTCCTGGCCCGGATTATGCTGCCGCTGTCGATGCCCGCCTTGGTGACGATCGGTCTGTGGTCGCTTGTTTATCACATCAATGCTTTTATGGATAACCTGCTTTATGTAACCGACCAAACGAAATTTGTGCTGCAGCAGATCGTCCGCCAGATGCTGATCGAGAACCGGCTGGACGCCTTTACGTCGACGGTAAGCGAGATCCCGCCCGCACCGGAAAGCCTGAAGATGGCGGCGGTGATCGTTTCTTCGCTTCCCGTGCTGGTGCTCTATCCGTTCCTGCTCCGTTTCTTCGAGAAGGGAACGATGATCGGTTCGGTTAAGGGGTGACGGAACGGATATCCGTTCCGCTTGCCGCCAAGATAACTTCCTTGAAGGGATGAGAGAGTATGTTCAGAACCAAAGCCATCCTTCTCGTGATCGCCGCACTTCTAGTCAACCTGATAATTCCTCCCGCCAGTCAGGCCGAATCCGGATTACCGGAATCGGCCTTCTATGTGGCAGGGGATGGAAGCGATTCCAACCCGGGCACGATCGAGGCGCCTTTTCGGACGCCGGAGCGGGCGCGCGATGCCATCCGCCAGCTTAAGCACGACTCCGGCTTGCCGGACGGGGGAGTGACGGTTTTCTTGCGGGGCGGCACTTACGAACGAACGGCGGCCTTTCAGCTGGATGCCCAGGATTCGGGCACAGCCGATAAACCCATTACGTATAAAGCTTTTCCCGGAGAAACCGTTCGGCTGACCGGCGGCCAATGGCTCGAGAAGAGCTGGTTCACCCCGGTAACGGATGCGGCGGTCTTAAACCGCATCATCAGCACCGACGCCCGGACCAAAGTGCTGCAAGTCGATCTGCGCGGTCACGGGATCACGGACTACGGTGTGATGAGCCGCCACGGGTACTATAAGGCGAATGACATCAGCCAGGTTCCCCCGATGGAGCTGTATGTAGACGGCGAGAACATGACGCTCGCTCGCTGGCCCAATAACGGAACTGTTCAGATGGGCGATATTCTGGATCCGGGTCCGACCCGTAAGGACGCCGATCTGCAGGATCGCGGGGGCACGTTCAGCTATACCTACGACCGGCCGCAATATTGGACGCAAGCCGATGACATTTGGCTTGACGGCATTTTTGGCTACAGCTGGGAATGGTCGTATAACAAGATCGCCTCGATCGATACGTTGAACAAGCGGATTACGCTGCGTTACGGGGAAATGAGCGGGCTGTTCAAAAATTGGTATCCGGATTTCCATTTCGCGCAAAACCTGCTCGAGGAAATCGACATGCCCGGTGAATATTTCATCGACCGCGCGCAGGGCATCCTGTACTTCCTGCCGACCGCAGCCTTCGAGGCGGACCATCCCTCTCTTACCGTTTCGATGCTGAAGACGCCGATGATCAACGCCCTGGGCGTTTCGTACGTTACCTTCGAGGATCTGACCCTGGAGAACGGCCGCGATTCCGCTGTGGTCCTCATGGGCGGCGATCACGTCCGGCTGGTGCATTGCGACATCCGCAATTTCACGAACGGCGGCGTGCTGATCAATACGCAAAGCCGGTGGCTGTACAACGATTTTGCGGCGGCGACGGGCACCCATCACGGGATCGTGAACAGCCGCATTCACCATATCGGCGGAACGGCGGTCATCCTGAACGGGGGGAGCCGGGAAACGCTGGAGCCCGGAAACAATTATGTGGAAAACTCCCACCTGTACCATTTCGCCTACTACCATAAAGCCTACAACCCTGGCGTTATTCTCACCGGTGTAGGGAACCGGGTGTCCCATAGCGAAATCAACGACGCCCCGCACCCGGGCATCCTGATATTCGGCAACGATCACTTGGTCGAATACAACAACATCTATGACGTGTGCAAGATGTTCTCCGACCTTGGCGCGATCTACATGAACGCCGGCGAAACGCCGCAGCAGCGGGGAACGGTCATCCGGCGCAACTATTTCCACCATATCGGCGAAGCCAAGGCGGGGGTGGAAGGGGTATACCCGGATAACTTTACGATGGGGCTGACGATCGAAGAAAATATTTTCTACCGGATGGGCAATTCCGCCATCAAAAATAACGGCGGCGCGCATATCAACACCCGGGGCAACCTGTTTATCGACAGTAAGGTTCCCTACGATTATGCGGATATTTACCTCGGCAGCGATCCGGACAAACCGATAGCCAAAAATTATATGCCGAAATGGCAGGCTTTGTTCGAGAAGTACAACAACTTCGTGGGGACTCCGTATTTGGAGAAATATCCGGAGCTCGCCGATTTCTTCACGGAGGACCGGTATTATCCGAAGACGAACGGCTATCAGGGCAACGTCATCTATAACCCCACCAAGCCTCGCAGCAGCATAACGAACGCGCAGGGGGCCTACGACAAGTACAATTTGCTGCAGTATGCCAACAACTGGGTGACGGACCGCGATCCGGGCTTCGTCAACCTGGCGGCCGGTGACCTCAATCTGATGAGCGATGCGGAGGTGTTCCGGCAAATTCCCGATTTCAAGCCGATTCCCTTCAACGAAATCGGAATCGTCGGGAAAGCCGGTCCGTATCTCTCGCCGGATACCATTCCGGTCCAGGGAGTCCGGGCTTACGACCGGAGCGTGACCGTCGGCATCGGCAAAACCTACGACCTGCAGACGGCCGTGCTGCCTTGGGACGCGACCCGTCCTCAGCTCACCTTCGCCTCAAGCGACCCTGCTGTCGTCAAGGTAGACGGCAATGGAAAGCTTAAGGGAGGGAGTGTCGGCCAAGCGGTCGTCACGGTCGCCTCCGCTGACAATCCGCTCCTTAAGGATGAGGTGCGCGTAGAGGTGGTAGTGGGGGACGGCATTTACGAATATACCGACTTCGAGACGGGACGCAACAGCTGGCCGGCCGATGCGAACCGGGCCATCATCGAAGAAGACGGGAACCATTGGTACAAAGTGCTGAAGGGCGCAACGGCTGTCTCGTCTAATGAATATACGAACTATGAGCTGACGTTCAGGATGAAAACGCCACCTTCGATGCCGGCCTTGGGCACCTTCTATATTTTTGACAGGCTGGGGGCAAACGGCGGCGACCGCATCGGATACCGCAAGTTCGAGGACGGGACGTCGAAATGGCTCCTCTATAATCCCGCCTGGGCGACCGTCAAGGAATCCAAGCTGCCGTATGAGGATTTGGCGCCGAATACGGAATACAGCGTCAAGCTGCTGGTGAAGGGAGCCGACATCAGCCTGTATGTCAACGATACCTTGAAACTGAAGGCAACGGATCCTTCCCATAATCCGTCGGGGACGATCGGCTTCTATGCAGGCGGGTTCGGCTACCTTCTGTTTGACGACATCAAGCTGTCGGTTCCGAGCACCCGGGTGGCCGGTCTTCAACTGGACCGGGAGCAGGCGAATATAGGGGCGGATGAAAAGCTGCAGCTGAAGGTGAGCTTCGATCCTTCCGATGCCGTCAACCGTTCCGTTACCTGGACGTCCAATAATCCGGAAGCAGCTGTCGTCGACGAGAACGGCTTGGTGACGGCGGTCGGGCCGGGCGAGGCGGTCATTACCGTCAGGTCGGCCGAGAATCCGCAGGCCGCGGCCTCCTGCCGGGTCGTCGTATCGGACGTTCTGCTTCATACGGATTTCGAGTCCGGAGGGGGCGGCTGGCCGGTCGACCCGAATCGAAGCATCGTTACGGAGAACGGCAACCACAAGTACCGGCTGCTGAAAGGGGCCTCCGCCACTTCTCCGAGATCGTTCTCCGATTACGATCTGACGTTCAAGCTGAAGACGCCATCCGTTATTCCGAGCGCGGCAACGTTCTACCTGTTCGACCGCCTTGCTTCGGGCAGCGGGGGCCGTATCGGCTACCGCAAGACAGCAGACGGGGCTTCCCAATGGATTTTGTACAACGGGGCCTGGGCAACCGTTAAGAAATCCGATCTGCCTTATGAGGACTTGGCTCCGAACCGGGAGTATAACGTGGAACTTATCGTCAACGGGGCCGATATCAGCCTGTTTGTCGACGGCGTGCTCAAGCTGAAAGCTGCCGATCCGTCCCATCATCCATCCGGAACGATCGGTTTCTACGCTGGCGGTTTTGACAATCTGACATTCGACGACCTCGTCGTCACACAGCTCCGGAAGCCAATGACGGAGGCGACCGTTACTCCGTCCCAGCCCGATGGGGCGAACGGCTGGTACGTGCATCCGGTTTCCGTGCAGCTCCTGCCGGGAGCCCGCTCGTCCACTATTTCGGAAACCGTTTATAGTCTGGACGGTGGAGCGAATTGGCTCCCTTATACGGCACCGGTGACCATCGATCAGGACAGCGGAGCGGTCGGCTTCCTTTATCGCTCGGTCGATCTGGTGGGGAATGCGGAGCTGCCGCAAAAGCTCTCCTTCCGTCTTGACCGCCTGGCACCGGAAACGACGGCCAGTCTGTCTCCGGAGCAGCCCGATGGGACGAATGGCTGGTACGTCCAACCGGTAACAGTCACATTGAAAGCAACCGATGCGACCTCCGGGGTTGCGGACACGGTATACAGCCTGGATGGCGGAGCGAGCTGGCAGCCGTATACGTCGCCTATCCCTTTGGAACGGGACGGCCGTTACACAATTACCTACCGTTCCACGGACCAAGCGGGGAACGACGAGAATCCCCGTACGGCTACCGTTCGACTGGATACGACGGGGCCGGCCATTATTGTAACAGAGCCGGGACCGGGCCGGGCTTATGCGGACAGCGAGGAGCTTACTCCTAAGGTAATGTTGTCCGACGGTTTATCCGGTGTGGACGGGAAGCAGGAGAAAGTACGGTTGGACGGTCAGGAAGTGGCCGTAGGAGAGACGATCCCGCTTTATTCGATCCCGCTCGGTAGGCATTCGCTGGATGTGACGGCCTCCGACGCGGCAGGGAATGCCACCAGCGTCACGATCCTTTTCGAAACCCGTACGGACTCGGCTTCGGTCAAGGCGCTGATCGAACGGTTTACGGCAATGTCCTGGATCGACAATTCGGGAATCGCCAACAGCCTGCTCCAGAAGCTGGAGACGGGCAGTCTGGACGCGCTAATCCAGGAAATAGAGGCTCAAAGAGGAAAGCATCTCTCTACCGCTGCAGCAGAGATACTTCTGCGGGACGTGCGGGACATTCAGCAAAGGAGTGAGCGTTAGACGTTAGAGAGGAGAGCAGGAGAAGGGGGTGGGAAGCCGAACGCGAATCGCGCCCCTTCGCCTGGAGGTCTTTTGCGAAGATTCTCGGGTACTCGCCCGACGGCCCCACCGCCATAAAGCCGCTGTTTCCCTTTACAGGAGACAGCGGCTTTATCCGTGAGATGGCGAAAGCGCGGGCATTCGGCATGAAAGGAAGGATAGAGCGGCCTTTAAAGGAATGATGATCGCAGCCAAGCCTCTAGCGTTCTCCCGCTTAAGGCTTAACCGCGTCCACCTTCAGCCCCTTGGTCCGTTCCTGCTTCTCCCACTGCCTAAGCATGGGATAGGGATCGAAGGACCATTCCTTGGTTCCGTTGTCCCGGTAGATGCCGTAATGGAGATGAGGCGGGAACTTCCCGGAGGTTCCCGGCTTGCCGTAGCCCGAGCTGCCTACCCAGCCGATGACCTGGCCCGGCTTGACGAGATCCCCTGGCTTAAGCGGCTTGGCAAAGCCCGACAAGTGGGCGAAGTAATGATACAGATTGTTGACATCCCGAATGCCGATCCGCCAGCCCCCGTAATTGTTCCAGCCCATTACTTCGACGATTCCGTAGCAGGTGCTGCGGGCGGGAACCCCGTACCCGGCAAAGATGTCGGTCCCTTCATGCATCCGGTGGCCTCCCCAGCCGCGGCTGGCGCCCCATGTTCCCCTGTAAGAATAGTTTGCTTTAAGAGGCACCGGAAAAGCATGATCATTCAGGTCCAGCTTCTGAAAATGATTGTAGATCTTCTCAAACTGCGCGATCCGTTCGACCGCCCGCTCCGAACCGTAAACGCCGGCAACCCCGATTTTCCAATTGTCCGCCCCCGTTCCGAAGCGGGTCAGCTGGCGGACGCGCGAGGACAGCACGTCAAGGTCATTGGCCGGATCGGCCAACCCGTCCCCGGAGCCATCGGTCCCGGCTCCTCCGAAGAGGGCGATGGTTCGTGCGGACGGATCGGAATGATCCGGGTTCAGGGCCCCGAACCACTCCTCCTCCGTATAGTAAACGCCGGCTAAGGGAGCGGATGCCTTCCGTTTACGGGCGGTGTTGATCGTCCGCTCGTACTGATCGACGGCGGCCAGCGATGTCCAGGGGACGCCGGAGGCGGCGCTGACCTGCTCCAGCAGCCGCTTCCGGGCGTCCCAAGGCTTCACGGCAGCCGACTTTCCGGATGCAGGCTCGGCCGCTGCGCGCGGGACGGCGGACCAGGAAGAGACCGCCATACTGCCCAGAAGGACAATGGCGGCGGCTCGAAAGCGCAAAGAATAACCCATCCGTGAATCCCTCCTAGGTGGTGTCTTTTTTGCCGCAACCAGGTATCGTTAGGATGTGCGGGTGCTTCATTTTTATCCATGGGGGCCCAAGAGCGCATTTTGCCCCGGAGGGGATTTTTGTTACACTAGCGGAAAGAAGAGGACGAAGGATGGGGAAGAAGCATGGAGTTTAATCATGGGCAGGAGCATGTGGACGATGGCATGGTGATCGTGCAGGCGAACCTGGACGATATGAACCCGGAGCATGTTCCGTACGTGACGGACAGGCTGCTGGAGGCCGGGGCCAACGACGTTTACTGGATCCCGATTATTATGAAAAAGGGCCGCCCCGGCCTGATGCTGAACGTCCTGGTGGAAGAAGAGCGGCTCGGTCAGATGGAAGCCATCGTTTTTGCCGAGACGAGCACCTTGGGGCTCCGGTACATGCGGGCTTCCTGCCACCGGCTTGGCCGGGTGATGGAGAAGGTGGAAACGCCGTGGGGGCCGATTACGGTTAAAGCCGGCTACTACCAAGGGCGCCGCGTGCAGTTTGCTCCGGAATTCCGGGAATGCGAGCAGACGGCCCGCCGGCACGGCGTTCCGTTGAAAGAAGTGTACGAGGAAGTGCGGCGCGCTTATTCGGCGGAAGGAGGACGGCGATGAGCTGGCTGAAAATTGACGAGGTGGCCAAGCAGACGGGCCTGACCAAGCGGACCATCCGCTTCTATGAAGAGATGGGCCTCTTGAGTCCCCCTGAGCGAAGCGAGGGAGGGGTAAGGCGGTACACGCCGGAGCATGTGGACCACCTGATCAAGGTAAGCGAGGCCAAGGAGGTGCTGGGCTTCTCGCTTGTGGAGCTTCAGCGCTTTCTGGAGCTGAGCGGCATCGTGGACCAGGACCGGGCCGGCTACCGTTCGGCCAAGGACCAGAAGGAACGGCAGGAGAAGCTGGCCGACCTGAACGAGAGGCTGACCGAGCAGCTCGCTATGATCGAAGCCAAGGTAGCCCGAATCCGGGAGGTTCAGAGGGAGATGGAGGACTTAAGGGAGCGGGTTCGCGGTGCTCTTAAGAATGGGGATCAAGCAGACGAATAGCGGGGCCTGTCTACCGGTTGGAGGATAGCCCTTAAAGCAAAAAGCCCCCAGCCTTTCCTTACGGAAGGGCTGGGGGTTTCTCATGGGAAGCAACAAACACTCATGGCCAAAGCGACAGCCGGTTGGAAAGCTTGCCTCAGTGGCTGTGCTTGGGATTGGAATCCTGGCAGGCGTCCGCAAGAGGGACGGTCTTCTCCGCCTGGAGACCGGCGGAGCGGCCCGCGCTCGTGTGTTCATGATCCTGTCCGTGGTCGTGGGAGTGTCCGTGATCATGCGAATGACGGTGCCCGTGATCATGAGAATGATCGTGGGAGTGGCCGTGTCCCTGTCCATCGTGTGAAGGAGAATGGTCATGGTCGTGATGGTGGTCATGATCGTGGCTGTGATGGTGGTGGCTGTGGCCGTGATCATGATCGTGATGATGGTGATCGTGCCCATGGGAATGGCCGTGGCTGTGCTCATGCGCCGGCAGCTCCGTATGGACATGGCAGTGCAGATGAGGCTCCGTCCGTCCCACGATCACGCGGAGCACATTAGGCTGGTTGGGCAGGTCCCGGGTTCCGGCGCCGTAGCCGATTGTTTCTACGATCATGGCCGGAAGGCCGGTGCCGAACTCGTCCACCACTCCGGAAATGATGCCCGCTCCGGTTGGGGTGGTCATCTCGCACTTGTAAGAGGTCGGCGCGATCGGAAGCCCCCTCATCATATCCAAGGTGGCCGGGGCGGGAACGGGATAGATGCCGTGGTCGCACTTCACCGTGCCGGAGCCAAGCGGAACCGGGGAGCTGTAAATCTTCTCCGCCCCCAGGGAATCCAGGGCGAGCGCGACGCCGATGACGTCCACGATGGAGTCGATGGCTCCGACTTCATGAAAATGCACCTTCTCCACGGGGATTCCGTGGATTTTGGCCTCGGAGAGGCCGATGCGTTCGAAGATGGCCAGGCTTAAAGCCACGGTCCGTTCGCTAAAGCCGGCTTCTTCAATCATGCGGACGATGTCCGAATAATGGCGGTGGTGCTTGGGGGGCGCGTCTGGATCGAGCAGCACGTCCAGCTTCAGAGCGGAGATGCCCCGCTTGTTCACCCGCCTCCAGTCGAGCGTAAACGGCTCCAGGGTGATTTTGGCAAGCTCCGTCTCTATGTAATCCCGGTCGGCTCCCGCATCCACAAGACCGGCGAGGGTCATGTCTCCGCTGATCCCGGAGAAGCAGTCCAAGTAAACGATTTTCATCGCATTCATCCTTTCGACAGGTTCTTGTTGATAAGGGCGGCATAGTATCCGGCGCCGAAGCCGTTGTCAATGTTGACGACGGAGACGCCCGGCGCGCACGAGTTCAGCATCGCGAGCAGCGCGGCCATGCCCTGGAAGCTGGCGCCGTAGCCGATGCTGGTCGGCACGGCGATGACGGGCTTGGCCACCAAGCCGCCGACAACGCTCGTGAGCGCGCCCTCCATGCCGGCGGCGACGACGATCGCGTTCGCGCCGCGGATAACGGGCAGCCGGCGGAACAGGCGATGGATGCCGGCCACGCCGACATCGTAGACGCGTTCCACGTGGCTGCCCATGCATTCCGCGGTGAGCGCGGCTTCCTCCGCCACCGGCAGGTCGGACGTTCCGGCGCAGACGACGGCGACGTAGCCTTCATGCACCCGGAGAATCGGGTGCTTGAACCACGTCACCGCCCGGGCGGCCGGATGGTACGTCGCTCCGCCGACGGCGGCGGTCAGAAGCTCCGCCTTCGCGGCATCCACGCGCGTCGCCAGCACGCGGTCCGCATGCTGGACGAGCTTCTGGAAGATCGCGATGAGCTGCTCCGCCGTTTTGCCTTCGCCGAAAATGACTTCCGGGAAGCCGGTCCGCTTCTCCCGGTTGATGTCCAGCTGGGCGAAGCCCATGTCCGCCACGCCTTCCTCGAGAACGCTGGCTCGGGCCAGGTCCTCCAGCTTTTGCTTCGCATCGTCTATCGAGAGCCCGCCTTCCTGGACGAGCTTGAGAATGTGCTCCATGCTGTTCATTTTGAGGCTTCCCTCACTTTGTCGCGCGCTGCGGCGCTCAGCACCTCGTTCATGCTCCCCGTGCGGTAGCCTTGAAGATCAAGGGTGACGTAGTTGAAGCCGAGCCTGCGGAACTTCTCATAGATGGCGTCGTGATGCTCCAGCACCTTCGGAAACTCCTCGGGCATAACCTCGATCCGCGCGATTTTATCATGATGCCGTACGCGTACCTGATAGAAGCCCAGTGTGGAGAGAAAGAATTCCCCTTCGTCCAGCTGGTCGATTTTGTAGCGTTCGATCTTCGTTCCATACGGGATCCGCGAGGACAGGCATGCAAAGGACGGCTTGTTCCAGGTGGGCAGCCCGAGCTCCTTCGACAGCTGGCGGATTTCGTCCTTCTTCAAACCGGCCTCCTGAAGGGTGCTTCGCACGCCTTGCTCGTTTTTCGCCTGCAGACCGGGCCGGTAGTCGCCCAGGTCGTCCACGTTGGAGCCGTCGAGCAGGTAAGGGTACCCCAGCTCCGCAGCCAGCGTCTGCAGGTGCGAGTAAAGGCCCGTTTTGCAGTGGTAGCAGCGGTCCGGATTGTTCGCCACGAAATTCGCGTTCTCGAATTCCTTGACCTCGGTCTTGTAGACGCGCACGCCCATTTCTTCCGCAAGCTGAACGGCGGCGTCGAATTCCCGGCTCGGGAACGTCTCGGAAGCCGCGATAACGGCAAGCACCTGATCGCCCAGCTCCTGCTGTGCTCTCTTCAGGACGAAGGTGCTGTCCACCCCGCCCGAGAAAGCGACCATTACCCGTTCCATGCCGCGGAGAATTTCCCCGAGACGCTCGTTCTTCTCATCCATCGGTCTATGTTCACTCATGCCTGATTCCTCCTCACAGGTTAACCCAGCCTTGCCATGTCTTTTTGAAACGCTTACTTGGCGGCCCGTTCCTCAACAAGGTTGTCCGCCGTCTTTCCTAACCACTCGGACCCCGCAGGGGAGGGAATTTCCTCCCCGAGGCAGTGGCGGCCGCTAGTCTTCCGGCTTCCCGTCCAGTTTACCACAATTTGAAGAAGGGGAAGGGGAATCCAGGTTCAGCTGATAAAAAAACACATCCTGCCATTCCCCGAACTTCCGTCCGACCTCCCGCAAGTGCCCGGAAAGCTCATAGCCCAGCCGGCGGTGCAGCCGGATGCTGGCTTCGTTGCCTCCCGTTATGCAGGCGATCACTACATGGTAGCCGAGGGTGCGGGCCCGCTTCAGGATCTCGTCCATCAGGACACGGGCCAAGCCTTTTCCCCAATGGTCTTCGTGAATATAGACGGTGGATTCCACCGTTAAATCATAGCCCTTCTTCGGGCGGAAAGGCGAAATGTAGCAGTAGCCGGCCACTTCTCCGCCGTCCTCGGCTACGATAATCGGATAGCGGCCCCCATAGTGGGAAAACCATTCGGTCCGCTCTTCGAGCGTCTGCTCGTCGAGATCGAAGGTCGCGGTGTTCGTTACGATGGCCCGGTTGTAAATGGCCAGTATGCCAGGCAGGTCCTCGGGACCCGCATCGCGGATAATCATGGGATTGCCTCCATCCATGCAGCAAAGGTCGCCGTCTTCCGAGTCGGTTTCGCGTTGGGTTGTGACGGGAATCGACCTGAAGAAGGACCCGCCATAAAACGGCTTTTCGTTCGCGAAACGAAAGACGGTGTTTTCGTTTAATCATACCAGAATGATCGGGATTTGCGTATCCCTTTGTTCGGAGGCTGGGCGCGGGCTTTGCGGATTATGGTATGCAGGCATTTTCATGGTATAATGGAAGAATGAGCAAACCAGTGCCTTACCCGCAAATGAATTTCGGCTTTCCTATTGATTTTCGTGCGCATACAGAGGTTTTCTCACCAACAAAGTTACCGGATAAGGCACCAGAATCTACATAGAAAGCGGGAACCTGCATGTCATCCAAATCGCTGGACCGCAAGCCGGACTGGCTCAAAATCAAGCTGCAAACCGGAGACAATTTCAAGGAAATCAAGGGCATGATGCGTTCCAAAACCCTTCACACGGTGTGTGAGGAAGCCAAATGCCCCAATATATACGAGTGCTGGGCGAACCGCACAGCCACCTTCATGATCTTGGGCGACACCTGTACCCGGGCCTGCCGCTTCTGCGCGGTCAACACCGGGATGCCCACGGAGCTCGATCTTCAGGAGCCGGAGCGGGTGGCGGAGGCGGCCGAGCAGATGGGGCTGCGCCACTGCGTCATTACCTCGGTAGCCCGGGACGAGCTGCAGGATGGGGGGGCCTCCATCTTCGCGGGCTCGGTCCGCGCGGTAAAAAGCCGGCTGCCCCTATGCAGCGTGGAGGTGCTCATCCCCGATTTCATGGGCAATGAGCAGTCCCTCCGCACCGTGCTGGAAGCGAAGCCTCACATTCTGAATCATAACATCGAGACGGTGGAGCGTTTGTCCGACCGGGTCCGGTCGAAGGCCAAGTACAGGCGGACCCTGGAGCTTCTAAGCCGTTCGAGGCACATGGCCCCGGATATTCCGACCAAATCGAGCATCATGGTCGGGGTAGGGGAAGAGCGGGAAGAGGTGCTGCAGACGATGGACGACCTGAGGGCGGCCGGAGTTAGTATTCTGACGATCGGCCAATACCTGCAGCCGTCGCTGAAGCACTTGCCCGTCTCCAAATACTACACGCCGGAGGAATTCGCCGACTTCAAGGAAGAGGGCTTGAAGCGCGGGTTCCGCCACGTAGAATCCGGACCGCTTGTGCGTTCGTCCTACCATGCCCGTGAGCAGGTGGAATCCGCGTCGGGAGCGGGGAAATAGAGGGCGGGAGCCGGAACCGGCCCGTTAAGGAGGAGACCGTTGGTGTTTTATGTGGGCGGCAACGCGTATGAACTGATTAAGGAGAATAAAAACGGCTGGAACCTGGAGGCGTTCAAGGAACGCTACAGCGAGGTGCTGGAGAGGTACGATTATATTGTCGGGGACTGGGGCTACAACATGCTTCGTCTCCGCGGGTTCTTTAAGGACAACAACCCGAAAGGCTCGAAGGAGTTTTCCATCAGCGGGCTGGAGGATTATTTGAACGAATACTGCAATTTTGGGTGCGCTTATTTTGTCATCGAACGCACCAACGCCAAAACGCTGAAGCATGCTCCGCCTGAGGAGGAAACGCCGGAAGAGACTTCCGAAGCCGGTGGAGACCGGGAGACAGAAGGAGGAAGCGGGCAGGGCCCTGTCTTCATCCCCCGCAGCGCCCGGCAGCAGATGCATGCGAACAAGCGGCAGGCATCCGGGAAGCCGCAGCCTTCTCCGGGCCCCGCCAAGGAAAGCCAAAACGAACCGCCGGCTTCCTCGTCCAAAGGACAGGCACCCCGCTCTTCCGGACAGCCGTCCGAGAGACTGTGGCCGGACAAGCAGGCAGCAACGGACAAGCAGGCGGACAAAGGGAACGGAGGCGACCGGACAGGCGGCGACTCGAGGAAGCAGGGACAGCCGCATGGCCGGAACCGGTCGAATCCGGGACGCCCGCAGCCGAAAGGGCAGGGAGAAGCGAACGGAAGCCCGCGTCCACGCGGGGAGGGCGGCCAGGCCCAGGTGTCCGGCAGCGACCAAGGGCAGCGTCCGCGCGGCGACCAAAGCGGGCAAGGGCCCGGCTCGGGCGGCGGCCAGGGCCAGCGACCGCGCGATAAGCAGGGCGGTCAGGCGCAAGCCTCCGTCCGCGACCAAGGGCCGCGTCCTCGCGGCGAGCAGAACGGCCAAGGCCCGCGCCAGCGTGATGGGCAAAGCGGGCAAGCGAAGGGGGGCGGCAGCGAGCAGCGCACCCGGGCGGAGCAGGGCGGCGGTTCGAACCCGCGCGAACCGCGCGATCCGGGCGGTCCAGAAACGTCTTCCGGCAGCAGCCAAGGGTAGTTCAGGTGGCGGGATCCTTGCCCGCCTGCCTGACATTAGCGTAGACCAGGCCGTACCGGTCGCAAACGCAGAACCATGCCGGTCCACCAGGAGCATCCATAAAAAAGAAGCTGTTCTCCGGAAAGCAGGTTGCCGGAGGACAGCTTCTTCTTATTTAGGGATGCGGATAAGCTTTAAGCCTCATCCCTCCTCAGCCAAGCCCCGACCTGCCCCATCCATGCCCCGTTCTCATCGGCCAGCAGGGTCTCCCAGCCCAGCCGGGAGGCTTCGGCCAGGTTTCTCTCCTGGTCGTCTACGAACAGGATGGGGAAGCCGGGCTTCAGGAGGCGTGCGGCCCGCTCATAGATGCCGGGCTCGGGCTTGCGGAACCCGGTCTCGCTCGAGACCGTTACTCCCGCCAAATGCCCTTTGACCGGCTCGAGCAGGGGAAGGAGCCACTCGGCCCGGTGATTGCTCAGGATGTGCAGGTCCGCATAGCGGCTCCACTCCGGAAGCAGGCCGAGAGCGGGCAGCGGGACAAGGGCTTCCTGCAGCAGGCGGCGGCCTTGGGCCCGGCTAAGCGAAGGGCAGCACTGCTCCACCCAAGCCCAGAAGGCGTCCTCGCTCATTTTTCCCGTCCAGAGGGCTTCCCTTACCTGGGCCTGGTACCGTTCCCTCAGGTCCCCGTAAGCCATTCCGGCCGCGGAGGCCAGCCCTTCCCAGAAGGCTGGCAGGTCGGAAGCGAGTACTCCCCCCGCGTCCAGAACGAGCTGTTTTCTCGGTTTCGTCATGTCGTCTTCTCCTTTCATCCGGGCCCGGACAAGCGCAAAAAACCCCTTACGGGGTTTCGGGATCCGTTCCTTCTTGCGGGCCCCTTGAGCTGCTCTACAGTTCCCGAAGCCGTCGCCCGGGCTTGTCCTGTGCCTCATTTCATGTCCAATCCAATGAAGGACTTCTGCACCCGGTTCCAGAACGGATACGGACGGTAGCGGGCGAAGCGCACCTTCTGGGTGGCTACGCTGCAGCGGATGGACACCACGTCGTTGCGCTGGACGTTCAGATGGTCGAGCGTCAGGAGCAGATGCTTGTTAGCCTGCGGAAAAATATCGCAGTGATGATGCTTGGGCAGAATCATGGACGAACCGAGCGTCCGGAAAACGCGGTTGTTGATCGACGCGATTTCGGCAATCTGAATGGACTCGATGGACGGATGCACAAGGGCTCCACCGAGACTCTTGTTGTAGGCCGTGCTCCCCGAAGGGGTGGAAATGCAGATTCCGTCACCGCGGAACATTTCGAATGTCTCGTCGTTCAGGTTCAGCTGCGCCACCATGGTTTCCTCGACGCCTTTTAGAGTGAATTCATTAAGCGCGACATGGGTTTCGGTTCCCTCCTGGGTGCGGATCTGAATTTCGACAAGAGGATACTCGACGATGGTGGCGGGACTCGTTTCGCTGCCCATGACTTGGGCCAGATAATCCAGATCCTCGGGAAACCAGTCCGCAAAAAAGCCAAGCCGTCCCGTATGCAGCCCGACGAAGGAGAGGCGATCCAGCTGGTCCTTGTACCGGTGGAACGCCTGCAGCATGGTACCATCCCCGCCAATGGACAGCACGGTGTCCGGCTCCCTTTCGTCCAGAACCATGCCGTATTCCTTGGCCAGGACATGAAACCGTTCATTAAGCTGCTGGGAAACCTCGTCTCCGCGGTTGACTACGAAATATTTCAAAATGGCCCCTCCTACCGTTGCTCGCTATATAATAGAGTCCCCCGGCTGCTTCGTGAATCCCTGCTCCCGGAGGGCATTTATCTTTAAGCCTTATCTCTTCTCTATTTAATCAAAACCGCCTCTTAAAGGCAAATGCCGCCCGAAGGCGGCATAGGACAAGGTAGGGGGAAACGGACAACCGGGTCAACCGAACCGGATCTTACTTCACCGTGGAGAAGAGCAGCGGAACCTCGAACCGGTGGGCGAAGAGCGGGTGATAGGGCCGGATTCTCACGGAGTAATGCTGGATGTGAACGAGATGGGAAGGAATCTGCCCCCGGAACCGGAACACCCCATCGCCAAGATCGGCCTCCGGCTTCAGCGGCACGGGAACCGGATCCCAGATTCCCCGCGGATTCTCCGCGTAGTAGACGATCTCCACTCCCACATAGTCGGGGCGGATGGAACCGAGATACAGGTCGGCCTTGACCTCTTTGTTCCCGGGGGGAGCGGGTACCGCGGGGTCGTCCGTCACGGCTTTTACCGCCAAAGCCCCCCAATGCTCCCGAATAAACTTCTTGTAGCCGGCCAGCCGGGCGGCCTGTTCTCCTCCGTCCATGCTCATCAGACGGAAGCGCTCGATCGTGCGGCTGTAGAAATGTTCGGTATAATCCTGCACCATCCGATGGGTATTGTAGACGGGGGCCAGGGTGCCGATGGAGTTCTTCATCCGTTCCGCCCATTGCGGAGATCCTTCCTGCCGTTCGTAATACAAGGGAGCGATTTCGCGCTCCAGATTGGTGTACAGAGACTCGGCGTTCTGCTGTTCCTGGGTATGCCAGTCGGCATGGGGATCGGCTTCGATGGCCCAGCCGTTCGTGCCGTTATAGCCTTCTTCCCACCAGCCGTCGAGGACGCTGAAGTTAACCGCTCCGTTCATCGCCGCCTTCTCGCCGCTTGTTCCGCTTGCTTCGAGCGGCCGGAGCGGGTTATTCAACCAGATGTCTACGCCCTGCACGAGATAACGGGCCAGGCTCATGTCATAGTTCTCGAGAATGACGATCCGGCCTTTGAAGGCATCCATCTGGGATACGCGGTAGATTTCGCGGATCAGGTCCTGACCCGGGTGGTCGGCGGGGTGGGCCTTGCCTGCGAAAATAAACTGCACCGGGCGCTCCGGATGATTGACAATCCGGTTCAGCCGTTCCAGGTCCTTGAACAGGAGGTTGGCGCGCTTGTAAGTCGCGAAACGCCGGGCGAAGCCGATGGTGAGCGCATCCGGATTAAGGTACGTTCCGGCTTCGCGGATCCGCTCCTCGGATTCTCCGTTTCGGCGCCGCTGCTCTTGGAGGCTACGGCGTGCCAAATCAATCAGCTTAGCCTTCAAGGAGGAGTGGACCTTTAACAGGGACTCGTCGGGAAGGAGTCGAAGGGCTTCCCATACAGCGGATTCCGCTTGCCGCTCCACCCAGCCTCCCGGAAGGAACCGGTCGAACAGCTGCTGCAGCTCGGGAGCGAGCCACGTTAGCATGTGGACCCCGTTCGTCACGTGGCCGATCGGCACATCGTCGACGGGAATATTGCCGTGGAAGCTCCGGAACATAACCCGGGAAACATGGCCGTGAAGCTTGCTCACCCCATTCCGCAAGGACGCCGTATTCATGGCGAGGAAGGTCATGTTGAACAGGTCCTTCTCCCCGTCGTAGCCGAGCTCCAGGATCCGGTCCTTCTCATAGACCAGCTGGGAGAGAAGGGGATGAAGGTAATGCTCGACCATTCCGACCGGGAAGGCATCGTGTCCGGCCGGAACCGGGGTATGGGTCGTAAACACCGTGCTGGCGCGGATCAGCTCCAAGGCGGTGTCGTAAGGAACCCCCGCGTGAACATACTCCCTCATTCTCTCCACGGAGAGGAAGGCGGCATGCCCTTCGTTGATATGGTACACGTTCGGCTGCAGGCCGAGGGCGCGCAGGGCTTTGACCCCGCCGACGCCGAGGACGATCTCCTGCGCGATCCGCATGTCCTGGTTCCCCCCATAAAGCTGGGAGGTAAGCTCGCGGTCCTGCGGGCTGTTGCTTTCGAGATCGGCATCCAGCAGATAGAGAGGGACCCGGCCGACCTGAACGACCCAGACCTTAAGCTTGACCTGGCTGTCGCCGACGCCGGCTTCCACGATCACGTCGCTGCCGCCGATCTGAACGGGACGGACGGGCAGCTGGTTGAAATCATAGTCGACCCGGAGCGCCTGCTGGGAGCCCGAGGAGTCCAGCCGCTGCTGGAAATAGCCTTTTCTATAGAGAAGGCCTACGCCCACAAAGGGAAGGCCCAAATCACTTGCAGATTTGCAGTGGTCTCCCGCCAGAATGCCTAAGCCTCCGGAGTAGATAGGAAGGGATTCGTGGAAGCCGAACTCGGCGGAGAAATAAGCAATCGTGCCTCCGGCCTCGGGATGCTTCTCCCCGTACCAGGCTTTGCGGCTCTCATACTGCTCCCACTGGGCAGCCACTTTGCTGTACAGCTCGAGGTAAGAGGAATCGGAAGCCAGCCGGTCCCATGCTTCGGCGGAAGTCTCCTGCACCATTCGCACGGGATTGTGGTTGACCCTCTCCCACCGTTCCGGATCGATTTGTTCATACAGCTTGACGGCATCTGCGTTCCAGCTGAACCACAGATTATAGGATAAAGGCAGCAATTGCTTTAAGGAATCGGGAAGGACGGGTTGGTTTCTCTCCATGAACGGACTGCACCTCTTTCTATAAGGGAAGAATAATGGCAGTGCGGCATTCTCTCTTTATTTTTCCAACCCATTATACCTCCTTTTGGAAAACCAATGCAAAACCAATCCGACGGCAAGCAGCACGGCAAGGAAACCGGAAAAGGTAAGGGAAAGCGGGAAAACCGCTTCCTTCACAAGGACCTCGGCGGGAGGAAGGGTGCCGGTCCAGGCCATGACGGCGGAGGTTCCGAGCAGGCCGCTCATCAGGGGCCACAGCAGGACGGCCAGACAGGCGGCCATGACGGCATGCAGCAGACGGGCCGCGAGAAAGGGGGCATACCGCAGGTTGGTGCGGTGGAGCAGGCTTACAATCTGGGCATGGACGGACAGTCCTCCCCAGGACAGCACGAAGGCTGCCACCGCTGCCTTGTAGACCAGGGGAACCGCCGGGCCGGCCTGGCCCGCAGCCTTGGCCCCCAGGGTAACCTCGAAAAAGCCGTTCACCACCGCCTCGGATAACGCCCGCGGAAAACCGGCCCCCTGTAGAAGCGTATTCACCGATCCGTAAAATAAATCCAAGAGATGGCTCGATCTCATCGTTTCCATCAGCACGGAGAAGAAGACGACCAGGGCCCCGACGACGAAAATCAAAGACAGCGAAGTGGCGATTCCCTGCTGAAGCAGGGTGCCGATCGACCGCCCGTCGCGGATTCGCGCCTGATGCATCGCATCGAAGGAACGGCGGAGAAGGGACCCTCCGCCTTTGTCGGAGGGCCGGGGCGTGGCGGGCGTGCCGCGTCCATGGAACCTCATGAGAAAGCCGAGCAGCATGGCCGCTCCATAATGAGAGGCGGCGAGCAGGAGGGCGATCCTTCCGTCGCTGAAGAAACCGACCGACACCGCTCCGATCAGGAAGATGGGGTCGGATGAGGTGGTAAAGGCCACAAGCCGTTCCCCCTCTTCCCGGGAAATCAGCTTCTGCTCCCACAGCTGGGCGGTCAGCCGGGCCCCGACGGGGTAGCCGGAGGCGAAGCCCATCGCCATCACAAAGCCGCCGATCCCGGGGATGCGGAAAACCGGCCGCATGAGCGGGTCGAGCAGCGTTCCGAAGAAATGGACGATGCCGAAGCCGAGCAGCATTTCGGACAGCAGGAAGAAAGGGAACAGGGCCGGGAAGAGCACGTCCCACCAGATCGCGACTCCCCTTACCGCGGCCTCCATGCCTTCCGCCGGAAACCGCAGCAGAAGAACGAAGAAGGCGAGAGAGGCCGCGGCCGGAAGATAAAGCGAATGGATGCGCAGCGAGGACATCGGGATTCTCCTCCTTTTCGGGTAGAAGGCGGGAAGCCTCGTCCCGCCGAACTCTTTTTACCTATATGAGGAGAGAAAGAAGTACATGCCGGGTATCTGCTCGGGACTGGGCTTTTGTGGTACAATATAGAGACACTACACATAGGGGAGCTGGTCGTTATGGTCAGTGTAATTACGGCTCTGTTGGTTTGTGCTTATGTGTTCGTCATCAAGGAGAATTTGATGGGCCCTGAAGACGATGCGGATTATTGAAGACAGGAAGAAGGAGTACGACCGTTATGCCTGACAACCGAGAGTTTACCTTATATGAAGCGATCGGCGGAGAGAAAGCGGTCCGGAAGCTGGTGAATGCCTTTTACCCTTTGGTTCAGGCGAATCCGCTGATCGGTCCGCTTTTTCCCGATGATATCGAGCCCGTCCGGGAGAAGCAGTTCTTGTTCTTGACCCAGTTCTTCGGGGGACCGCCTCTCTATTCGGAGCGGTACGGACACCCGATGATGCGCGCCCGCCATCTGCCGTTCCCGATTACCCCCGAGAGGGCCGATGCTTGGCTGGGCTGCATGAGCCGCGCCTTGGACAGCCTCCAGCTGGAGGAAGACCTCAAAGGCTTCGTGCTGGAGCGACTTAAAGCCCCGGCCTATCATTTTATTAACAGCTGAGCCCACGCGACGCAGCCAGAAGCCGGAGAGGATGACCCCCATGCTGGAGCCCTTGTACCAAACGAAGAACACCTGCCTGGTTTGTGAACGGGAGTTTACCACCTCCCGGGTGCGGAGCAGCTTCAAAAGACCGGTCCGCACCGAGAGCGATTTCTATATGGTGTTCAAGGAGATCAATCCCGACTACTATGTGGTGGCCGTCTGCCCCTCGTGCGGATATGCCTCTACGGAAAATTTTCATCCCCAGCTGGCACCGGTTCATCGGGCGGCCCTTCAAGAGAAGGTCGGCCGGAACTGGTCCTTCCGGGATTATGGGGGAAGCCGGACCTGGGAGGACGCTCTCGCCACCTACAAGTTGGCCCTTGTCTGTGCCCAGGCCAAACAAGAAAAAGACCGGGTGATCGCCGGTCTTCTTCACCATATCGCCTGGCTGTACCGGGAGAAGGAGGATCACGCCCAGGAGCAGCGGTTCCTTGCCTTCGCCATGCAGGCGTATCTTTCGGTTTATGAACGGGAAGGGGGCAGTGTCAACAATGCCCGCCTTATGTATTTGCTCGGTGAGCTGAACCGCCGGCTTGGCCGGTATTCCGAAGCGGTGCAGTGGTTCTCGCGGGTCGTGAACGACAAGAGCATCATGGATGCCGCCATGATTCGGACCTCCCGCGATCAATGGGAGGTCACCCGGCAGGATATGGCCGCGAAAGCGGAAGAGGCGTAACACGCCGGCCGGTTGAACCCCGACCGGCCGTCAGGGATCAGGCCCCGGGGATTCGGCTTCCGTGTCCCTTCATGACGGCCGGCAGGGTATCTTCATAGATGGTATATTTGCTTTTGCCTGTATGCTTGGAATAATAGAGGGCCTCGTCGGCTTGCGCAATCAGCCGGCGGAGGTCCTCTTTCGGCTGCTTCGCGGCGGCCGCTCCCACCGAGATGGTGATCCGTCCGTCCGGCTGCACCTCTCGCTTAGGAAAAGGGTAGTCGCTGACCGTCCGGCACAGCTTACCGGCGAGTACCGCCATGCTGATGTCATCGCAGCCGCTCGACATGACGATGAATTCTTCTCCACCGTAGCGGGCCACATAATCCTTCTCTCCCGCTGCGCTTCTAAGCACCGCACCGGCTTCCTGGAGAAGCTGGTCTCCTTGCAGATGGCCGAGCCGGTCATTGTAATTTTTGAAGTCGTCGATATCGAGCATGAGGATGGCGATCGGCTGTTCTTTGAGCGTGTTCTCGGCGATTCTCATAAAGCTTCTAAGGTTGGGCAGCCGCGTGAGACGGTCCTGGCTGGCCATCAGCTCAAGCTTGCGCTGGTCGAACCAAGCCGAGCTTTCCTCGTTCAGCATGGCAATAAGAAGAAAGACCATGACAATCGAGACGGCCCATTCCACGGTATTGCCCGCCAATGCCACTAGTCCGCGGGAGGAGGGGTCATAGAGCGTGGTCCCGAAGCGCAGAAGATACAGAACGGAGCAAATGGCTACCCCGTCCCAAATCTTGATCCGGCTGTAGCCGCTGCGGTATTCGCCCTTGTGAAAGAAGGAAGAAATGATGGATGGGATCAGAAGACCGTGAAGAATACCGGGCAGCGGGTCGGCCTCCCGAAAGAGAAGGGCGTACAGAATGGGAGGAACCGTCGAGAGCAGGCCGTAAGCTCCCCCGAAACGCAGCGAGACCATGATGACCGGGGCGTACCTCATGTCATGCATGGGAAAGCCCACGGGGTGAGGCAGCGCCATCATCACGATCGAAGCTAGGCCCGTCAATAGGGAAACGGGAAGAAGCCGGTCCGTTCCCATCCGGCCGCGAAGCTTTATGGCTATATAGCTAATGGTCATCAAGGCGCAGGCGTTCATAACCAGGACGAGAATATCGTTCATTGGAACCACTCGCTTGCATGTGGAATAGGTACAAAGTCTCAATTTCTATTATAACAAAAATTTCCTCTTTTCCTAGGGGAACAGCTCTTTTATTTATAGGAAAGATTAAGCTTCCGGGACGGAACAAGTGGAAAACATAAAGCGGCATGGCCGCTAGCGGCCATGCCGGATTCAGGTTCTGTCCGTTCTTCTTCCACGCAGAGGCTGGTCGGCCAGAAGATAATCGGGATCGTTGTCGACGATCGTGACCCTGCTGTAGCAGCAGGGGAAGACCAGAAGCTTCTTGGCCCCTTCGCGGATCGGCTGCAGATCCTTCGTCCGCAGAGGGAGAAGCACGTTCTCACTGCCGCAGAAGGGGCATTCCCGGACATAAACGTCCTTCTGAACGGTTTCGTACGGCCAGGTGCGGTCGAATGGAATCATGATTGCGGTCCGCGGGCTTCGGATTCCGCGGCTTGCGCTTTCTTGGCTTCTTCCTCTTCGGCCTGCTGCTTGGCCAGCTCGCCCAGCTTCTGCAGCAGAATATGCTGCGGCATGTGCATCAGGTTCTCCAGGGGCACCTTGAGCATTTCGGATAATTTAACGGCCGTTTCCGGGGAAATTTGCAGGGGACGCATAGCGGTCATCCTTTCTAAAGGTAGGCTGCTTTTTGACTACATTTAATCATACTGGCGGAAGGACCGCAAACGTCAGGGAGGTATTCGGCCGGTGTAAGGCCTCCGTCCGGAAGAGGAGGCGTTCGTTTTACCCTGCCGGGGGAAGTATGATTAAATGGGAGGACGGAACCACCATCCTACCGATAGAAAGGACGATAAAGGAATGAAGCAGCCACTGAACCCGACCTGGGAGCTGGATTCGATCTTTGAAGGGGGGAGCGGGTCTCCCGCCTTTGCTTCCTTCCTGGACGAAATCGCGGAGGAAACCGCGGCATTCTCCGGCCGTCTTGACCAGGCCGAGGAGCTCCCCGAAGAACGGCGGGCCGAGAAGATCCCGGCACTGCTTGGCAGCCTCCAGACGATCCTGAAGAAGCTGAGGGAAGCGGAATCGTTCGCCGGCTGTCTGGCGGCCGAGAACCAGAGCGACCGGCGGGCCGTCCAGCTGGGCGGCCGGATCAAGGGACTGTCGGCGGCCTATCAGTCCGCCCTCACCCGGTTTGACCGTCTGCTGACCGGGCTTCCGGAGGAAGCTTTCCGCCGTCTGCTGGAGCAGCCGCCGGCATCCGGGGTAGCCTTCTCCCTGGAGGAACGCCGCGCACTCGCCAAGGAGAAGCTGCCGCCGGAGCAGGAGTCGCTCGTGAACGATCTGGCCGTTGACGGCTACCACGGCTGGGGCGATCTCTACGATACGACGGTCAGCCGGATGCGCATTCCTTATGAGGATAACGGCCAAACCGTGGAGCTGTCCGCCGGACAGATGTACAACAAGCTCCATACACCGGACCGGGAGAAGCGGAAGCAGCTGTTCCGGCAGTGGGAAGCGAGCTGGGAGGAGCAGGCGGATTTCTGTGCGGACGCCCTTAACCATCTCGCCGGCTTCCGGCTTGCCCTTTACCGGAACCGGGGCTGGGATTCCGTCTTGAAGGAACCTCTTGCCATCAACCGAATGTCGGAGAAGACGTTAGACGCCATGTGGGGCGCCATCGCCCGCAGCAAGCCGGTTCTCGTTGAGTATCTTCAGCGCAAGGCGAAGCTGCTCGGGACGGAGACGCTCGACTGGCACGATGTGGAGGCCCCGATCGGCGGCTCCGGCCGTGAGTACAGCTACGACGAGGGAGCCGCCCTCATCGTGGAGCAGTTCCGCCGATTCAGCCCGAAGATGGCGGACTTCGCCGAGCTCGCCTTCGAGAAGCGGTGGATCGAGGCGGAGGACCGACCGGGCAAAAGACCGGGAGGCTTCTGCACGTCCTTCCCGGTGAGCGGAGAGACGCGGATCTTCATGACGTTCGGAGGGACGGCCTCCAACGTCTCCACGCTCGCCCACGAGCTCGGCCATGCCTACCACCAGTACGTCATGGACGACCTGCCTGCGCTGGCGCAGGAGTACGCGATGAACGTCGCCGAAACGGCCTCGACTTTCGCCGAGATGATTGTAAGCGACGCCGCTATCCGGCAGGCGGGCGAAGAAGAGAAGCTCGGCCTGCTCGAGGACAAAATCCAGCGGACGGTCGCGTTCTTCCTAAACATTCATGCCCGGCTGCTGTTTGAAACCCGCTTCTATGAGGAGCGCCGCAAAGGGCTTGTCGGAACCGAACGCCTGAACGAGCTTATGGTGGAAGCGCAGAAGGAAGCGTTCAGCGGCGCTCTCGGCGAGTACCATCCGCATTTCTGGGCGGCGAAGCTCCATTTCTATGCAACCGATGTTCCCTTCTACAACTTCCCGTACACATTCGGCTACTTGTTCAGCGCCGGCTTGTACGCCCAGGCCGTCAAGGAGGGCGAAGGCTTCGAAGACCGCTACATTGCCCTGCTTCGCGACACGGCCAGCATGACCGTGGAGGAGCTGGCGAAGAAGCATCTCGGCGTCGACCTGGAGCAGCCCGATTTTTGGGATAGGGCCGTCGGACTCTGTGTCGAAGATATACACCAATTCCTGGAAATGACTAAATAGGGAATCGGGATTCGGGGGGACCTGCCCCGGGATTTAGGACTATAAGCCCAATTAATGGAAAGGGACGCCATGGTATACTGGAATTGTTTCCAACCAACGACCCCAGAGATTCCGGGCAGCCGGAATTCTAACGACGAAGGACGGAACCCCTCCATTACTCCCCGGGCAGGTGAACCTGGAATGGCGTTATCCAACTGCAAGCAATGCGGGAAGCTGTTTCTCCGCCAGAAATCGGCCTACTGCCGCGACTGCCAAGCGGCCAATGACGAGTATTATTTCGAGCTCCGCCGCTATATCAAAGCTCATCCGAACAGCACCATGCTGGAAATTCACGAGAAAACGGGAATCCCGCTCGCCAAGCTCCTGGAGCTTCAGCGGCAGGATTACGCCCCTTTCGGAGCCTAAAGGAGAGCGCTTATGCTGATAAAACCGTATCTGCATCATATAAGCTTGAATGTGACCGACCTGGAGCGCTCCAAAGCCTTCTACGGAGGCGTTCTGGGACTGGAGCCGCTCGAGCGGCCCCCCTTTGACTTCCTCGGAGCATGGTATTCGCTCGGGGACAACCAGCAGCTTCACTTGATCCTCTATGACGGCGAGACCCTCCGCAGCGGCGAGATCAACTCGCGGGACGGCCATTTTGCCATCCGGGTGGAGAGCTTCCGGCAGGCCGTCCAATGGGCGGAGGAGGCCGGCATTCCTTACGACGCGAGACCGAATGCGAGAGCGGGCTTTCCCCAGCTGTACATCCTGGATCCCGACCGCAACATCATTGAGATCAATGCCGAGTCGCTGGACTGATTTCCGCCTTGGTATTTCCAAACTAATCTTCAGCAGCCAGCCCGGTTCCAGCGGGTTGGTTTTTTCCATTTGTACGAGCTTTTTTATCCGGAAGGTAACGAGCTTATGGAAGCGCTTAATGGCAGGTGGGGCTTAGGATCTACGTTCCCAATAAAGAACGTGCAGAAAATGGAAAAAAAGTTATTGAATTCTGAAAAGTCCCCCTATATAATAGGTCTCAAGACCTGCATAATATTACATAAATTTTACTTTATCTAGCAAAGGAGGGACTTTAGTGATTCTGGAACAACTCCCCCTGTCCAAGCAGGTTGAGATTGTTTTCCGCGAAATCAAGGATGAGCTGTGCCATCTTTCTTCCGGAATCGTGTTTATTCAAGTCCGCAACAACGTCGTCGGGAAATTCGGAGTGAAGCACAACCCGATGGAGAGCAAGAGCGGGGTCCTGGAGGCGGCTGAGAAGGGGCTGACCGAGCTCCATTTTCATGAATTCCGCAAAATGGCGGTGGATTCGCTCCGCTACAAGAAGAACTGGACGCATGGGGAAATTTTTTATGAGTTCGCCGTCAAAAAAGAAAGTCTTTACGCGAGCTTCCAGTTTGAGTCCAATTACAACATGGCTAGCCTGTTCATGAACAAGGAAGCGAAGAGAGACATCCGGGAGACGGTGTAAGGCGCGAGCCTTCCCGGCCCGTCAAGCATCAAAAAAACCCGGCTGCTCCAATGGAGCAGCCGGGTTACTTTTGTCGGGTGAAGTAGGTTCCCGCATAGAGGTCGGATCAACTTCACAGCTCTTCGTCATCCATGCGGGGGAAGGTCAATTAACGGTTTCCGAATTGACCAGCCAGTTGTTGCTCGGCGATTTGGACCAAACGACGGGTAATGTGACCCCCGATGGCACCGGTGTCACGGGTTGCCATGTATCCATAGTAGCCATCTTGCGGGATTTGAATCCCCAGCTCTTGAGCTACTTCATATTTCAGCTGCTCCAGGGCTTGGTTTGCTTGAGGCACTACCAGGACGTTGCTGCTACGGCTTTGTCCGCTTCCCATATCTATCACCTCCAGTAATAGGTAGTATGAACAGGAGCGGAAATTCTACTCACTGAATTTTTTGGTAATTCCCACCAAAAGAATACCGCCTCTTGTCGGGACAGGGATCGCCTGCAGGGTGGAAGCCCCCGGAGAGGGGAATATGCTATACTGACGTATAATGTCACGAAGGAAACGGGGGAACCGCACCATGTTCAAACTGAAGGCAGACGGGTTCAGCTGGGACCAGGACCTGCAAATCATCCATGCGGATGTGGTTCTGGAAGTGGACGGCGAAACGATTATCGACGAGCCCCTGTGTGTGGATGTGGGCCTGCCGGCGTTGCTGCTGAGCGCGTTGGAGGACACGAAGCCCAACCGCTGGGCCGATCCCGGGGAGTGGAGCCGTATGCCATTTCTCGTTTGCGGCTGCGGGGATCCGGAATGCCGGGCGTACTCTTTCCGGGTGGAGCATGAAGGGGCCGGCCGCATCCGGCTGACGGAGCTCGAGGAGAGCCCGGACGGGACGTCCCGGGAACTGGCCTCCTATGAGGTGGACCAGGCGGCCTACCAGGAAGCGGTCCGGCGGCTCGCCGAGGACTATTTGGCGTTTACGGAAGGGCTCGACTACAAGCCGCTCGTCAAGGACACGCCGGCTATCGTGCGGGAGCTGCTGGAGAGGCTGTCGCTGGCGGAAGCCGGGCACACGGCCGGGGAGTAAGCTTTCTTACAGGAAGCTGCGTAAGAGAAAGGCCCGAATCCCTTAAGGATTCGAGCCTTTTTGACTTCAAATGAAAGTTATCCGTTCACCACAAGCGTCACTTCCAGGTCAATCGCCTTTCCCGGCTCGACCCCGATGATGCCGGTGACCGACGGATCCAAGTCCAGGTTGGGGGCATTGGTCACCCAGGTGTAAGGCTCCAGGCAGATGATGTCCTTCGCCTCGCCGCGGGTATAGATGACCCAGTGCTTATAGAGATCGGAGATTTGGTAACGAAGCTCGTAGTCATCCTTGCGGAGGACCGCCTCCCGGCCTTTGTCCCCGATCTGGAAGACAGTGTCGAGGTTCAGGCCCTTCAGATTCATGCCGGTTGAGGCCAGCGCCTCGTACTCGCCAAGAGGCAGAAGCTTGCCCGTGGGCATATTCTCCTTATCCAGCTCCCAAATGGCGGTAACCGGCAGCTCAAGCGTCCATTTCTCGGGCTCGTCGTCCAGCCGGAACCAGGTGTGCAGCCCGAACGCCGCCGGAATGGGGGCGTTGCTGTGGTTGATGATTTTCACCTTCTGCGCCAAGGTCGGGCCCTCAAGCACATAGGTCATCTCGATAATGACCGCATGGGGAAACTGCTTCAGGATATCGGGGTGCTCCGCAAAGGCGAAGGTGGATTTGATGAAGCTGACCTGGCCCTGCTGGCCCGAATCGGTCACTTTCCAAGGATGATTGCGGAGGAACCCGTGAATGTGGTGACCCTCCGGAGTGTTGATCTCCAGCTGGTAGTCGCGTCCTCGGAAATGAAAGGCGCCGTTGCGGACCCGGTTCGGCGGAAACATGAGCGGTGTTCCGCTGTGTCCAGGCGCCTTCACCAGGCTGTCCATGCTGTCAGGAACTAACAGCACTTCCCTTTTGGCCGTCTTGTCGTAGACGCGGAACAGGTTGTTCCCGAGCGTAGGAGCGAGAGAGACCCGCAAATGCTCGTTCTCCATCGTATAAACCAAGGTATCCTGCAAAATCTCCTGCTTGATCATAGGCGAAGATCACTCCTTAGTAGGGTCGGTGCTATCGCTTTATTGTAGCAAAAGGAACCGTCTCCCGCCAACGAACCGGGCAGGTTTGACTTTCCCGGGGGAGCGGGTATAATAAATAAAAATGTTAAGGAAAACGCAAGGATGGGAACAAGTAATCGGAATGATCCTCTCTTCTTAGAGAGCCGGCGGGTGGTGCAAGCCGGCGGGAGGCTTCCGCCGAATGGGTCCCGGAGCGTAAAGCCGAACCGGACAATTCCGCAGCTTTGCAGCAATAGCTGGGCGGTTTCCCAAGTAAGCGGCACGAAGTGGCTCCCCGTTACCGGAGCGTCAAAGGCTCGTCCCTCGGGGCGGGTGAATTAGGGTGGCACCACGGTCTAACGTCCCTTTGCGGCGTTAGGCCTTTTTTGCGTGGTTTTAGTGCCTTATCCGGTGGGAAAACCTCGATAGGCGAACACGGATAAGGCACCAGGCAGGACAAGTAATCAGAGGGCGGAAGGCCCGGGAGGGAATAAGAATGAAACGAGTGTTATCGGGTATCCAGCCGAGCGGGGTGCTGACCCTGGGGAATTACATCGGGGCGATTCAAAATTTCGTTAAGCTGCAGCACGACCATCAATGCTTCTTCATGGTGGTGGACCTTCATGCGGTAACGGTTCCTCAAGAACCGGAAGCTTTGCGGGAACAGAGCCGTACGGTGGCGGAGCTGTATTTGGCGGCGGGCATCGATCCCAACAAGGCGAGCGTGTACCTGCAGTCGACGGTTCCGGAGCACGCCGAGCTCGGGTGGTTGTTGACGACGCTCACCTACATGGGCGAGCTGGAGCGCATGACGCAGTTTAAAGACAAGTCTGCCGGCAAGGAGTCCGTGGGGGCCGGCTTGTTCACGTACCCGTCTCTGATGGCAGCGGATATTCTGCTCTACAACACGGATCTGGTCCCGGTAGGGGACGACCAGAAGCAGCATCTCGAGCTGACCCGCGACCTGGCCCAGCGCTTCAATTCCCGGTTCGGAAATACCTTTACCGTACCCGAGCCCTACATCCAGGAAGTGGGCGCCCGCATCATGTCGCTTGACGATGCGTCGAAGAAGATGAGCAAGAGCAACCCGAACGCGGGAAGCTTCATCACGCTGCTCGATCCTCCGGATGTGATCCGCAAGAAAATTTCCCGCGCCGTCACGGATTCCGGCCGGGAGGTGCGGTTCGACCCGAAGGAGAAGCCGGAGGTGAGCAACCTTCTTTCGATTTACAGCCACTGTTCGGGCTTAAGCGTGAAGGAAATCGAGGCGAAATACGAGGGACAGGGCTACGGTCCTTTCAAGAAGGATTTGGCCGAGCAGGTCGTGGGCGTCCTCGAGCCGCTGCAGCAGCGGTTCCGGGAAATCCGCGAATCGGACATGATCTTCGACGTCCTGAAGAAGGGCGCGGCCGAAGCCTCGGAGGTAGCGGCTCCTATACTGCGCCAGGTGAAAGAACGGATGGGCTTCGTTCAGCCATAGGCTTTCCCGGCCCGGGCAGGCTAACCCTGGTCGCGGTTGTTCGCCTCCTGCCGGCGGCAGGCTCTCGCCTTCAGAATGAAGCTGAAGCCGATAAACAGGATTGTGGCCGCGGCAAACCCGAGGGCGAGCCAAGGGCGGCGCAGGCTGAGGCTCCACGAGATCCCGAGCATGAGGGCTACGGTAACGCAGGCGAGAAGCAGGGCTAACGGTTTGTTCATAAGGTCACTTTCCTTTCCATGATAAGGGCGTGCGGTATGGCTTCACAGAAAGAGAGCTCAGGGGTTTCCCCCGAGCTCTCGCTCTTTTTGCGTCGAGGCTTGTTCGGCTTACCGGCAGGCCATGCGGTACTGGTGGTAGCAGCGCACCGGCGAACCCGGCTGTCACCGGATGCTTCCGGTCAGATCGTGTCGGCGCTCAGCTTTTTCTCGATGCGGGATTCGCTCTTCCACCCTACATAGGAGTAGAGCGGGGTGTAGTCGCGGTCCATTCGCAGGACGGCCACAAAGGGATACTGCTTGCGGTGCCGGTAGCGGACGTCGGCCCACCGGACCTCGTAGCCGTTCTCAAGCTCCCGTACCTCCGCGCAGGCGAAGGAGGAGAAGTAGAGGAAGGCGGCCACATCGGGATGGCGGCGGGAAGCGTCGATGGCCGGATGAGAGTGGCAGGAGACGCGGTCGATCCAGCGCAGCTTCTCGTTGCGGTAGTCCCCGATAACATAGGTCCCGTCATGGCGCCGCTTGACGACGTTCCAGACATTCAGGTTGACGGTCGGAATGGCGAAAATTTTATCCTCGGGGTGAAAGTCCGTATCCAATCGGGCGATCCGCTTCTCGAGCAGGTAATGGTGAACGGATCTCCATATATAATAGAGAGCGATCAGACCGTACAGCACCGGGAAAATCACTTCCGGCCTTCCGAACTTAACGGCCCACAGGAAGATGGCCGCCAGATGGGAGAAGAATATAAAGGGATCGAAAATGTGAATGATGTTCCAGGAGATCCACTTTTCCGTAAAAGGCTTGGCCGCCTGGGTACCGTATGTGTTGAACAGATCGGTGAAGACGTGGAAGCAGACGGCTCCGAACGTCCACAGGGCGAGGTGAAGCAGCGGAAGCTCCCCGAAAATAAGCGAAACCAGGGCGGTAATCAGAATCCCCCATAGGAACAAAGCGGGCAGGGAATGGGAGGTACCCCGGTGGTTGCGTATATAAACCGCATTCCCTCGGAAACGGAGCAGCCCGTCCAGATCGGGTGCCTGGGAGCCGAGAACGGTACCGGCCATTACGGCTGCGGCCGTATGCGGATCAGCGGCGACAACGGGGTCGATATGCGCCAACCCGGCGAGCCCCAAACCAATAACCAGGTGTGTACCAGTGTCCAACGTTACCCCTCCTGACTGTGAGCTATCGGTTTTTGTTATTGTACCATTTCCTTACCCAAAAAATAAACGAATGGAGCGGCGGCGTGAATAAAGTTTTCGTGGAATACCGGATTGACGGAGAAGCGCGGGAGGACTATTTGCAGTTTATGCAAAGCATGGGGGAAGGGGCACGGTTTGAGCTGTATGAGGGCACCGACCAGCCCAACCTGTTCGTGGAACTATGGTCCGGGCTCGATAAAGAAGGCTACCTCAGGCTGAAGGAGGAGCGTCTGAACGAGGAGACCGGTCCATGGGCGAAGCTTAACGGAATGGTGTCCGGGGGCAAGGACAAGGTTCATATTTGGCATTTTCAAAAAGTAAGATAGTCCATCTTTTCAAGCATGGATATCCATGGTTTCCTTCTTCCTTTCGTTATAACCTATAGTATGGAAAAGGAAGGAAGGGGGAGACCGGATGAAAAAAAAGTCAATATTCCGCGCCTATATCGCGGAGAATCGTTGGGCTTATTTACTGGGAGCGGGGCTCGTTACCGTTTCCTGCCTGATGCAGCTGTTTATCCCTAACCTTCTCGGGAGATTCACGGACGGGCTGGAGCAGCGCGTGCTAACGTACCAAGAAGCAATCGGGTATGCCGCCGGTATGATCGGGGCGGGATTCGGGGTTGCTTTTTTTCGTTCCACGGGGAGAATTTATCTCTTCCGGATGTCGCGCAGGCTCGAGATGCAGGTGAGGGGAAGCCTCTTTTCCCATTGGGAGAGGCTGTCGGCGCCCTATTTCAACAACCAGCGGATCGGGGACCTGATGTCGCACGCCATATCAGATGTAAACGTCATCCGGGAGACCACCATGGGGGGCCTGTTCAACATTCTGGAGGCTGTGGTGCTCATTACGATTACCGTCGTGGCCATGGTCTCTTCGGTGAATCCGTGGCTTACGCTGCTCACAATGCTGCCTCTGCCGATGCTGAGCATTCTGGCCTATTCCTTCAATAAAAAGATCCAGAGGCAGTCGGCCGACGTGCAGCAGGCCGTGGGGGATCTGACGAGCCGGGTTCAGGAATTTACCGCCGGCATCCGGGTCGTGAAGGCTTTTGTTCAAGAGAAAGAGGAGAGGGCGTTGTTCACGAAGGATAATCAGCGCGCGGTTGCCCTTAACCGCCGGTTCGTCCGGTCCAACTCCTTGTTCGGTTCGCTCTCTTCGGCGATCGTGGGGCTGAGCTTCCTCGTGTCGGTCGTGTTCGGGGGGATTCTTGTGCTGAACGGAACGATTACGCTCGGAGAGTTCGTCGCCTTCAATACGTATCTTTCCCTTCTCATGGGGCCGATCGAGAACCTGGGTAAGGTCGTCAATCAGCTTCAGCGCGGGAAAGCGTCGGAGGACCGGATTCTCGCCATTCTGAATACGGAGCCGGACGTGGTCGACGATGTATCGGCCGATCCCCGGATTACGTCGCTGCAGGGGGGAATCGAGGTAAGAAATTTGACCTTCAGCTATCCGGAGGCCAAGGAACCGACGCTCAAGAACATCTCCCTGCACGTCCCGAAGGGCTCGAGTCTCGCCATCGTCGGCCGGGTCGGGAGCGGCAAAAGCACCCTCGTGCATCTGCTCGTGCGGCTGTACAATCCGCCTAAAGGCACCCTGTTCATCGACGGAAATGACATTCATGAGATTCCGCTGCAGACCCTCCGGAGCCAGATCGGGATCGTTCCGCAGGATCAGTTCCTCTTCTCCTCCACCATCCGGGATAACATCAGCTTCGATCCCCGCCCGTATACCGAGGACGAGGTGGTGCGGGCTTCCCGGATCGCTCAGGTGTACGATAATATCATTGAGTTTCCAAATAAATTCGATACGGCGCTCGGCGAAAGGGGGATCAGCCTCTCCGGCGGCCAGCGGCAGCGGGTGAGCATCGCGCGTGCCCTCATCAAGAAGCCGTCGATTCTGATCTTCGACGACAGCCTGTCCGCCGTGGATACGATCACCGAGGATCTCATCCTCGAAGGGCTTCATTCGGTCATGGAGGACCGGACCACGATCATTATCGGTCACCGGATTTCCTCCGTTCAGGCGGCCGATCAAATCATCGTCTTGGACGAGGGGCGGATTATCGAGCGGGGAACGCATAATGAGCTGCTGGCGCTGAACGGCCTTTACGCGGATATTCACCGCAAGCAGCTGCTCGAGGAGGAAGCGGAGAAGCTTCCGCCGGACGGCGCCGACGGGCCGGAGGCGGAGATTGCCGCCGGGGCGGCGCGGAATCCGGATTATAACCGGCGGGGAGGAGCAGCGGGGGCATGAACATTCATAAAGAGAAAGAAAGAGTAGACTTCACCGATTCCCAGCTGCTCGGGCGGCTGCTGGCTTTTGCCAAGCCGTACTGGAAAATGATCGGCCTCTGCCTGGTCCTGGCCATCTTGATCGTGGTCGCGGACCTGGCGCGTCCTTACCTGCTCAAGCTCGCCATCGACGAGCACATTCACGGGCTGAACCGGCCGATGCTCTCCGATACGGCAGACAAGACGGAAGAGCTTGCCCGGTTCGGAGACGTCACCGAGGTGGACGGCCGGGTGTACGTGCGGGTGCCGGAAGACGCGGACCTGACGAATCTGCCTTCCACCGCGGCCAAACGGCAGATCGTAGAGGTGAACGACCGGGAGTACATGGCGGAAGGCTGGCTTCCGGCGGGCAAGAAGGAAGCCCCTGAGGTTAGGAAGGACGCGGGCGGGAAAACCGAGCTTGTGATGAGCGGCCAGACCTACCCGGCCGTTCCGCTTGAGGCCGAGCAGGTCAAGGCCTTCCGCCAGCACGATTACCGGGGCTTCGTGAACCTGGGGGTGCTGTTCCTGATTACGGTCGTGGTGTCTTCCGTTCTGAACTATGTTCAGGGCAATCTGCTTCAATATACCGGGCAGACGATCATCTTCAACATCCGGGAGAAGCTGTTCACCCACCTGAGCCGGATGTCGATGTCGTTCTTCGACCGCAATCCGGTAGGGCGGCTTGTGGTCCGCGTCACCCAGGATACGGAGTCCCTTAACCAGCTGTACTCGCAAGTGGTCGTCAACCTGATCAAAGACGTCATCGTCGTGATCGGAATCGTGATCATTATGCTTCAGATGAGCCTGAAGCTTTCTCTGCTTGCTTTTGCCGTGCTTCCGGTGCTGGCGCTCATGACCTTCTATTACCGCAAGGTGGTCCGGGAGGCGCAGCGCCGGGCCCGGCTGATTCTGTCCCGGCTGAATTCCTTTCTTGCCGAGAATCTGTCCGGAATCCGCATCACCCAGCTGTTTATCCGGGAGGAGCGGCAGTGGGAGCAGTTCGACAGCCACAACACGGCCTATTACAAAGCGGGAATGAAAGGCACGGTCATCAACTCGATTTTTCAGCCGGCGATCGGCTTCATGGGCAACCTCGCCATTGCGCTCCTCATCTGGTATGGGGGCCTCAATGTCATCGAAGGAGGCATTACCTTCGGGGTGGTCTACGCCTTTACGCAGTACATCCGCCAGTTCTTCCAGCCGCTCATGAGCCTCGCGGAGAAATACAACCAGATCCAGACCTCCATGGTCGGTGCGGAAAGAATCTTCGACATGCTCGATGAGAAGCCGGGCATGGCCGAGCCGGAGCAGCCCGTCCCGCTGCCGAAGCAGGTGCGCGGGGAGATCGAATTCGAGAACGTGTGGTTCGCCTACACGAACGAGGACTGGGTGCTGAAGGACGTCAGCTTCAAGATTGAGCCGGGCCAGACGATCGCCTTCGTCGGGGCGACCGGCGCCGGGAAGAGCTCGATCATTCAGCTGATCAACCGGTTCTACGACATCCAGAAAGGCTCGATCAAGCTGGACGGGGTGGACATCCGCCGCATCCCGCTCGACGAGCTTCGCCGCTGCATCAGTGTGGTGCAGCAGGATGTCTTCCTGTTCACTGGCGACATCGCCTCGAACATCCGGTTGAACGATCCCTCCATCACGGATGCCCAGATCGAGCAGGCGGCCCGCATGGTGCACATGGACGACTTCATCCGCCGGCAGCCGCTCGGCTACCATACGCCGCTTGGAGAGCGCGGGGTCAGCCTGTCGCTCGGCCAGCGGCAGCTGCTGTCCTTTGCCCGGGCGATCGCCTTCAAGCCGCAAATCCTTATTCTCGACGAAGCGACGTCGAACATCGATACCGAAACGGAGCTGATCGTCCAGGACGCGCTCCACCGTATCTCCAAGGGCCGGACGACGATGATCGTCGCCCACCGCTTGTCCACCATCCAGCATGCCGACCAGATCATCGTCATGCACAAAGGACGGGTCCGGGAGATCGGCAGCCACTATCAGCTGCTGGCGCAGAAGGGGTACTATTACCGCCTGTTCGAGCTTCAGTACAAGGACCAGCGGGGGCTGAAGACGGCGGAATAGCCTAACGCCTCTCGCGAAAAATGAGAACCCGCAAGACGGACACTTCCAAAGTGACGGTCTTGCGGGTTTTTGTTCTTCTGTCCGGCCTTGAGAGCTGCGAGACCGCCTACGAGCCCTAACGCGCTAAGGACTCGCGGGTTTCCTTTGTTCAGATGAGCAATCGGGAAGAAAACCCGGGGACAGGCTGATGGTAAGGTTAAGGGGGAGCGGGATGACTGAAAAGCGACTGAAGGAGGAGCAATAATGAAAACATGGCTTCTTTTGCTGCAGGGCGGTGGGAAAGGGGCTTATGAGGCGGATCGAAAGCTGGCGGAGAATCTGAGAATGCACTTGGGCGAGGAAATGGAGGTCGTCTATCCGCAGATGCCGGATGAGGACAGGCCGGATTACCGGGCTTGGCGGGACAGGGTGGCCGGGATCCTGATGTCCCGGGGAGGAAGGGCGATTTGGGCGGGACATTCTCTTGGGGCGTCCTTCCTGCTGAAGTATCTTTCGGAGGAGGAGCCGCCAACTCCCCCAGCAGGTGTTTTTCTGATAGCCCCGCCTTATTGGGGAGCAGAGGGATGGGAGGTAGAGGAATACCGTCTGTGCGAAGGCTCCGAGCGTAAGCTGACCGGTTACCGGCCCATAGTCTTCTACCACAGCCGGGATGATAAGATAGTGCCCTGCTCGCATCTGGCCCTTTATGCCGGGAAGCTTCCGCATGCGCATACCCGGGAATTCATGGACAGGGGGCATCAGTTTACCGGCAACCTATCGGAAGTGGCGGATGATATCCGTCTACTGGTTTTAGAAGAACAACGGGGCAGTGCCCGGCCTATTTGATAAGGCAGCACTACATTTCCTTACTTGCCCCGACCGGCCCTCATCCGGTAAGGTTAAACCAGAAGGGTCAGACGGGAGGGGCCAGCATGTCAAGCTTGACGAGCATGAATGTTGCCGCAAAAACGGCAAGCGGGTTAAACGAGGCAGCCAACAGCCTGTACCGGCCGGAGCTGCTGGCAGAGGAGTACCGCCCCCGCGTTAGCGCTTATTATTTCCGTCAATGGGAAGGATTCCGGATGGACGCCCACTCCCATGATCGGGTTGAGATCATGTACGTCCTGAAGGGAGCCTGTGTCGTGGATACCGAAGGGGCTTCCCTTTCCCTGAAGAAGGGGGACTTCGTCCTGCTTGACGCCAACGTGAGCCACAATCTGCTCGTGGGCGATCCCTGCCGTATGCTGAATGTAGAATTCGAATTTGCGTCAGGCGGAGGCGTTGGCCTCTGCCTTCGGGAACTGGCCGCAGGAGGGGAGGAGCTCGGCCGGTTTCTGGCCAAGCCCAGGCCATTCTGGCTGCTGAAGGACGACGGGGAAGTGTATCCCACCTTAAAAAGTCTCGTGCTGGAGCTGTCCGAACGAAGGGGAAGCCGCGATACGATGGTGCAGCTCCTTCTCTCGCGGCTCATTCTTCAAATAGCACGGATGGCCGAAGAAACGGATACGGAGGGGGCGAGCCCGGCTTCTTCTTACTTCCGCAAAACGACGGAGTATATTCACTCCCACTATGACTGCGACCTTCAGCTGAAGGACATAGCCGGGGCGGTCAGCCTGCATCCGGGTTACCTCCACCGTGTGTTCAAGGCGTCAGCCGGCTGTACGGTGATGGAATACCTGACCAAGGTCCGGGTGGAGAAGGCCCGGATGCTGCTCGCCCATTCGGATATCCCGGTAATCGACATCTCATGCTATATCGGCATGAACAGCCGTCAGTATTTCAGCGCCGTATTCAAGAAGCACACCGGCCAGACGCCGGCCGGGTACCGCCGCACCTTCCGGACCCATCAGGGAGCGGAGACGGAAGGTTAAGATTTTATACCTTTTGGCACGGAACAAGTCAAGATCGTGAAAACCGTTTCTTTCCCCATATGCTACGATTTCAGGGAGATCTAATTCTGGAAGCGTAAGGAGGAAGGAAACCATGGCATTCAAAATAGCTTTCATCGGAGCCGGGAGCATCGGCTTCACGCGCGGGCTGCTGCGTGACCTGCTGTCCGTGCCGGAATTCGCCGAAACCGAGGTGGCGTTTACCGATATCAACCCTCACAATCTCGACATGGTGACCCGGCTCTGCCAGAGGGACATCGATGAGAACGGGCTGCCGATCCGCATTCAGGCGACAACCGACCGGCGCGAGGCTCTAAAGGGGGCCAACTATGTTTTCGTAACGATCCGCGTCGGCGGGCTGGAGGCTTTCCAGACGGACGTGGACATTCCGCTCCGGTACGGCGTCGACCAGTGTGTGGGCGATACGCTTTGCGCCGGCGGGATCATGTACGGGCAGCGGGGCATCGCCGTTATGCTCGGGATTTGCAAAGACATTCGGGAAGTGGCGGGGCCCGGGTGCCTGCTGCTGAACTATGCCAATCCGATGGCTATGCTCACCTGGGCGTGCAACAAGTACGGCGGCGTACGCACGATCGGGCTGTGCCACGGGGTCCAGGGAGGACACCGGCAGATCGCTAAGGCGCTCGGACTCGAGAAGAATGAGGTCGACATCATCTGCGCAGGCATCAACCATCAGACCTGGTACATTCAGGTGAAGCACAACGGGGAGGACATGACCGGACGCCTGCTTGAGGCGTTCGAGAATCATCCCGAATACAGCCAAACGGAGAAGGTCCGGATCGACATGCTGAGGCGCTTCGGCTATTACAGCACGGAATCGAACGGCCATCTAAGCGAATACCTTCCTTGGTACCGTAAGCGTCCGGAGGAGATCAAGGACTGGATCGATCTGGGAAGCTGGATCAATGGAGAAACGGGAGGATACCTCCGCGTATGCACGGAGGGCCGCCGCTGGTTCGAAACGGATTTTCCGAACTGGATGAAGGAAGCGCCGGTCAAGTATGCACCGGAAGCCCGCGGCGAAGAGCACGGTTCCTACATCATCGAGGGGCTGGAGACGGGGCGTGTGTACCGCGGGCATTTTAACGTGGTCAACAACGGGGTCATCTCCAATCTTCCGGACGATGCGATCATCGAGGCGCCGGGCTACGTGGACCGCAACGGCATCAGCATGCCGGTGGTCGGCGACCTTCCGCTCGGCTGCGCCGCGGTTTGCCAAGCCAGCATCTCGGTGCAGCGGCTTGCCGTAGAAGCGGCCGTACATGGAGACGACCGGCTGCTTAGGCAGGCGTTCCTGATGGATCCGCTGGTCGGGGCGGTCTGCAACCCGAAAGAGGTGTGGCAGATGGTCGACGAGATGCTGGCCGCGCAGGAGGCGTGGCTGCCGCAATACGGGGAGGCCATCCAGGCGGCCAAAGCCCGTCTGGCTTCGGGCCCGCTCGTGCCGACCCGGGATTACCGTGGAGCGGCCCGTCTTGAGGTGAAGACGGTGGAGGAGATGCGGAAGAACCGCGAGGAAGCGAACAAGAACGCCGGAGAATCGGATAAAGCGCTGGAGCGTCCGGCGGCGAAATAACGAGCCCGGCGTTAGCCGGGGCAGGCAGCGGATCGGAAGCGGGACCCCAGTCGAGGATGTTCCCCCAGGAAAGCCAGAATTTGCTCATGAAAGAACCTCCGTCTCTACATGAATGTAGAAACGGAGGTCTTTGTCTTGCCTGATAAGGAAAAAGCTTTCCCGGTCTGCCGCGCCGGTTACCGGGCGCCCGGTCCGCTTCCGGCGCCGCCGCCCGCTGACCCGAAGGAGAGGGAATAGTTGAGCGGACCTTCAAAGGTGATGTAATCCAGGTTGACCATGAGCAGAAGAAAGCGGGTGCCGGTTTGCGGATCGCTGATGATGATGTGATCGCGGCCGGCCGCTTCCAGGCGGCCCTTGAAAATTTTGGCGTTCCACTCCTTATTGTTCTCGTACGTCATATAGAGGGTGGCGGTTTTGCCCAGATTCATCCGCAGAATGTTCTCGATGTAGGATTGCTCAAGCGGAGGCTGGGAAGCCTCGGCCGAGGCGACCGTTCCCCCCGACGGAGTCATAACGGCTCCCGACGGCACCGGGGGAGGCGTGCTTGTCGGGCTCATGCCCATGCCGGGCATCATGCCGGCTCCCATTCCTCCACCCATGCCCGCTCCCATGCCGGGCATCATGCCCGGTCCCATCCCCGGCATCATTCCGCCGCCCATTCCTGGGGCCATACCCGGATAACCCGGACCGTAGCCTCCGCCGCCGGGGTACCCCGGAGCCCCCATTCCGCCCGGAGCTTTGTTCGATGCTCCGCCGACCTGTCCCGGGAAGCCCATGTTGCCGATCTGGCCGGTCTTGCCTGGCTGGTACTGCATCATCCGTTTCATTCCTCCCTTACTGACCATTCTTGTGCCAGCCTGCCGGATAAGGCACTAGTGCCTTATCCGCAAATGAAGTTCTGCTTACCTAGCGATTTTCGTGCGCCTACCGAGGTTTTCTCGCGAGCCTTGCTGCCGGATAAGGCACTAGTTAATAAGTATTGTAGATATTCGAGCAATTTGCCTGAGTGGGAGAAAAAAAACAATGATTTTTATACCGGCCGCTGTTCGGCTGGTTGTACCACTGTCCCGGGCAAGCTCCCGTGGGGCGGAAGAACCACAGCGCATTGGATGCGGGATGAACCCGTTCCCCGTTGATGACCCGGTTGGCCAGCCGGAGATCCCGGTCCCTCGCCCGCTGGTAGAAGTATCCCTTGACGGTCGCCTCGAAGCCGCCGGGACGCTGGAAGACCATCTGCTCCAGCGACCGGATCCCTTTGAAATCCAGGCAGTTGCCCCGCACGCGGTTAACCCCGACGTTCCCCACCATAAGCATGCCCTGCTCACCTTCGCCCTCCGCTTCCGCCCGCATCAAACGGGCGAGCAGCTTGCGGTCGTTGCTGTTCGTTTTAATGACAGCCATCACTTCTCCCTTCCTTTCTGCCTGCTTCGGCCCGGGATCCTTCCGTCCGGCGAGGAAAGGGAGCGGCATCCGCCGGACCGGAAGCCTTGGCCAAAAGCCAGGCACCCTTACCTCCATTGTATTAATCGGATGTCGAAACCATGACAGAGCCTTCGGGGGACTTCGACAATTGTATGAATTTCTCATCCCGCTTGTTGTAAAAGCCCCCCCGGGTTGCTATGATGAAGAGGTTGACAATGGACTGCCGGGGATAAACTTTATTCAATCGGTTAATTGGCTTAACGGCTGCAAGATAAAGCAAGGAGGTACTACGTTGGATAAACAATTGCACTACAGCGATACGATGGAGATGAGTTCCACGGAAGAGCAGGCGGAGGCCGCAGCAGGGCCTGTAACGTGGAAGGATTTTTACCATTTGACCAAACCGGGGATCATTTTCTCCAATCTGATTACGGCGTTCGGAGGCTTCTGGATCGCTTCCAAGTGGGAAATCAATTGGGGCCTGATGGTGCTCACGCTTCTCGGAACCGCTCTGGTTATGGCCTCCGGGTGCGTACTCAATAATTACCTCGACCGGGACCTTGACGGTAAGATGGAACGGACCCGCAAGCGCGCCCTGCCGACCGGGAAGCTTTCGCCGAATGTCGTGCTCGGGTATGGAATCACCCTGGGCGTTATCGGGACGAGCGTTCTCGGCCTTCTGGTCAACCCTCTGGCCGCCCTGCTCGGATTGTTCGGATTGTTCGTCTATGTATGGATCTATACGGCTTGGCTGAAGCGGACCTCGGTTTGGAATACCGTGGTGGGGGCGATCTCCGGTGCCGTGCCTCCGGTTATCGGCTACGTCGCCGTAACGGAAACGATCGACATGGGGGCGGCGGTTTTGTTCGCCATCCTCTTCCTCTGGCAGCCTCCTCATTTCTGGGCGCTGGGCATCCGGCGCTTGGAGGATTACAAAGCGGCCGGCTACCAGATGCTCCCCGTGGTGAAGGGAACGTTCCAGACCAAGCTCAGCATGCTGCGTTATGTCGTCCCGCTCGTTCCGCTTCCCGTGCTCCTCTATACGTACGGGTATGTAGGGGAGATCTTCCTGTTTGCCGGCCCGATTCTTGGCCTGATCTGGCTGTATCTGTGCGTTCAGGGCTTTAAAGCCAAGGACGAGACCCAATGGGCGAAGAAGACCTTCCTTTTCTCGATCAACTACTTGACGCTTCTGTTCATCATCATGGTCATCGATACGGTCGCCCTGAAATAAACTAACGGCCATCCCATCCGGGGGTGGCCGTTTTGTCGGATAGGCATGGAAAACGGGTCCCGATGCCCCGGGAGCCCCGATTACCAGTATATATTATACAAAGGTGGGTACCGAAAAGATGAACACCCTGTCCAAGCACTGGTTCAAAATCGCAGCCGTGGTCGTCGTGCTGGCGCTGGCCGCGGCCATCGGCTACAAGACGGTAATGAAGAAGGAGTTCCCGCACACCCCGATGGGTCCGGCCACGGATTTCAAGCTTACCAACCTTCAGGGCCAAAGCACAGGACTCAGCGACTACGACGGAAAGGTGCGCCTGGTCTATTTCTTCTGGTCGACTTGTCCTGATGTTTGCTCGCCAACCACTTACGTTCTTTCTCAGGTGCAGGAGAAGCTGAAGGAGAAGAAGTCTTTCGGAAACAAGGCCGAGATCCTCTCCGTGTCCTTCGACCCCGACCGGGATACGCCGGAACGGCTCAAGGAATTCTCTCAAACCTTCAAGGCGGACCCGGCCGGCTGGCAGTTTTTGCGGGGAGGGAAACAGGAGACCCGGGATTTGGCGAAGCAGTACGGAGTGTCGGTGATTGAAGGGAAGGACGGCTCGCTTACCCACACGAATGCCATTTTCATCGTCGATAAGAAAGGCATCAAGCGTCATTATTACGGCGGCAGCGACCTGGATCTGAGCGCCGACCAGATCGTGGAAGACATCCTCTTCCTGAGCAAAGAGTAGGGCCTCATGGTATATTTTACGCATATTCTGCTCAGCAACGTCATCCCGATCTCCATTCTCATTGCCTTGGGCGCCCTCCTGCAGAGGGCGTTTCACTTGGACATCAAGACGCTTTCGAAGCTGAACTTCTATCTGTTCTCGCCGGCCATCATGTTCAAGATGCTTTATGAATCCGCTATCTCGCTCGCCATCCTGGGGCAGGTGCTTATGTATTTCGCCGTCTTCATGATTCTTCAATACGGCCTCGTCGAGTTGGTTATCCGGGTCAAACGATACACCAAAGGGATGAAGAGCGCCATGCGCAACAGCGTGCTTTTCTACAACAGCGCCAATTACGCCATTCCGCTTAACCAGCTGGTGTTCGCGGGAGATCCGTTCACCCAGTCCATCCAGATCATCATCATGATGATGCAGAGCCTGCTGCCGAATACGTACGGCGTCTATAGTGTAAACGCCCACAAAAACGAGCTGAAGGCCACCCTGCGGACAATCGCCTCGATGCCGGTCATCTATGTCATTCCGACTGCTTTCTTGATGCGGGGGCTTCATGTGCCCATTCCGCAGCCTGTGTACACGCCGATCAACTATGTCGCCGGCGCCTTTATTGCAACCGCTCTCGTCACCCTCGGGGTTCAGCTGGGCAGCATGAAGTGGCAGCTGAATCTGACGGATGTGTTCCTCTCGAACTTCCTGCGGCTGGCGGCGGGGCCGGCGCTCGGCTTTCTGGTGGTGCTCCTGTTCGGCTTCACGGGGCCGATGGCCCAGGCGCTGGTGCTTTCCTGCTCCGTGCCTACGTCGCTTAGCAGCGTCCTTCTCGCCGTCGAATTCGACAACGAGCCGGAATTCGCTTCACAGGCTGTTTTTGCCTCGACCGTGTTCAGCATCTTTACGGTGTCGTTTGTGATCTACCTTCTGCAGTTCATAGCGTAGTTCCGCCTCCCCGATCAGGGGAGGGTAGATAATCAGATCCTCAAGTCCCGCCTTCTCCAGCTGCTGAATCAAATACTCCTCGGGGGTGCCTTCCACCCCCGCATACCCTCGTCGCGTGTAGATCTGTTCGGCGTCCGGAAAGGCGTCGGAGAGAATGGCGCGTATTTTTTTGCCCGAGGCGTCGTTGTCGGTGAAGATGTAGACCGGCAGGCCGCCGATTTGCTTGCGCAGCCGGACGAGCTGCTCCGTTCCGGGTGTTCCCCCCGTCATGACGATGAGGGCTTCGTCGCAGATGACTCTCCTCAGCCGGCTTCTATCGTTCTTCCCTTCCACGATGATGGCGATTTCCATGGCTTGTCCTCCCGCAGCTCCGGTGTTAGTAATACCATACCCCAAAACCGGCCGGTTGTCCCCGCGGAATAGGGATGAAACGGCTAGGCCCTTCTGATCGTAGTACCTAGTCCATCCCATAAAAAAAGACCGCGGAACGAGTCCGGCGGTCTGGGTGACAGGAGAGTCTGCCGATCACAAGCGGGAAATCCGCTTAGATGAAAACTCCTCCAACCACGATAACGAGCAGGATATACAGGACCAGAATGAAGGCGATCGAAGTGCCGAATCCTCCGCATGCTGACATGGGTGCGTCCCCCTTTCTTGACCCTCAGGTCTATACCATAGGGTATGGCGGAGGAGGGCAGATGGTCTGTGCGGATACCCATTCTTCCGGCGAAAAAGCCCTCGGGCTCGAAAGCAGCCCGTCCGGTCTCTTCCGGCGCCGGACCGTCAGGGAGCGGCGATGAGGCGGAGCCTTCCAAGCGGCAGCAGGGTAAGCCCCAGCATCAGCGCGAGAAACGCGATGAAATAAGGCGAGAGCTGCAGCCGAAGCTGACCGGCGAGCACCGGGCCGAGGAACGCCCCGACGGAGAACGCGACCGACAGCAGGGCGAAGACCCGGCCGTATTTCCGGTCGGGGGTTATGCCCGCGAGCAGGGTGGCGATGGCCGGGAAGATGACGCCCTTCGCCATTCCGATCAGGAAGAGGGAGGCGAAGAGAGGGACGCCCCATTGGACGGACATACCGAAGAAGATGAGGGCGAGGGCGAGGCTTCCGCCCAAGGTGCGGAGGAACGCCGAAATCCGGCTCAGGAAGAGCAGGCTGAGCGTGAACAGGGCTCCCAGGCTCACCATGGAGAAGAGAAGCCCCGAGCTCATGATGGAGCTCTGGGCGGCCTTCATGAGCGGCAGCTCGAAGAAGAGAATGCCCTGGGAGCAGGAGATGGCGAGCGGAATGCCGAAGAACAGCCACGGAATCGGGCCGTCGGCCGGGGCGCTCTCCTTGGTGCTGCTGATGGCCGCCTGCGGCAGGTGCAGCCGGTCCGCATGAGCCGCAGGCGCATCGGCGGCGGGCGCTTCCCGCACGCCGAGGATGGCCAATAGACCGGTCAGGATGAGGCCCCAGCCGAGCAGTGTGAAGGACGTGGAGAAGCCTAGCTTCGCCACGAGGTAGGCACCCGCTGCGGGGGATACGACGGAGGCAAGCGTGTGCACGAGCCCGTTGCCAGCCATCAGCTTGCCCTGCTGGATGCGGTCCTTCGCGATTTTGGCGAGGAGGGCCAGGCAGGCGGGCGATAGGAAGGCGAGCACGAAGCCGCTGATGGAGCGGATGATGAGCAGATGCCACGGGTCGGTGACCTGCGATTGGTACAGCAGCGCTATACCGGCGGCGATAAGGGAGACCACGATGAACGTCTTGCTTCCGTACCGGTCAACGCCGACGCCGGCCAGCAGGTTGCCGGGCAGGTGGGTGATGGAGTACACGCCGAGAATGAGCCCGATGAAGGACGGAGTCGCCCCGAGGGAAATGGCGAACGGCGACAGGATCGGGTACTGGGCATGCAAGTCGAAAATGGCGACGAACATGAACAAATAAAGCCAAACCGCGGTTTTCACCGGAAAACACCTGCCTGTCTCTTTAGTCTTCTCCTTACGTTTACGCGACTTGTCCCCGGGCTAGACCTGATCCGGCCGAACAAGTTCCCTAGGGTGGGGAAAGGGCACACCAAAAGGGGAGCCCCGCGAAAAAGGGATGAAGACGCCTCCGCACCTGTAGTATGATAGAGGGAAGCGGGCGGGAGCCGCACGGTTCTCGTTTAGCCTGAAGTGGATTCTGCTTCCGTGTAAGAGAGTATGAACAGAGCGCCGGCTTGGGTAAACAGATAACAGGACGTCCAGTGCCAAGTGACCCGATAAGGCGCTGGCCCGCGGCCAAGATAACCTGTCCCGTCAGAACAAGGCGATAAGAAAATGGGGGTATGGATTGTGGAACAATGGACCGCTTTTTTGCAGGAAAAATGGCTCGTGCTGATCATCGCCTTCCTCGTGCTGGTTCTCGTGATCAAGCTGGTCAAAACGGTGCTGAAATGGGTGATCGTCCTCGCCGTGATCGGCGTCGTGCTTTATTACGGGTCCACCTACAAGGACCAGCTGACGGGACTGGGCGAATCGGTAGTGAACGGCTCAGCGGCGGCGGCCGTAACCGAATCGGTGAAGAACCAGGCCCTTAACCTGATCATCAACGAGGCGAAGGAAGCCAAGTACACGAAGAACCCGGACGGAAGCTATACCGTCGCGAGCAAGAACGTCAAGCTCGAAGGCACCCCGGGGTCGAATGAAGCGAAGGTGACGGTCATGAACCAGACCTTTACCCTGAAAATAGACGAGACCGTGCAGAAATTTATCGACACCGCCAAGCAAAATCAATAAAAACCGGAAGGAAAGACTATCCTCCGGCATCATGGCGTATTATAGGGCATGCCGAACTCCGTATGGCTCAGCGTGCCCTGCATAAGAGGTGAGGCTTTATGGCGGAATGGCTTAAGGCGATTCCTCCCGTTAATTTGTTGTCGGCCGCTATCGTGCTTGTGGTAGCGGCTTCCGTTATCCAAGGCGCCCGCAGGGGGGCGGCCGGCTCGGCACGCCAGCTGGTTTACGCGGCTGGGGAGCTGGCCGCCACCGTGCTCGGCATCCTGTTGGCCTGGAAGCTTACGGGGTGGCTGTCCCCGCAGGTGCAGGCGTGGCTGACGGCCAAAGGCATTGAGGTTCCGAACCGGGAACTGGATGCCCTGAGCCAGCTTTACTATACATTCGTGACCGGGCTTCGGGATTTCTCCCTGATGCGGTCGGCGATTCTCTTCCTGATCGTTTACTCGGTCGTCAAGCTGATCGCGAGCCGCATCCTTTACCTCCTTGTTCATGAGGGCATGGGCGTGGCAACCGGTCAGGGCCGGTCGGAAGGCGGCGTCCGCGGCTTTCTCAGCAGCTTATCGGGAGCGATCCTTGGGTCCGTGGCCGGAATCGGTAGGGCGCTCTTGGTGATTGCGTGTCTCTTCGTGGTCACGTCCCTCTTCCCTCAGAGCGGAGCCGCGCAGTACATCCAGAAATCCGGCCTGTACCAGGCGGGAGCTACCGCCGTGATCAAGCCGGTGACCGGCAAGTGGATTTCCGAGCAGCTTCCGGTGCTGACCCGTTCGATGGAATCCGAGTTCAACAAGATCCTTCAGCGCAAGTACGAGGTGGTCGATGCCAACATTCCGGATAATATCGCAGAGGCGGCCCAAGAGGTGACGGCCAAGGCGAAGACGGATGAGGAGAAGGCGAGAGCCCTCTACCAGTGGATCGGAACCCGGGTGCAGTACGATTACGGCAAAGTCGACCTGTATGAGCAGAAGGGAATCTGGAAGGAGCAGACCCCGGAGGACACGTTCGAAACGCGCAAGGGCGTCTGCATCGATTATTCCCGTCTCTATTCGGTCATGGCGAAGTCCGTCGGCCTGGAGAGCAAGGTCGTGACCGGGCTCGGCTACGACGGAAAGGGCGGTTACGGCCCTCATGCGTGGAACGAGGTTAAGCTGGCGCAAGGCTGGGTTCCCCTCGATTCCACCTGGGTATCGAGCGGCCTCAATTGGTTCAACCCGGCCAACTTTGACGAAACGCACATCCGTCAGGTGTAGCAGGCCGTTTCTCTGAGCTTGTCTGGCCATGCCTGAACGTTTTTCGGGAGTCCTTCTTTTTCCTTAAGGAAGAAGCGGGGCTCTCTTTCTACCTCTCCTCCGCCGGATGCGGCAAGGAAGCGGTTATCCCAAAAGAGAAAGGAAGCGTGCGCCATGGGCTCTGCTCCAAAGCCGCTTACGGCCTACAAGGCGGTGTTCTTCGATGTGGGGGATACGCTGATGACGATTCCCGCCGCCCGTCTGATCATGAGGCAATTTCTCGCCCAGCGTTCTTTCCACCGGGAGGAGGACGAGATCGGGGGGCTTTTTCACGAGGCGTTTCAGCTGTTCTATTACGGCAAGCAGCTCAATCCGGACGAGGTTTGCTCGCCGGAATCCGACCGGCAGTTTTGGATCCAGCTGTACCGGTTCATTCTGGACCGGCTTGGAGCCGAGGAGGAATGGACGGAGGATGAAATTCACGCCTGCTGCCACGAGATGTACGATGTGTTTACGGCTCCTGAGCAATATCAGCTGTTCGAGGATGTGGAGGAGAGCCTGGAGGCCTTCTCCAAGCGGGGGCTCCGGCTCGGGGTCATTTCCAATTTTGCTCCGACACTTCGGCATATTCTGGAGGCAAAGGGCATTCTGTCGTACTTTGACCCGGTCATCGTGTCGACGGAAGTGGGAATCGAGAAGCCCAATCCTTCTATCTTCCGTCTCGCGCTGGAGGAGGCCGGTCTCGAAGCCAAGGACGTTCTGTATATAGGAGACCATGAGCACAACGATCTGTGGGCACCCGCCCAGGTCGGAATTGACGCGGTCAAGATCAAACGGTACGATTATATGGAAGGGGAGGGAATCCGCTCTCTTCTGGAATTGCTTTAGGGAAAGAAAGGAAGGGCCTCATGAAACATACCGATAACATGGACGAGGCGCAGAAGAAGGAAGGCCGGATGCGCCGCCATTTTTCCATACGCATCAATATGTTTTTCTTTGCCACGTTCGTGCTGTTCTCCGTTCTGATTGTTCGTCTTGCCTACCTCCAGTTTATTGAGGGGCCGGCTCTTAACGCCAAGCAGATCAAGCAGACGCGCAAGGATGTCACGATCCCGCCGATCCGCGGCAATATTTATGATTCCGGGAGCAAGCCGATTGCCTGGACGACCTCCACCCAGTCCCTCTTCTACCAGATTACCCCGGGACAGGATGTGGAGCAGCAGATTGAAATCGCGCACAAGCTGGAGGAGATTTTCAAGAATTACGGGGACAAGACCGCCGATCCGCTGACCGTAGAAGAAATCTTCGACTTGATGGATACGGGTTATAACCTGGATGGGACGAAGCGCAAAAGCGGGGCCAAGCTCTACAACTACCAGCCGCGGAGGATCAAGTCGGGCCTGAACCGTAAGGAAATCGCATATATTGCGGAGCACCAGGACGAGCTGCCGGGCGTGGAAACGAGCGAAGAAAGCACCCGGGTTTACGATCAGGACAGTGTGGCGGTTCAGCTCATCGGCTACCTGCGTCCCTTCAAGGGCGTCGTCACGACGAAGAGCACCCTGTATAACAACTACCGCGAGAAGCAGGACGATTACCTGCAGGATGAGTTTGTCGGAACCGACGGCCTGGAGCTGATGTATGAAGACGTCCTCCGGGGCAAGAACGGGAGTAAAAATTATCCGGTCAACTCCTTGAACCAGATCGTCGGCCAGGTGGAGATTACGCCTCCCGAGAAGGGAAAGAATCTGTTTCTCACCATTAACAAGGATGTTCAATTGGCCACGGAGAAGGCCATTACGGATCATATTTCCTTCCTTCAGCATGCCAACGATTCCTTCTTCTCCAGGGGAAAAGGAGCCATATCCGGTTACGCGGTCGCGATGGAGGTGGATACGGGCAAGGTCATTTCCATGGCGAGCATGCCGGATTACGACCCGATGGTGTATGCGAACGCGAAGATTGCGGAAGATGTCTGGACCAAAATCAAATACCTACAATCAAATGGGACGATTCGGGACCAGCTCCCTAATATTCTGGATGACAAGGAACGGGCCAAGCATCCTTCCTCCGTCGTGCCTCTCGGGTCGACGATCAAGCCGCTGTCGGTTCTGCTCGGTTTGAACGAAGGGTTGTTCACCCCATGGGAACAGTATTATGATACGGGGGTCTATCTGTACGGAAAAGACAACAACGCCAAAATCCCGAACTCGGATGGGGTCGGAAACGGATCCATCAATGCGGCCAAAGCCATTGAGAAATCCTCCAACACCTTCATGGCGGCGATGGTCGGCGCCCGGCTGTACAACAAGTACAACGGGGGAGAGAAGGCCATCAGCGTATGGGACACCTACATGAAGGAATTCGGCCTGGGTGTGTCGACCGAAAGCGGGTTGCCCGGGGAATACGCGGGAACGCTGGAATATACGAACCGAAAGGTCTCCAGTGTGCAGAACTCCCTGATTCAAGGCTCGTTCGGGCAGCAGGCCCGCTACACGGTGCTTCAGCTTGCGCAGTACGCCTCTATGCTGGCGAACCACGGCAAGCGCTACAAACCGCAGTTCGTCAATGAAATCAAGACGTACGACGGCCAGGTCATTCAGAGCTTCCAGCCGCAGCTGCTGAACGAGGAGAAGTTCTCCAATACTTACTGGAACGTGCTGAGGGACGGGATGAAGAGCGGCGTCGAAGGCTTCGAAGACTTCCCTTATGCGCTTGCCCGTAAAACCGGTACCTCCCAGCAGGAGATCGGCGGCCGCGGCAAGATCGACAACGCCGTGTTCATCGGCTACGCGCCTGCCGACAACCCCAAGCTGGCGGTCGCGGTGGTCGTACCCGACGGAGGCTTCGGCCGTTACGGCGCGGCGCCCATCGCCCGGCACATCTTCGATGCCTACGACCAGTACATCGGGCTCGACGCGGCGGGACCGAAAGGGCCTCCGGCCAACCCGCCTAAGCCTTTGCTTCCTTAAACGGGAAGTCAGACGTAACGTATGGGCATTACACATCCAAGCCAAGCCGCCTTCAAGGGGTTTGGCTTTCTTTATGGTGCGGAAGGAACAAATAAAGCCCCGAGTCTCGTTGAGAACTCGGGGCTTTGGCGGTTACTCCGTATCGTTAAGGTTCAGCCGGTGTTAGGGCTTCTCTACTTTCCAAACCTCATCAACCTGCTGCCGATGATGCCGGTCGTGCCGCGTGAAGTCGAGCAGCAGACCCGAAAAGGTTTCTTCCATGAAGCCTTCGGTCCCATGGGCGATTCGGAACCGGGCCTCGGGAGGCGCATCGCATTCCCGTATAGCTCGGACGAGCTCCCGGCGCGCTTCGACGGCCTCGTCCAAAAGCCCCGCCGCGGATATTCCCTCAAGGGCGTAGATGGCAGCCGCCTCATTAACGGTCTGCCAATCCCGGTAATCCCGCGATTCCACCTCGGCTCCATCTTTAACCTGGGGCAGAATCTGCCGGCTGAGCACCCGGTCCCAGGCGGTGAGGTGGCTCACGATTTGAGCGGGAGACCATTTTCCTTCCGCGATCGGAGCGAAGAAGAAGCTTTCGTCCATCGCACGCAAGGAATTGAGCCAGGGGATTCCGGCTTCAAAGGGTGCGATATCATTTTCCATAATGCGCATAGCGGACAGCTCCTTATCGCCTATTCCAAGCCGGCCGCTTGGTAAACCTTCGCAAAGCCATCCGCAGAGCGGCGCAGAAGGTCATCCTGGGAGCCTTCCGGCTTCTCCTTCGTCAGGATCTCCTGGGCCACCACGCCCTTGTAGCCGATTTCCTTCAAGGTGCGGAGGAAGGCGGCCAGGTCAATGACTCCTTCGCCCGGATACAGCCTGTCGTTATCCAGAGCATCGGCAACCGGAACGGGCTTGGCGTCGTTCAGGTGCACATGCACGATCTGCTCCGGCTTCAGCCGGCGGATATCTTCGACATTGGCTTCCGAGGTGTACCAATGGTAGGCGTCATACAGGAAGCCGACATTCTTCTCGCCGATCGCCTCGAACCAGTCGAGGAAGCTGTCCTGATCCCAGATAAAAGGATTCTTCCAAGCGGTGCGAAGGTGATGAGGCCCGACATGCTCCAGCCCCAGGCGGAGCCCGTAAACACCCAGCACCTGAGCGACCTGGCGCAGCCGGCGGGTGGCCACCGCCATGAACCGGACGGCGTCATGGTCCGTAGAAGGCAGCACATACGTGCAGCACGCCGTACAGCCGAGCTGGGCGGCTGCTTCCGCGTCCGCGGCCAGCTTGGTCAGGTCCGAGCGGAAGCGCGCCTCGTCCTGGCGCCATTCCACAGGAAGACCAATGGAGCCGATCCTCACGTTGTGCTCCTGCAGGAACGCCAGGGCTCCTTCGAGCCCTCTCTCCCCGATAAACTTGCGGAGTTCCCCGACGTTGTTCGTATCCACGGCGCCGAAGCCGTATTGGGACGCCTTCTTTATGTAGTCCTCCAGAGAGGCAAAGCCGCCGATGCCTGCTGTCGATATGCCTTTGATCAATGCAATCTCCTCCTTAAGGGGTCCAAATCCCTTTAACTGTATCGTTTTTTGTCCGGTTCGAAAAGAGGAAATGGGTTCAGTTAGAGGAATTTGCCTTTGATTTCGTTCCTCCCCCTAATCTGTGATATACTTATTTATCGTAAATAAGACCGTTTGTCCCGGCTGGAAGCGTACCCTGTCACCGGCAGGACTACATAGATCATAACGTTTGGAGAGTGGAACCGGATGTGCGGAATAGCTGGATTGATGCATTTTGACGGAAGAGAGCCTGCGCAGGAAGTTCTGAAGAGCATGACGGACATTATCACCCACCGGGGACCGGACGATTCCGGCTTCTGGAGCGAGCGGGGGATCGGACTGGGCTTCCGCCGGCTGTCGATTATCGACCTGGCCGAGGGCCATCAACCGCTCTGCAACGAGGATGAAACCGTATGGATCGTATTCAACGGAGAGATTTACAACTACAAGGAGCTTCGCCGCATTCTGCAGGACAAGGGCCATGTGTTCCGTACCCATTCGGACACCGAGGTCATCGTCCATCTGTACGAGGAGTACGGGGACGAGTGCGTCAAGATGCTCCGCGGCATGTTCGGGTTCGTGATCTGGGACCGGAACAAGCGGCAGCTGCTGGGCGCGCGTGACCATTTTGGCATCAAGCCTTTCTACTATCACTATAACCCGGACGGGTTCGCCTTCGGCTCCGAAATCAAGAGTCTATTGGCGGCGGGGGTTGTCGATCGCGCGGTGCGCACCGAGAGCCTGATGAACTACCTGACGTTCCAATACGTCCCGGAGCCGGACACCATGTTCGAGGGCATCCAGAAGCTTCCCCCGGCCCACTACATCAAATTGACCGCGGACGGCAAAATGTCGCTGCACCGCTACTGGGACCCGATGTTCGAGCCCGTTCAGCGCCCCTTCGGCGAATACGTCGAGGAAATTCGCGCGAAGCTGCAGGATTCCGTCGTTCATCACCTCGTTAGCGACGTGGAACGGGGCTGCTTCCTTTCGAGCGGCATCGACTCGACGGCCATTGCGGCCCATATCAAGCGGATCGAGCCTCTGCGCACCTTCTCGGTCGGCTTCGAAGGACCTAACAACGAAACGACCATAGCGAGCGAGACGGCCAAGGCCCTCGGAACCGAGCACTATGCCAAAATGATCTCCCAAAAGGACTTTTTCGACGTCCTGCCGAAGGCCATCTGGCACCAGGACGAGCCGGTGGCCGACCCGTCGGCCATCGCCCTGTACCACGTGGCCCAGCTGGCACGCGAGCATGTGACCGTGGTCCTTTCGGGCGAAGGGGCGGACGAGCTGTTCGGCGGCTATCGCATCTACCGCGAGCCGCTGTCCCTGAAGCCGCTCGAGTGGCTGCCGCTTCCGCTCAAGCGGATGCTGCACGGCGCCGCGTCCGCCCTTCCGTCAAGTGTCAAGGGCCGGAACTACCTCCTGCGGGCGTCGACTCCGCTTGAAGAGCGCTTCCTTGGGAACGCGAAAATTTTCAGCGAAGACATGAAGGCGGGGATTCTGAACTCCGGCCGGGAGCTGCTCAGCAACTACCGGAATCCGATTCAGATTGCGTCCGAGTATTATTCGAAGACCCGGCATCAGGATCCGGTCACCCGCATGCAGTACATTGACATGAACCTGTGGATGCCGGGCGACATTCTGATGAAGGCCGACAAGATGACGATGGCTCATTCCCTTGAGCTGCGCGTGCCGTTCCTGGACAAAGAGCTGTTCGAGCTGACCCGCCGCATTCCGATGGAATACCGGCTGGCCGAAGGGACGACGAAGTACATCTTCCGTAAGGCGATGGAAGGAATCATTCCGGATCCGATCCTGAACCGGCCGAAGCTCGGCTTCCCGGTGCCGCTTCGCGACTGGCTGAAGGGTCCTCAGGGCGGCCTTATTCTCGAGCAGATTCAAGCGGGGGGCATCGGCGATTACGTGAACCTGACGGCCGTGGAGAACATGGTGACGAAGCACCGGAACGGCGAAGGGGATTACGCCCGCCGCATCTGGGTTATCTACGTGTTCGCCTTGTGGCATGCCACCTACATGCAGGAGATGCCGAGCCGTGCTTTTGCCGCGGTCTAAGGCTATTCCGGGGAGCTTGGCCGGCGTAAGCTTTTCTTAGGACGGAAGCCGTCGGAGCCCGGCGGGTAAACCGGTCTTGCCGATTAACCCAATAGATAAGCATTAGACCAAACGGAGGAATAGAGATGGGACCGTATAAACTGCTTGCACTCGACATGGATGGAACCCTGCTGACCGAGGAGAAGAAGATATCTCCCGAGAACAGCGAATGGATTTACAAGGCGATCGAGGCCGGCGTGACCGTCATGTTCGCCACCGGACGCGGGGTTCAGACGATTCAGCCCTACGTCGAAGAATTAAAGCTAGAATCCCCGATGGTGTCGGTGAACGGAAGCGAGGTGTACCGGGCGCCCGGCGACCTGCTTCAGCGTCATATCATGAAGCAGGAATGGATGGACCGGCTGTATGCCATGGCCGTCGAGAACGATACCTGGTATTGGGCTTATGCCGTGGAAGGGCTTTACAACAAAGACAAATGGACCGACGATTACACCTCTAAAACCTGGCTCAAATTCGGCTTTTTTACCGAAGACAAGGAAGTGCTGCAGAAGATCCGGGGAGAGCTGGAGGACATGGCTCTGTTCGAGATTACGAACTCCCATCCGGATAACCTCGAGATCAACCCGCGGGGGATCAGCAAGGCCAGCGGTATCATGGAAGTATGCAACCTGCTCGGCATCAAGATGGAGGAGGTCATTGCGATGGGGGACAGCCAGAACGACCTCACCATGATCAAATCCGCCGGGCTCGGAGTGGCCATGGGCAACGCGCAGGAGGAAGTGAAGCTGGCAGCCGATGTGGTGACCGTCATGAATGACGAGCACGGGGTAGCGCGCATTATCCGCGAATACATTTTCGGAGAGCAGGTGTAGCACGATGGAATGGGCTGCTTGGATTCTGGTTATCGCTTTGTTCGTCATCGGGATGATCGGAACGGTTTACCCGATTTTGCCGAGTGTGGTGGCGGTCTACGCAGCGTTCTTCGTCTATGGCTTCATGGTGAGCTTCCAACCGTTCGGCTTCTGGTTCTGGGCGCTCGAGACGAGTATTTTTGCCGCCATTTTCGTAGGGGATTACGTCATCAGCGCCCTCGGGGTCAAAAAGTTCGGAGGCTCCCGCGCCTCCGTGGTCGGCAGTACGATCGGGCTTATTGTAGGCCCTTTCGTTATCCCTTTTGCGGGGCTCATCATCGGTCCCTTCGCGGGGGCGGTGGCGGGAGAGCTGCTCGCAGGCTCAGACATCCAAAAGTCGCTTAAGGTGGGAGTCGGTTCCCTGGTCGGCTTCTTCTCGAGCATGATTGTCAAAATCATCCTTCAGCTCATTATGATTCTTCTCTTCATCCTCTGGGTGCTGTAATTTTACATAAACCACTTTTCCATTAGGAGATGATTTCCATGATTAAGACACGCGTCACTGTCTGGAACGAATACCTTCATGAAAGAGAAGACGAGAATATCGCCAAGATCTATCCGGAAGGCATTCACACGGCGATCGCCAAAGGGATCGAGAACGATGACTTTACGGTCCGTACGGCTACCATGGACCAGTTCGAGCATGGACTGACCGAGGAAGTGCTGAAGGAAACCGATGTGCTGATCTGGTGGGGACACAAGGGGCATGACCAGGTAACCGACGATATTGTCGCCCGCGTCCACCAGCGTGTGCTGCAGGGGATGGGGCTGATTGTGCTTCATTCCGGCCACTTCTCCAAAATCTTTAAGCGCCTCATGGGTACCTCCTGCGACCTCCGCTGGAGGGAAGCGGGCGAGAAGGAACGCCTGTGGGTCGTGGACCCGGCTCATCCGATCGCCGAGAACATCGGGCTGTTCTTCGAGCTGGAGGAAGAGGAAATGTACGGGGAGCACTTCGACATCCCGCAGCCGGACGATCTCGTGTTCGTCAGCTGGTTTGAAGGGGGCGAGGTATTCCGCAGCGGCTGTACCTATCATCGCGGGCAGGGTAAAATTTTCTACTTCCGTCCGGGCCATGAGGCGTACCCGACCTATTACAACGAGCAGGTGCTGCGGGTCATCTCCAATGCCGTCCGCTGGGCCGTTCCGAAGCATGGCGCCATGCCGATCTACGGCTTCAACGAGCCGCTGGAACCGATTAAACCGAAGCAGGACCACGGAGAAGAACAGCCGCAGGGGTAACCGGTGAAAGTGCCTTATCCGTTAGTGCTGTTCTGCTTTCCTAATTCGTGCGTATCCGGAGGTTTTCTCGCGAACAAAGTTTCCGGATAAGGCACTAGTCCTTAAGCCGCAGCTTGCCTGCGGCTTTCTTTCCTTTATAGGGGACCCGTGCAGGCACCGGCCGGCCTTGTTTCCTCGGATTACTCAGCAAAGAAGGGATACATCTTGTCGAAGGACTCATTGATCAAAGGCACCGTCATCCTGGCGGCGGCCGCCCTGGTGGCCCGGGTACTCGGGGTCGTCCAGAGGGTACCGCTAGTCTATCTCATTCATGACAGCGGGATGGCTACCTATTCCATCGCCTTTAATATTTACATGCTGCTGTTGACTATTGCGACAGCGGGAATTCCAAGCGCACTCAGCAAGCTAGTGGCGGAGCGGATGGAGCTCGGCCGCTTTGCGGAAGCCAACCGGATTTACCGGGCGGCGATCCAGTTCGCCTTGGTGGCGGGCGTGATCATGACCGTCTTCCTGTATTTCTATGCTCCTTTCCAGGCGGAACGAAGCGGAGATCCGGATGCGGCCCTGGCTATCCAGGCGCTGGCTCCGGCCCTGCTGCTGTTTCCGCTGATCGCCATCATGCGGGGATATTTTCAGGGAAGGCGCAACATGATGCCGAACGGCCTGTCCCAGATCATCGAGCAGGTCATGCGCCTCCTTACGGCGATCGGGTTCGCTTACCTGTTCCTGGCCATCGGCTGGGGACAGGTGTGGGCCGTGGCCGGGGCTTCCTTCGGAGGCGTCATGGGAAGCGTAGGAGCGGTGGCCGTGCTCTTGTATTACGCCATGCGTCTGAAGAAGAGAGACGCGGCGGAGGGGCAGGTTCCGACGGAAGAAGAGGTGGAGCATGCGGCCGCCTTGCCTTATAAGCGGATCTACAAGAGCCTGTTCCGGACCTCCATTCCGATCGTGCTCTTCTCGCTCGCCGTCCCGCTCATTTATTTTATTGACTCCAGTACAGTAATCCCACTGCTCCAAGGCAGCCTCGGCTGGGATGCAGCGCGCGACCAGCTTGGTATCTTAGCCGGACGGGCCCAGTCGCTCGCCGGAATTCCCATCATTCTGGCTATCGCGCTCAGCCAGTCCATCGTGCCAATCATTTCCTCGGCGTATGCGAAGAAAGACCTCGTCCAGGTGAAAGGACAGGCGGCGAAAGCTCTTCAGCTGTCTCTGCTTACGGGGCTTCCCGCCGTCATTATGATTGCGGTGGCCGCCCGGCCGATTAACGGGCTGCTCTTTCCCGACGAGAACGGCTACGGCATCATTGCTCTCTTGACCGCGACGGCTCTGTTTCAGATTGTGATGCAGACGTCGGGAGCCATCCTGATGGGGATGGGCGCCATGAGGCCGCTCGTCGGCCATGTTGTGATCGGCATAGCCGTCAAGCTGATCGCGAACTACGTTCTATCCCCGATCCTCGGCATTTACGGAATCGTCACGGCGACCGCCCTGTGCTTCATTGTCATGATGGGGCTTAACCTGCGGACGATGAAGCAGAAGGCCGACTTCCGCATTTTCGATACCCGCCGCTGGATCGGCTTAACGGTAACGGCCGCACTCATGATCGCGGCTGGAGTGGCAGTAGAATGGCTGGGACACCGGTACATCCGGTGGTTCCCGGCAAAGCTCGATTACCTGCTGCAGGCTGCGGTCGCCGGCGCCGTTATGTTCGGGCTGTACCTGGTGCTCCTGGCCCTGACCAAAGTGGTCACGGCGGAGGACCTGGAGAGCTACCCGGCTCCTATCCGCAAGCTCGTCAGGAAGGGCGCCCGGGTCATGGGGAGATGAGCTTGCCGGCCAGAGCCGCAAGCTCCAGCTTCTTCAAGGCCAGGCACTGCTCGTGCGTGATCTCGACCGGAAAGGGCGCCTGGATGCTCCGGAAGTAGCGCAGCATGGACGTGCCGCCGCACCAATCGTGAACGGCCGGGTCGGTAACCGGACGGTCCGGCCAGGCGTCCGCCAGAGCCGGGCTGTACAGCCGCTCGCTGCCCTTTACCACCCCGCACCCCTCCAGCCTTTCCTTCGGGAACCGGACCGGAGGGGTTTTTCTATGGGGGGCGAACACCTGAGGCCAATAGTCCGAGCGCGATCCGGTATGGGGTATGCCGGCGGCAAACCGGCGTACGTCTTCGCCAGCCCCGGCAAGGCCGAAGAGAATCGCATACAGCTTGGTTCCGAAGGAGATGCGCTCGTCGAGGTCCATGAAGTCCTCCAGAATGAGGCCGACCAGACCGTCCGCCTGGGGAGCAGCGGCCGCTCCGGTGCTGTCACCGTCGGGCCCGGAGGAGCGGTATGGAAAGAGAACCTGATTCAACTGAAGAACAGCCTGGGCTTGAAAAGCGGGGGTCTCCAGCACATGCTTCCGGTAATGCGGATCCTCCACCACGCGGCCCTGGATGTAGTTCTGCTCGTTTACAATAAGACCGATTGTCAGCACGATCGGGTCGCGGTTTTCCCAGAAGTCGTCCCATACCGCCTTCATGAAAAGGGAAACCCCGAGATCACGAAGATAACCGGAAAGGTTGGTGCCGCGTTTAAGGCTCTCCTGGTAAAGCAGAAGCTGGGGATAGGCATCCCCGAAGATCAGGGCATTGGCCGCTTCCAGCATCTCAAAAATGCGCTCGCGCTGGGCCCCACCGATAAGACGGGGGAGAAAATCCCCCTTCAGGTCGGTCATGTTCCAGCCGCCGTTGCGGGAAACCATATGGGCCAGGAACGCCCAATGAAGCTCCGGGTGCTGCCGGTAAAAGGTCCAATAGGCCGCCGTCCGTGTCACATTGCTGCGGTTGCCTTCCGCGGTCTCCCGGCGGATCCGGCGAAGGAGCCGCTCCGCTTGCTCGGGCGTCAGCGGGCGGGACGACCCGGGGGCAGGGCTTCCCGGATTCTCGGGACCGCCCGTTCCCGGGTCGTCCTCTCCCGGATCGGCCGGGCCGGGACCTCCGCCGCTGCCCGCTCCCGCCGCGCCGTGCCCGCCTCCGGGCCAGCCCGGGAAGCCCGGGAAGCCCGGGAAGCCGCCGCTTCCGGGAGCACCGGGAGCGCCGGCGGCGCCGGGAAAGCCGCCCGCCCCGGGCATCCCGAACCCGCCCGGCGCACCGGGAGCGCCTGGAGCGCCGGGCGACCCGGGAGCCCCCGGGGCCCCCGGTGTCCGGCACGCCCGGAGAGGGTCTCCCGGCCCGGTGGCGGCTGTCCCTTCAGCGGCCGCCGCTGCCCAGGAAAGCTCCCGCTCCAGGCGGGCCTGCAGCCTCTTGCGCGCTGCGGCGGATACGGTAAGCTTGCGCGACCCGGAGACGAGATGCAGGGACTGCAGGAAATCGCCGGCTTTCCCGTAAAGCAGGTGAAGCCAGCCGCCGGCGGCGTGTTTGATCCGCTCGGTGAACCCTTGCGGGCTTCTTCCGGTTGGTCTTAGCATGTAGGGGGACCTCCTTCAAATAGGCTTACCGTCCGCTCTTTCCGTGTCCCGCTTATTGTGGGCGAAAGCCGCCTGCCCTATGACAAGAGGGAGGCTCCCGATGAAGCGAAGCCGCCCGCCGTTGACTTCCCGTTCGGGGCATGCTATAACAGGGACTAACCAAAGATGGCGGAGGGATTACCATGGAACAAGTGAAAACCGAGCAGCAGTTCAGAGACCTTACCGCGGCCGTGAAACCGACCGTAGCCGTGTTCAAAACCACCTGGTGCAAGGACTGCCATTACATCGAGCCGTTTATGCCTTCCCTGATCGAAGAGTACGGGGACCGGCTATCCTTCCTTCAAGTGGACCGTGACGACTTGCCCGACCTGTGCAGCGAGCTTAACATTTTGGGCATCCCGAGCTTTATCGTCTTCAGCGAAGGCAAGGAGCTGACCCGCTTCGTCAGCAAACTCCGCAAAACCCGCGAGGAAATCGAGCAGTTCCTCGACCGGTCGCTGGAGGTTGCCTCCGCGATGCGCTCCTGACCGTATGCCGCTTGCCCGTATCGGGCGGGCGGTTTTCTTTTTTGGGCCGGGGGGATGCTCCTGGTCTTTTTTTTTCGGTGACATCAGGTGCTTTGTTCACAATTCATCAATAGCTTTAGCCCGGGAGAATGGCTATAATGAGTCTTGTGTAAGAATTTTCACAAGCGGTAAACCACAAGACAGAAGAAGGGATTCTAATGAAATATATGCTGCGCAAACTCGCATTAGCCAGCTGCATCGGGATGTTTCTCGTGCTCCTGATGGGGACGCTCGTGACGAAGACCGAATCGGGACGCGGCTGCGGTGACGATTGGCCGCTGTGCAACGGAAAGTTCATCCCGGCCTATACCGTCGAATCAATGATCGAATACTCCCACCGGTTCGTCACGGGAATCGAGGGCCTGCTCGTTCTCGGGGCCACCGTCGGTGTTTATCTTTATACCAAGCGCAAGGATGCCCGCTTCTATGCGGCTTCCTCACTCTTTTTTACGGTCATTCAGGCCGCCATGGGAGCTCTGGCCGTCATCTGGCCCCAATCCTCTTCCGTGCTGGCGCTTCATTTCGGCTTCTCGCTCCTAGCTTTCGCAAGCACTTTCCTGCTCGTGATGGCCCTTCGGCGGTTGCCTGATTCGGGGATGAATCCTCCGAAGGTGTCAAGGCCTGCCCGCAAGCCGAAGCCCAGCCTTCCAATAGCGGAAGGGGGAGGAAGCCGGCCGGGAGGCCTGAGCATGGGGACAAGCATCCTCCTGTGGGTGACGGCGGCCTACACGTATGTGGTCGTCTATCTCGGGGCTTATGTCCGCCATACCGACTCCTCCGGCGGCTGCGGACGCGATTGGCCGCTGTGCGCGGGGGAGGTCGTGCCGAGCCTGACGGGAGCCACCGGCATCATGTTCATTCACCGGCTTGGAGCCGTCCTGCTGTTCGTCCTCATCGCTTACTTGATGTACCGCCTTAACCGGGAGACGGATCGCCCGGATATGGCGAAGGCGGGGCGGGTGGCCTTTCAGCTGGTGGTCATTCAGGTGTTCAGCGGGGCACTCGTTACCTTTGCCCTGGGAACAGACAGCTATCTGTTCGCCAGTCTGCTGCACACCGTGATTATCGCCGCCCTGTTCTCCACGTTAAGCTACCTGTGCGCGCTGTGGGTCACGGGGCCCCAGAAGACAGCCGCCGCTCTATAACGAAGACCCTCGCTCCCTTGCTTATCCGGCAGGGGAGCGAAACCTGTTTTATCGGGTCTGCCTACCTTATCATGGGAAGAAGAGGGATATACCGATGGTACATAGCAATCTGCGCCAATTTCTTGAGGTTCTCCGTCGGGAGAACCAACTGCATATCATTTCCGCTCCAGTCGACCCCAACCTCGAAATCGCCGAGATTCACCGCCGCGTCATCGACGAAGAAGGGCCGGCCCTGTTATTCACGAATGTAAAAGGAAGCGCTTTTCCCGTGGCGACCAACCTGTTCGGCACGAGCCGCCGTGTGGACCTCGCTTTCGGGCCGCGGCCCGAGCAGTTCATGAAGCGGGTGCTGGCGGCGAAGGATACGCTTGTCCCGCCCACCCCGAAAGCGCTGTGGAACGAGAAGGACCTTCTGTGGAACCTGATGAAGGTGGGAACGAAGAACGTTTCGCCGGAGGAAGCGCCGGTTCTGCAGGTATGCGACACGGAGGCTCCCATGGCGAAGCTGCCGGTGATTACGTCGTGGCAGGAGGACGGGGGTCCCTTTGTTACCCTGCCTCTCGTGTACACGGAGCACCCGGACAACGGGGAGCACAACCTAGGCATGTACCGCATGCAGGTGTATGACGGCCACACAACGGGGATGCACTGGCAGATCCACAAAGGCGGGGGCTTTCATTACCACGAAGCCGAGAAGCGGAACCAGGCTCTGCCGGTGACCGTCTTCCTCGGAGGGCCTCCCGCCCTGATTGCCTCCGCTATCGCTCCGCTGCCAGAGCATCTTCCGGAGCTCTTAATGACCTCCTTCATCCTCGGCGGCAAGCTGCCCGTAACCCGGAACCCGCAGGGAGGCCACCGGCTCGTCGCTGAGGCGGAATTCGCCATTTGCGGGGAAGTGCCGCCTCATGTGAGGCGGCCGGAAGGGCCCTTTGGAGATCATTACGGCTATTACTCCCTTACTCACGACTTTCCCGTCTTTCAGGTGAGCCGCGTGTACCACCGCAAGGATGCCATTTATCCGGCAACGATTGTGGGCAAGCCGCGCCAGGAGGATTACTACATGGGAGAATTCCTGCAGCGGCTGATGTCGCCCGCTTTTCCCGTTGTCATGCCGGGGGTCAAGGAGCTGTGGACCTACGCCGAGACGGGCTTTCACCCCCTCGCCGCGGCGGTCGTCCGGGAGAGCTACAAGCGGGAAGCGATCGGCTCGGCCTTCCGCATCCTGGGGGAGGGGCAGCTCACGCTGACCAAGTTCCTGATCCTCACCGACCGGCCGGTGGATCTGTCAAATTTCCCGCAGCTGCTCGAAACGGTGCTGGAGCGCTTCGACCCGAGGCAGGATCTGTTCCTGTTCAACTATACCTCTCACGATACACTGGATTATACCGGTCATCAGCTTAACCACGGCAGCAAGGCCGTCCTGCTCGGCGTAGGGGAACCGGTCCGCACGCTGCCTTCCGCCTACGAGGGAGGGGAGCTGCCGGGCATCCGGGCAGCGGAAGTGTACTGCCGGGGCTGTCTCGTCGTTTCGGGGGCATCCTATGAGGAGGATCCCCAGCTCGCCGAACGGCTCGTAAAAGAGGCGGGCGACCGGCTGTCCTCCTGGCCTCTCGTCATTCTGGCGGACGACACGGCGATCGCCCGCGGACAGACGCCGTTCCTCTGGACCGTCTTCACGCGTTTCAATCCGGCCGCGGATATTTACGCCCGTTCGAGCCTCAACCGGCATCATATCGCTTACGAGCTTCCGCTCGTGATCGATGCCCGGATGAAGCCGGGATATCCGGACGAGCTGTTCCCGCGTGAGGACATCGTCAAGCTGGTGGACGGCCGCTGGAGCGAGTATTTTGCGGGAAGCCGGGTATAGAAGGATGAAGCCAAACGCCTTGCGGGGCATGCTTCCCCATCTGGGGTTCGTACTTGTCTACCTGCTGTGGGGCATCAACATCTCCTCCATGAAGATTGGAGGAGCGGCCTGGGACTCTTTTGTCTTCAACGGCCTCCGTTATTTGATCATTCTGCCTTTTTTGTGGGTATATACGTATTATGGATTCCGCAAAGGACGCATCCGCCTGAGCATGAAAAAGGGAGACCTGGGGCGGATTCTTCTGCTCGGAGCCGTGTCGGCTGTCGGGATGGAGGCCTTTCTGTCCTACGCCCTGCAGTATTCGAACGCCGCGAACGGGGCGGTGCTCGGAAGAGGCTTTATGCCGGTGGTGACGGTTATTCTCGCTCTCTTGATGCGGGAGCTGCGCCTGACGTGGCGCATCCTTCTCGGGCTTCCTCTCGCCATTGCGGGGGTCATTGTGATTGTGACCGGAGGAAACGAGGGCTTTCATCTCGGACCGGACACCCTGAGAGGGGATGTCCTCCTTCTTTTCCGGAGCTTCCTCGGGGCGCTTTATCTCATCGGGATGAACCGGCTCGTTAATCGTTACCCGCTGACTTTGCTCATCACGTTGGAAATGACCGCGGGCGCCGTTTCCCTGCTTCCGGTTGTTCTCTGGAAGGTCACGCCCGGCTATTTGGCCGCCATGCCGGCTGCCGGGTGGTACAGCCTGCTGTACACGGCGTTTCTCGCCACCCTGGTGGGCTTCTCGGTTCACAACTGGAGCCTGGGGAAGCTCGGACCGTTCAAATCCTCTGTGTACGGGTACTTTCTGCCGGTCACGTCCGCCATCGCCGGTATTTACCTTCTCGGAGAGAGCATTTCCTGGAACCAGGTGCTCGGAGGGGCGGGCGTTCTCGTTGCCATGTATCTGGTTCAGCGGGACCGGATGCAGGCCATGAAGCGGCCTCCCAAGCCCATTATGCCGGCGGCTGCGGGGAAATCCAATCAAGCATAAAGGAGGGGGAGGCTTATGTTCCGAATTTATTTCAACGAAGAAAGACGCCAAGACAGCGGCGTGCTGGCCGATGCCAACGCTTCACTGAAGCGGTATGAGCAAGTGCTGGAGAAGATCGAGAACCGGAGCGGGGAAGCCGATTCGCGGCTCCGCTGCCTCCAGGTGTGGGCAAAAGGCTTCACCCGTTCCCTCGACGAGCTGGAGCAAAGCCTGTACTGCAGCCGCAAATACAGCGAGCTCGTCTCCCACGAATTTATCGAGGAGATGGAAGAGGAAGAGCTCGACAACTATCACCGGCATGTCTATTTCTACAAAAACGCCCTCATTCGGCTGTTCTCCATTCTGGACAAGATGGGCTCCTTTCTCGATGACCTGCTGAAGCTCGAAACCGGTAAGGTTATGCCGCGTTTTTCGTACTTTACGGTGCTGCGGCAAATGCACGAGAGGGAAATTGCGTCCGAGCTGGAGCAGAAGCTGTTCGATCTTAAGAACAGCTGCAAAGGGCCGCTGAACCGCCTGCGGCAGCAGCGGAACACGGAAATTCACGCCATGAACGAGGAGCTCGTGGACGATGTATGGAACGCCAAGGAGTCGCCGGAGGCCCAGTCTCCGGTGGAGAACATTCAAGATAACCTGAAGGACATGGAGCAGGGCTTCGAAATGGTCTGCCTGACGGTCAGCACCGTTTTTGAATCGCTTGCCTCGAGCCAGAAGGGTTGAGCCGGAAGCGGATGGATTCCAGTCCCGGCCGGAAGGAAAAGCGGAGCTTGCCTAACCTAGGCAGGCTCTTTTTTCGCGAATCTTTTTCAGCGGGGGCTCACCGGGTTTGGACTTCCGGCGCTTTTCCTCTATACTGAATAGAGAGAAAGAGGTAGCGGGAGGGCGAGGATGGAAAGACGCAAGGTGGCTCTGATAACGGGCAGTGCCAAGGGATTGGGCAAACGGACGGCTCTTGCTTTGGCCGGGCAAGGCTGCGACATTGTGTTGAACTATGTCCGCAGCAGGGAAGAGGCGGAACGGCTTTGTGAGGAGATTCGGGGGATGGGGGTACGCTGTACCGCCATTCAGGCGGATGTGACCCGTACGGAGGACATCCGGTTTCTTGTGAAAGAAGCGGAGAGGCAGCTCGGAGCCGTCGACATCCTGGTTAACAATGCGGGGCCTTTCATCCGGGAGCGCCGCTTGTTCGCGGACTACACGGAAGAGGAAATCTCCTATCTGCTGGGCGGGAACCTGACCGGGGTCATCGCGCTCGATCATTTGGTTCTTCCGCTTATGCGCCGGAACCGGTGGGGACGCATCTTTCATTTTGGCTTCGGTCATGCGGCGGAGGCCCCCGGCTGGCCTCACCGGGCTGTCTATGCCGCGGCGAAGGTGGGGCTCGTTTCCTTCACCAAGACGCTGTCCGTCGAGGAAGCCTCCAGCGGCATTACGGTCAACATGATCTGCCCCGGGGATATCCGCGGGGAGAACAAGGAGAAGCTGATCCGCGAGGTGGAGCATTTGGCGGACGAGGAATCCCCGCGCGGCAGACCCGGATCAGGAGAAGACATCGCCAGGGTCATCGCCTTCCTCTGCATGCCCGAATCGGATTTCCTTACCGGCAATATCATCGACGTCTCGGGCGGGCTCGATCCCATCCGTTCTCTTAAGGGAGGCGTCAAGCTTTAGCCAGCTATCCGGGTTCACCCGGAACACGCAAGAAAGCCCTGAGTCGAGTCGCTCAGGGCTTTCTGTATATCCGTTAAAGAAAGCTTAACGGGAATCGGTTAACGGAATTAGAATACCTGCATGACCTCTTGAACGCCTTCCACTTCTTCCAGAAGAGCGCGTTCGATCCCGGCCTTCAAGGTGATGGTCGAGCTTGGGCAGCTTCCGCAGGCACCCATCAGCTTCAGTTTCACAATTCCGTCCTCCACGTCAACCAGCTCTACGTCGCCGCCGTCGCGCTGCAGAAACGGGCGAAGCTTATCGAGAACCTCCAGCACTTCATCGTACATGGTATCTTGTGCGTTTTCGCTCATTTGCTCCAACTCCTTTCTTACTTTATTATAGTACAATAACGACAAAATGAAAATAGGTGAACCCGGCATGAGACCCATCATTGAATTCTGCACCAATAATATGCATCACGGCACCGATCGGCTCATGAAGAAGCTGGAGCAGAACCCGGACTATGATGTCCTGGAATACGGCTGCCTGGGCAACTGCGGGCAATGCTACGCCGAGCCCTACGCGCTCGTAAACGGCGAAGTGGTTGCCGCTGCGACGGTGGATGAGCTGGAGAAGGAGATCGGCCGCAAGCTTAAGGAGCTCGAAGAGCTGGACAAGCTGTTCGACAACCTGTAAGCCGGGCGGGTCGTCCCCCGGTCAAACCGCTTTTCGTCCCGCGTCCGGTCGGTTAACCGAAGTGACGCTTCGACATCCAGAGAACCCCGCTCTTGAGAGCCCGGGGGACTTTGCCGAGCATAACCGTCTTCTTGCCCATGAGGCCGAAGCCGGATTTCTTCCCGAGCGAGCCGAGTACGCCCTTCAGCTTGATGGTGCCAAGGTGCGGCGTTTCGTCCTTCCACAGGGCGCGAAGCACTTCCACGACTTGTTTGCCCTGGGCCTCTGCGGCCTGGGCACTCGGGGAGAAGGTTAGGCTCGCGCAGTCGCCTACTACGTACACCTCAGGATGGAGCGGCACTTGGTGGTACTCGTTCAGCAGCACGCGGCCCGTCATGTCCTTCGGCACGTCGAGCTTCTGCACGACCGGGCTCGGCTGGATGCCGGCGGTCCAGATCGTCTCATCCGTGTAGATGAGCTCGTTCTGGTTGTGCAGAATGCCCGGCTCTACACGGGACAGCGAAACGTGGGACATCATTTCCACGTCGTGCTTAATGAACCATTCCCTAACGAACACCTGCAGCTTCTCCGGAAAAGAGGAAAGGATGCTGGCCCCGCGGTCCAGGATACGGATATTGAGATCCGGCCGGCCTTCGCGAAGCTCGGCGGCCATCTCCACGCCGCTCAGTCCTCCCCCGACAATCGTCACCTGTCCGTACGGCATAACGTCATTTACCCGGGTGTACGTCATCCGGGTTTGCGACAGCGTCTGAATGCCATGCGCGAATTCCTGGGCTCCGGGAATGCCATGGAACTTGTCCACGCAGCCCAAGGCGACGACCAGCCAGTCATAGCTGATCGGGTCCTGACCCTGCAAATAAACCAGCTTCTTGTTCAAATCCACCTCGGATACTTCCCCGTAGGTTTTCGTAATGCGCGGATCCGTCGGGAATTCGACCCGAATGTCCACATCCGATACCGTTCCCGAGGCGAGTGCGTAATATTCCGTCTTTAATCCCTGGTAGGGCATACGATCGATCAGGGTGACCTCGATGTCGCTCGGCCACTCCTTCTCCAGCAGCTCATTAACGATGGTCAAGCCGCCGTATCCTCCACCCAATACAACCAAATTCCTCATGAATGAAACCCCTCTCTACATTATGATTCAGACGTCGTTTCTAAGGGGTGTATTCCCGAAAGGCTCGAATTACAAATAATATACCCATTATTGTCGTTCGCCAAGCTATTCGTACACCTTGATTTCGTTATAAAAGGTATCCCGTTCGACCGGAATCCGTCCGGCTCCCTTGATCAGCCACACCAGCTCTTCCTTGGTCAGCCCTTCGGGAGACAAAGCTCCGGCCGCATGGCTGATCTTCTCCTTGACGATGGTGCCGTGGGCGTCCGAGGCGCCGAAGGAAAGGGCGATCTGCGTAAGTTGGGTACCCAGATTAATGAAGTACGCCTTAATATGCTGGATGTTGTCCACCATAAGGCGGGAGATGGCAATCGTCTTCAGATCGTCGAAGGCTGCCACCCGGCGCTTGATCCCGGCGTTCACGCTCGCCGGCTGCACCGCATTCGGGATGAAGACTAGGAAGCCTCCGGTTTCGTCCTGCAGCTCGCGGAGACGGATCATATGGATAAGCCGTTCCTCCAGCGTCTCGATGGACCCGTACAGCATCGTGGCATGCGTCTTCATGCCGAGGCCATGGGCCGTCCGCTGGACCTCGAGCCATTGGTCGGAGGTCGCCTTGCCTACGCCCATCTTCTCCCGGTACCGTTCGGTAAGGATCTCGGCGCCGCCCCCGGTCAGCGTTCCAAGCCCGGCATCCAGAAGCGTCTGCAGCACGTCCTTGTAGCTCAGGCCGCTGATGCGCGAGAAGAACTCGATCTCCGCGGCGGTGTGGGCTTTGATCGTGACGTGCGGGTAGCGCTCCTTCAAAGCTTTTACATACCCTACATAATAATCAAAGGGAACATGAGGGTTATGCCCGCCGGTAATGTGGAATTCCCGCATCCCTTCCTGCTGATGCTTGTCAATGAATTCGAACATCTGCTCGGGCGTCAGGGTATAAGCCCCTTCCTCCCCCTCATCCCTGCGGAAATGGCAGAACGCGCAGTGGGCTTCGCAAACGTTGGTGAAATACAGGCTCATGTTCTCGATAAAATAAACCTTCTTGCCGTTCAGCCGCTGGTTCGCCTTGTCGGCCATTTGACCAATGGACAATAAATCGTCAGATTGATAAAGAAAAAGCCCGTCCTCTAACGTGAGCCGTTCACCGTGCTCCACCTTGGTGGCAATCTCCTGCATTCGTTTATCGGGTGTAGGTATAACAATTCCCACTCCATTCACTCCCCGCTACCTTAATAATTAACGATCCTCGCGTTAAGCATAGCCTGCTGCCTGCCGGAACGCGGCCAGTCCTGTCGTCTTCGCCGTCCATGTGAAACTTGTTGCAATCAACCCTCTTATTATAAACCTAGGCGGTGGAGGGGGCAATACGTGCGCACTGTGGAATCATGAGGATTTCATTGACAGCTTATGGAACTTTTTGGCGGTTTTCCGTTTCCTTTTTTCTCCGGTTTTCGTATAATGGTTGTATAAGCTCCAATGATTATTTTCAAAGGCAAGGTGTTTAAGCAATGACACTTCTAATGGAAAGAAACCAGAGGATTAACTCGGAGATTGAATTGGCCCGGCAGAAGATGGTCCATCTGACCAACGAGCTTGGTTTTCTTCATCCGGATGTGGTCAAGTGCAGCGAGAATCTGGACGAGCTCCTGTTGGAATTTTATCGGATGAACCGGGTGGAGCAGCGCGTCTAACCTCCTGTGCCCTTGAGAAGCAGGGCAGAACGGAGTATACTTTTATAGAAGGAACCAACAAGGTTCCGCCATATGGCAATTAGGATGGGAGGTCATCTCATGATTAACATAACGGAATCGGCTGTCGAGCAGATCAAGAAAATGCTCGCGGCGGAAGAAGCTCCGAACCTGTTCCTCCGCGTCGGCGTGAAGGCGGGCGGCTGCAGCGGCTTCTCCTACGGCATGGGCTTCGATGACGAGCAGAAGGAGACCGACGAAGAGCTGAAGCTGAACGGCTTGAAGGTAGTGGTGGACGAGGAGAGCAAGAAATACTTGAACGGTGTCGAGATCGACTTCAAGAACGAAGGCATGAGCGGAGGGTTCACGATTCACAATCCTAACGCTATCGCCACCTGCGGCTGCGGAAGCTCCTTCCGGACGAAGCCGGAGGAAGAACAGCTGGCGGAGAAATGCGACGATTAAGAGCTTAAGCGCCCCCTGGCGCGGGAACGAACCTTCCGGACTGTATGCAGGTACAGAACGGAAGGTTTTTTTGTACAGGCGGGGTCCCAAGCCAAAGAAGGACCGGCGGAATAAATTAACTCTAAGATTAATTAAGGGAGAGGGGACCGGCCGTGACAAGAGAAGAATTTATTGCAGCCATTGCTCCTGCTGCCGTCAAACTGAGGCTGGAAGGCTCTCCGCTGTTTCCGTCGGTACGGATAGCCCAAGCCATCCTAGAGACGGGAGGCGTTATTCCGGCCTGGAACAACCTCGTCGGCTATAAAGTCGGAAGCGGCGTGCTGACCCCTTACTGGAAGGGGCGGAGCGTCAACAAGTCGACCTGGGAGGTCTATGACGGGGGGGAGACGCGGGTACGGGCGGATTTCCGGGCTTACGATTCGGTGGAGGACAGCTTCCGCGATCAGGACCTGCTCTTTGATCTGGAGCGTTACCGGAGAGTAAGAGAAGCCAAGACGCCGGGAGAGCAGATCAAGGCTTTGCTGGCCGGCGGGTATGCGACAGATCCGGATTATGCCAAGAAGCTGGACCAACTGACGGAGCAGTATGCCTTGACCCGGTACGACAAGGAGGTGGATGACATGCTGGAGCAGCTGATGGAGCAAATTCGCTTGCTGCAGGAGGAGGTCCGCGCTCTGCGGGAGCAGAAGGCCATGACGGAGATTCCGGTTTGGGCGCAGGAGGCCGTTCAGGCAGCCGCGGCGGCCGGAATTCTGGACACCACCACGGGGGGAAGCTACGACTTCTACCGTTTCGTGACGATTCTTCACCGCCTTGGGCTGTTTGACGCGAAGGGACAGGCAGGCTGACCAGGCTGACCTGCACCTGACCTACCGGCCAGAACGGGACGCAACCCGTTTTCACAGGGGAGCCCTTTAGCCGCGGCGGCCCTTTTTTCCTGCTTGCCGATGGACCAAGATCCGGGTATAATGACGCAAAACTCGAAGGGAGAGAGCGGTCATTTCCTTATATAAAGAACCGTTGAGAGAAGCCTACAACCGAATGGCGCGGGAACGGGACCGGTCGGAGCTTCAGGAATGGAAGATTGTCGAGCGCAGCCGCTATTTAAGTAAACTGCAGGAGGAGAAGCGGGGCAGGCTGCTGGAGATCGGGGCGGGAACCGGCCGGGACAGCCTGTTTTTCCAGGAAGCCGGGCTTCAGGTTACCTCTGCGGACCTGTCGGAAGAAATGGTGGCCCTCTGCCGGGAGAAGGGGCTGGACGCCCGTGTCATGGATTTCTATCGGCTCGACTTTGCGGAGGAAGCCTTCGAGGCCGTCTATGCCCTAAACTGCCTGCTGCACGTTCCCAAAAAAGATCTGCCGGACGTTCTGGCGGAAATCCGCCGGATCCTCGTCCCGGGAGGGCTGTTCTTCATGGGGGTGTACGGCGGGGTGGATTCGGATGGGGTTTGGGAGAAGGATACGTACGAGCTCAAACGATACTTCTCCATGTACCCGGATGATGACCTGACCGCTGTCGTGAAGAAAGTATTCGAGGTGGAAGAATTCCGCACGGTGTCTCTTGGTGAAGGAACCCCGCATTTCCAATCCTTGATTTTGCGGCGGAGCCGGAACGAATAATAAGGAAATGAAAACAGCTCCCGGATCGGCCGGGAGCTGTTTGATTTAGATGGGCGCATTTAATAGCGATGTTTCTCCCCGTCCGCCCATTCCCGGGCTTTCTGCCGGTGCTCGTCGGTTACGCGGGAGGCCAGTGTCTTGAGGGTGGCCGCCAGAATCGCCGCATCATCGGTCCATCCGGCAATAAGCAGGAAGTCAGGAATGACATCGATGGGAAGGATGAAGTAAGCCAGGCCACCGAACGCGACGGCTTTCGCCCACTTCGGCGTTTTGGGATCGGTCGCCGCATAGAACATGGCCACCGCATCAAGCATAAACGGGATTTTGGAGGCGCTCTTCTTCATCTTGGCCCAGAAATTGGCGTTTACATACTCCTCATCCGTTTGATGCTCATACCGGGTAAGCTGATGATCCACCCGGACAGGCTCCGCCGGTAATAACGGTTCTTTGGACATGATCGGCACTTCCTTTCTGTAACATGAAACCTTACTCTTTTTTAAACGTCCTACTTAAAGTAGAAACACGACAACCCATCGATTGGAGGCGGAAGCGTTTGGAAAACGAAAGCCGGGGGGCGGAAGAGCCTGTCTGGAGATGGTTGATCGTATCGGCGGTCATGACGCTGTGCGCTTACTGTTTAATCCTGTACCGGGTCGAGACCTCCGGAAACCGGTTCTATGCCTTTCTCACGTGGAACCTCTTTCTTGCCTGGTTGCCATTCCTCTTTGCCATAGGGCTTCGGCATGTCCGGTTGTCCTGGAAGGGGGCTGCCAGCAGGGGCCTGACGATTCCACTCGCTCTTCTATGGCTTCTGTTCTATCCCAACGCCTCTTATGTGATCACGGATTTTATCCATTTCACCTATTGGAAGGACGGCACCTCCGCCTGGTTCGACCTACTCCTTCTTACGCTTTGCGCGTGGAATGGTCTCATGCTGGGGCATTTTTCCCTCTATCTTCTTCAAGATCTGGTCTGCCGGGCGAAGGGAGCGGTTACCGGCTGGGGATTTGCCGTCCTTGGTCTGCTGCTGGGCGGAATCGGGGTGTACGTGGGCCGGTTCCTTCGCTGGAACAGCTGGGATGCGCTGCTCGATCCCGGGAAGCTCTTGGGCGACTTGAGCCGGATCGGAACGGATGACCCCGTTTTCTTCGTTTCCCTGTTCACTCTGGTTACGGGAACGACGTACGCCGTTACTTACGTTCTTATCGGGAAACCCGCCACTCCTCGATCATCCGGTTAAAGGTTTCGCCGCAGGAAGGGCACCAGAAGACGTGGACACACTGGTGCCAGGCCGCATCCCGGAAGCCGTTCGTCAACGCCATCTCGTCGGTAGGGCGGTAAGGGGAGTAAGGGCCGAAGAAGTCATGGATCTTCCCCTGGTCAAGGGCGGAAGCAGAGCAGGATGGGCAGAGCGCATCCACGGATTCAAAGCCGTTGCACACGGGGCAGGCATAAGACAAGGGTATCCCTCCTGTCGGAATGATCTACAGGTAGGATACCCTTGGCGGATAGGAATATGTGGCAGGCTAAGCTCGGCCGCGGCCGGTGCCGGTCCTTTTATCTCTTCATGTTGCTGCTGTGGCCGGGGGACAGCTTGGCCGTCGGATCGATATAAACCTTCGCGTTGTTGATGGCGGTCGGCGCTTCCCCGAAGCCTACGGCGATCAGCTTCAGCTTGCCGGGGTAAGTCGTAATATCGCCGGCGGCGAAAACGCCGGGAATGTCCGTTTCCATCCGGGAGTCGACGACGATGGAGCCGTTATCGATCTCGAAGCCCCATTCGGCAATCGGGCCGAGGGAAGAGATGAACCCGAAGTTGACAATAACGGCATCCACATCATGAACGGTTTCTTCGCCCGTCTTGACGTGCTTGAGGGTGACCTGCTCAATCTTCTCGTCTCCATGCAGCGCCGTAATTTCCGTAGGCGTGACGACCTTGACCTTCGAGTTCATGAGATTCTCGACACTGTGCTCATGAGCCCGGAATTTGTCCCGGCGGTGAATAAGCGTGACCTCTTCGGCAATCGGCTCGAGCATGAGCGCCCAGTCCACAGCGGAATCGCCGCCGCCGCTGATGAGCACCTTCTGGTTCTGGAAGGCGTTCAGGTCGTTGACGAAATAATGAAGGTTCTTCTTCTCGAAGCGGGCAGCCTCGGGAAGCTCGAGCTTTCTCGGTTCGAAGGCGCCTACCCCGGCCGTAATGATGATGGCGCGGCTGTAATGCACCTTTTTGTCCGTCGTGATCTGGAAGAGACGCTCTTCCTTCTTGACGACCTGAGTGACCTTCTCTTCGAGGCACACCTCGATAGGGAAATGCTTCATCTGCTCGTTCAGATTATCGACAAGCTCTTGAGCGCGCACCTTCGGGAAGCCGGCTACATCATAGATGTATTTCTCCGGATATAAGGCCGAAAGCTGTCCGCCGAGCTGGGGCATGCTTTCGATGATTTTGGCGGATGCCTGGCGCATTCCCGCATAGAACGCGGCGAACATGCCGGCCGGGCCTCCCCCGATAATCAGAATATCGACAATTTCTTCTTGGTTGGTTAGTTCAGACACTTTCTTGACACCTCCGCAGCTAGTTCCAATCCTACCCATTATATACAAACGATAAACCAAAAAGAAACCCTAGGGGTATAAAACTCTCTGATGGGTTGTCCAAGGATGTCTTATTCGCTTCCAGCAGTAGCCAGGCGGCGTTACCAGGTCCATCTGCGATCATTCGGAGTTATCCGGGGATAAGGGGCCCTAAACGTCTATTCTTCTTAAATGGAAGTAAAAGGCTGTTTTCCGGTGAACGTCCCGGCCCTGTCCCGGCCACCTGTAACAAATAGGGAAAACCGGGCAATTTAGCGCTTGCTATTTCCAGGGGTAACGTTTATTATTTCATATGATTAATGAAAATAGGGGAGTAGTCTGCCTACTTTCTCCTGTACGGCGGAACGGATCCGCATAATCCGGAACCTGCCGTTCGAGTGCCGTTCCGGATCAGCCGATAGGCGTAAACCATAAAAATCAATGGCGATTTGAAGCTAACGGCCAACGGGTAAATAGAGATATCATACATTATGCGATGGAAGGGATACGAGATGAGCCGAATACCTAGAATAGTCATCCTGGGAGCGGGGTACGGAGGGATAGTGACCGCCATCCGCCTGCAGAAACAGCTGAACTATAATGAAGCGGACGTTACATTGGTCAATAAACACGATTATCATTATATAACCACCCATCTTCATATGCCTGCGGCGGGGACGGACAATCCCGAGAACGCCCGCGTGGAAATTTCCAAGCTGATCGATGAGTTCAAGGTGGATTTCGTCAAATCGACGGTGCTCCAAATCAAGCCCCAGGAGAAGAAAATCATTCTGGAGGACAGCACCCTCTCCTATGATTATCTGGTGATCGGACTGGGAGGAGAGCCTGAAACGTTCGGCATTCCGGGCCTTCTCGAGTATTCGCTCAACATTCGCAGCATCAACAGCGTTCGCTTCATCCGCGAACACATCGAATACCAGTTCGCCCGGTTCAAGAAAGAACCGACCCGCAAGGATTACCTGACCTTCGTCGTAGGCGGCGCCGGGTTTACGGGCATCGAATTCCTGGGCGAGCTGGCCGACCGCATTCCGAGGCTGTGCCGGGAGTTTGACGTGAATCCCGAGCTCGTTCAGATCATTAACGTGGAGGCGGCGCCTACCGCCCTGCCCGGATTCGACCCGGAGCTCGTCGAATACGCGATGGGCGTTCTCAAGGACAAGGGTGTCACGTTCAAAATAGCCACGGCCATTAAGGAATGCACGCCGGACGGCGTTATTCTGGCCACAGGTGAAGTCATCAAGGCCGCTACGGTCATCTGGACCGGCGGAATCCGCGGCAACCGCATGCTCGAGGAAGCCGGGCTCGAAACGTCACGCGGACGCGTGGTCGTGGACTCGTTCCTGCGGACGAAGGAATACGAGAACATTTATGTGATCGGGGACTGCTCGATCGTCCTGAACGACCAGGGACGCCCTTATCCGCCGACCGCCCAGATCGCGATGCAGCAGGCCGACGTTTGCGCGCACAACCTGATTGCCGCCATCCGTAACTCCTCCCCGAGGGAGTTCAAGTTCTCCAACAAGGGAACCGTCGCTTCCCTCGGCAGGGGAGAGGCCATCGGCATCGTCGGCAAGTACAAGATCAAAGGCTATTCCGCTGCGATGATGAAGAAGCTGATCGATATGCGGTATCTGTACATTATCGGCGGAATTCCGCTCGTGCTTAAGAAGGGCCGTTTCTAGAGATTTCAGATGGCTCTGATGAAAGGATAAGCGATGAGACACTGCAGCGTGCAAGTAAGAGGGTTGCTGACCCGGGATGAGCTGGACCGGTATAATGCTCTGATGGATGTAGGTCATTTTCTGGAAAGCCAGAACCGGTACGACCTCGTCTATACCGTGCAGAAGGAAATCGATACCTTAATCCTCCCCGCCATTGAAAGGCTGAAGGACAAGAGCCGTCAGAGGGACAAGGCGGATGAAGCTTACCTGGCCGGCTTGAACCGGCAGGAAGAGGATGAGGAAGAGTGATACGCGGACTGCCTGACACAGCTCAGGCGGTCCCTTTATTTTGATCCGGGAAAGGCAAGACTTATAGAAGCGAAGGAAAGGAGGGGCCGCCATGCAGGAAGCCCGCAGGACCAACCGGTCCTTGGTAACGGTAGGATTGCTGTTTGCTTTGTTTGTGGGGGCGCTGGATACGACGGTCGTGAGTACGGCCATGCCACACATCATGGGCGAGCTGAAGGGGCTGGCCCTGGTGAGTTGGATCTTCACCATCTATACGCTGGCCACCTGCGTGACGACGCCCATCTTCGGCAAGCTCGCCGACCTCTTCGGGAGGAAGTCCGTCTTTGTGTGGGGCCTGGCTCTCTTTGTGCTGGGCTCCATTCTTTGCGGAGCGGCCCAGACGATGCCCCAGCTGATCATCTTCCGGGCTATTCAAGGGATCGGGGCGGGAGCCCTGACGCCCGTTACCTTTACCATTATCGGGGATCTGTACCCGGGGGAGCAGAGAGGAAGGGTCCAGGGGGTTTTCGCCTCCGTCTGGTCGGTCGCTGCGCTTCTAGGACCCTTGGTCGGCGGGTATTTCGTCGATGTCGTCACGTGGCGGTGGATTTTCTATATGAACGTTCCCGTCGGAATCATCGCCTTCGGGCTGGTGGTCGGCGCTCTGCACGAGCCCTTCGAGAAGAAGACCAAAAGCATTGACTACGCCGGGGCGCTGACCTTCACCATAGGGATCACCGCTCTGCTGTATGCCCTGTTAAGCGGCGGCATCCACTATTCGTGGAGCTCGGGTGTGGAGATCGGGCTGTTGGTTCTAGCTCTTGTCTTCCTGCTTGCTTTCATAGGGATTGAGAAGCGTGCCCCGGAACCGATGCTGCCCCTGGACTTGTTCCGCAGCCGGCGGATGACCCTGCTGTATGTTATGGCTTTTCTGGCCTTCTGCGTCGTCTCGGGGGTGTCCATCTATATCCCGATGTGGATCCAGACGCTTCTCGGACGCAGTGCGACGAGCTCCGGTCTCACGCTGATGCCGATGTCCCTCGCTTGGCCCTTCGCGGCCAACCTGTCGGGACGCCTGATGTACCGGCTCGGCCCGAAAACCTTTGTGGTCACCGGGGCCGCCTTCGTAGCGGGAGGCTCCTTGTGGCTCGCTTTCGTGTCCACGGCGTCCCCTTACTGGTTTCTCGCAGGCGTCTTGATTCTGATCGGCTTCGGGATGGGCTGCATGACGACTCCTGCCATGGTTCTGATCCAGACCTCGGTGACGGCCTCCCGACGCGGGGTGGCCACCTCCACCAATTCCCTGATGAACGCCTTCGGCCAGACCGTGGGGGTGGCGGTGTTCGGGGCGTTGTTCAACCGCTATGCGACGGACCATGCCCCGGAGCAGCTGGCAACAGGGATTCATATGGTCTTCCTTCTCCTCGTGGGAATCGCCTTGGTGAACCTGCTGGCCGTCAGCCTGCTCCCGTCCGCGCAATCGGGCGGGCAGGAAGAGACGTCCCGGTAGAAGAAGCGCCTTTGACGCGCTTCCCAGGCAAGCGGGGGATAGTAACATAAAAAAGGAGAGCCGCCCGGCTCTCCTTTTCCATTTATCTCACTCCCGTGAAGCATGGGACAGGCGTTACACCTGCAGCATGTTCTCGAACTTCTCCGCATCAAGCCGGTTGCCGACATAGAAGTCGCCGAAGTCTCCGTAGCGGGCGCTGACTTCATCGAACCGCATCTCATAGACGAGCTTCTTGAAGGTAAGGGCATCGTCGGAGAACAGGGTGACGCCCCATTCCCAATCGTCGAGGCCGACGGAGCCCGTAATGATCTGCTTCACTCGTCCGGCGTAGCTGCGGCCGATCATTCCGTGGCTGCGCATCATGGACCGGCGCTCTTCCATGCCGAGCATGTACCAGTTGTCATTGCCGGAGCGGCGCTTGTTCATCGGGTAGAAGCAGATGTGCTTCGTTTGGGGAAGCTGGGGCTTCAGGCGGGCCACAATCTCCGGATCCTGCATAGGATCGACGCCCGGCTTCGCCATATAGCTGCTCAGCTCCACGACGGATACATAGGAGTAGACCGGAATCGTGTGCTGGGCGAAGGTCGTCTTGTTAAAGGCGGTTTCGAGCTCGTTCAGCTCCTCGAGCGTTTCGCGCAGATGCATGAAGACGATGTCCGCCTTCTGCCCGACGATGCTGTATACCACCGTGCTGCCGGTCTTGCTTTCGCCGATGGCTTTCCATTCTTCAAGGAAGGACCTCAGCTCGTCCAGCGAGCGGGCTCTTTCTTCATCCGAAACATATTTCCAGGAAGACCAGTTAATCGTGCGGAAATCGTGAAGAGCATACCAGCCCTCCAACGTTTGTACGGCTTCACTCATGTTAGGTTACACCCCTTAAGCAGTGTGATTTGGCTCTATTTATTGTAGCCAACTTCGACCCAAAGGGCAAACGGGCCCCCCCTCCGTCACCAAATCGTCTTTCCTCCGCCGTCACACAATTGTCGTACCCGGGAGCTTCCCTGCCGGGCAGGCAAACCTTTACATCCGCTTAGGCCGTGCGCTACAATATAAGGAAGTGTGCGGTAAGCGACGTGCGGTCCGATGGATTGCCCTCGCAGCCCCGAAAGACAGCAATAGGAGTGAAGACCTGTGAGTGCAGCATCAACCGGCGGCAATCTGATCGTAGATATTTTACAGAACGTTGTTCTGATCATTCTTGCGTTCGTCATGTTCTTCGGGCTCGGCTTTATCATCAATATGCTGATGAAGACGACCTGGTTTCCCATTTACGGCTATGTGGTTTTCGTCATCGGGCTCGTCTACTGGAGCTGGGGCTCCGATACGTTCTGGAACAACCTGACCGGCTATTCGATCGCCGATATTCTTCCGATGATCAGCGGGCTGGGCGGCGCCATTGTGAGCGGCTATACGATCCGGATGCTGAGGCTGAAGGGCTTCAAAATGTTCTAGCGGCTGATCCGGCAGATCATCAGCAGCGAATGAACGCGGAACCTCTCCTGGAGCGGAGAGGTTCTTCTTTTTGGCCGGAGGAGGTCCGTTTGATTCCTCTCCCTTTCTTATCCGTCCAGCATTTTCTCTCCCAACGGACGGCCGGGCTGTGTTACAATGAAGGGTACAAGTCTTAATTGAACATTGGGGTTGGGCATGATGAGAATTACCAATTTGCTTCATTTCACCGAGAACCACCGGTTTTGCGTTTATCGTGATTTTTCCTTAAGCAGCCTCGATTACCGCATGTTAGGCGGAATCTACCAGCCCATGGTCGGCGCTTATGCCATAAGCGTGTACAGCACGCTCTGCCAGCAGCTTGCGGCGGACCGGGCCGGCTTCTCGGCCCTGGAGCAGCAGCGTTCGCTGTTCCTGTCGCTTGAGCTGGAGCCGGGCGAGCGGGGACGGAAGTTCTTCATCGAACAGACCTCGAAGCTCGAAGCGGTCGGCCTGCTGCAGACGACAAGACGGTTTCTTCCCGCAGCGGACGATTATATTTATGAATACCAGCTGTACGAGCCCCTCTCGCCGGGGGAATTTTTCAAAAACCAGCACCTCACCATGCTGCTGCGCGACAAAGTCGGCAAGTACATGCTCCTGTCCCTGAAGGACGAGCTGGTGGCACCGGAGCCTGGCGGGATGGAGGGCTCGAATGCGGAGAACCTGTCGGTTCCGTTCTACGAGCTGTTCCGCCTGAATACCCAGGTGATCGATTACGAGCTGGAGCAGGCGCTTCACCAGACGGCTTCCACACGGGATTCCAAAGCGAAGCTGGATGTGACGACCAAGGGCTTTACCTATTCGGATATCATCATGCGTTTCCCGCGCGGATCCCGGAACCGGGCTTTCGTGGAGGCGCTGAACGACCGCCAGGACCAGCTCGTCGAAATCAACATCATGGCGAAGAAATACGATCTCTCCCTGCAGGAAACGTGCCGGCTGCTCGATGAGGATTCCGTCTTCGACGAGGAAGGGACACTGCGCAAGGACGCGTTCCAGTACAAGGCGAACCTGTTTTACCGGCAGGGCAAGAAGAGAGAGGAGCAGGTGGAGCGCCACCTGCAGAAGGTAGTCCCGCTGCGCTCCGACGAGACCGTTCCCGCCGAGGAGAAGCCGGTGGAGATGGCTTACTACCTGGAGGTGCCGGCTCTTTTTCAGGATCAGTGCGACGTGCACCAGTACAACATGATTTTGCGCAACGAGCCTTACACGGTGCTGCTTAAGAAATTTTTCTCCCAGGGGCAGATTCCGGACCGGATCCTCGATATCTTCGAGAAGGTCGACCTGAATTACAAGCTGAGCGAGGAAGTCATCAACGTTCTGATTCATTACATTCATACGGAACGCCGTTCTTGGTCGAAGGCCTCCATTGAGTTCGTGGCGGCCGAGATGCTGGCTAACCAGGTTACGACGTACGAGTCGGCAGTCGAGTACATACGGGCCCAGATCCGCTACAAGGAGCAGGCGGCCGCCAAAGCTTCGGGCCAAACCGGCTACAAGAGCCGGACGAAGCCGAAGCCCCGCATCCCCATTGTACGGCAGGATACGACGGAGGACGATCCCGTGTCGGCGGAGGAATTTGAAGAAATGAGAAGACTCGCCCAGAAGCTGGACGGCAAGCTCTAGACGGATGGCCCGGCCAAGACGGAGGAGAGTAAAGGCAGGAATGTCTCCCTGGAAGGCGATGACCGGGCACAAGGAAAGGAGACGGACGAATGGAGTCGTTGTCGGAGATTTTGAAATCGGTATTGGACCCTTCCCGTCTGCAGCAGGCGGAGGAGAAGAGCAGGCAGCTGCTGGCGGATCCGCTTGTCGTCAAATGGCGCATGAAATATCCCCAGGTGACCGATTCGGAGCTGAAGCTGAACATGAACCGGGTCTATCAATACATCAAGGAATACAACAGCTGCTCCCGCTGCCCGGGGCTAGAGGATTGCCCGAACGATATGCAGGGGCATTATACGCTGCTTTCGGCCGAGACGGTCAACGGGGCTACCCATATTTACGACCAGAAGGTGTCCTGCAAGAAGTTCATGGCCAAGCAGGCACAGGATGCCATCCGCAGCCGGATCCGCAGCTTCTATGTGGACGAGCGTTCCCTGGAGCAGGGGTATTCGGCGGATGAAATACTGACGATGGACCGCAAGCGGGTCAAGGCCGTCAACGCGCTGATGAAATACATCGACGAGACGAAGGAGAACGGCCTGCTGGCGAAGGGGCTGTATCTGTCGGGCAGCTTCGGCACGGGCAAAACGTTCCTGATGTGCTACATGCTTCACGAGCTCGCCAAAGCCGGCTACACGGGGGCGATCGTGTACATGCCGGATTTTTCCGAGGACCTGAAGGCCATGTTCAACGAGCCGGCCCGGCTGAAGGATACGATCGACATGCTGAAGGACACGGACCTGCTTATCTTCGACGATATCGGGGCGGAGAACATGAACCCGTGGCTGCGCGATCATGTGCTGGGCACCATCCTCAACTACCGGATGAACCGCAAGCCCACCTTCTTCACCTCCAATTACGACCTGGACGGGCTCGAAAAGCATTTCAGCTTCACGAGCCGGGACGGGGAAGAGGAGTTCAAGGGGCAGCGCATCATGGACCGAATCCGCCATTTCGTGGATGTGATTGCGGTAACCGGGGCTAACAAGCGGGGAAGATAAGGAAGCGCCGGAAATCGGGGCTTAGAAGGGGCATCGGAGTTATTCCGGCGCCTTTTTTTTGGATGGACACGATGGGGAGGGAAGCTTTCGGGCAGCAAGCAAAAACCCGGTGCGGGTGCACCGGGCTTTGTTTCCATGTGGGATGGATTTAGAACAGGGTGATGATGGTGGCGATGATCCCGATCAGAAACAGAAATCCGAACATAGCGCCAAATCCGATAGCCACGTCCATAAAGTCGTTGGTCGGTTCTTCGAGCACGTGCAGCTCCGGATGGTTCGGTTCGTTCATGACTTTCCCTCCTAAACCTAGTTCGCAAACGTTACCTTATTGTAGTATACCCAAATGCGCGCAAGCTTGTAAAGCGGGGAGCCGGAAGGGCTTGGCGGATCTTTTTGACAGATTTGTGAACCCGGTGTTCCTTTATTTGTCTTGTATCAAACAGACCGGAAGCTTGGCATACTTTGACTTGTCGACTTGAAAAAGGTAAGATAATATAAGAAAAGCATTTCATTCATAACGTCTATAGAGGAGGATTTACCATGGCTATCGTAAATGTTTCCGACCAAAGCTTCACGAGTGAAGTCGAAGGACAAGGAACGGTTCTGGTTGATTTCTGGGCACCATGGTGCGGTCCGTGCAAAATGATTGCGCCGGTGCTGGAAGAATTGGATAAAGAGCTGGGCGACAGCGTCAAGATCGCCAAGGTCAACGTGGACGACAATCCGGAGTCCGCATCCCGCTTCGGTGTCATGAGCATCCCGACTTTGATTGTATTCAAGGACGGCCAGCCGGTGGATAAAGTAGTAGGCTTCCAATCCAAGGATGCGCTGAAGAACGTGGTGACCAAACACCAGTAAGAACCCGATGTCGGGAATCCTCTTACCGTGTAAAGAAGGCTCTTTTCTGCTAGTTCCGGGAAGAGAGCCTTTTTGTTGTGGAGACGAAAGACGTGTTCTCTGGGGGTTAAGGGAGAGGGGAGAAGGACCATGCCGGAAGCCGTATCGGAAGCGATCCGACGCAAGCTTGCCTTGCTGCCGGACCAGCCGGGCTGCTACCTGATGAAGAACGCCGATGACAAGATCATTTATGTCGGCAAAGCCAAGGTGCTGAAGAACCGCGTGCGCTCGTATTTTACAGGCAGCCATAACGGCAAGACGCTGCGCCTGGTAAGCGAGATCCGCGATTTCGAATATATCGTGACGGGGAGCAACATGGAGGCCTTGATTCTGGAATGCAACCTGATCAAGAAGCACTCCCCCCGGTACAATGTCCTGCTGAAGGACGACAAGACCTATCCGTATATCAAAATAACGAATGAAGAGCACCCGCGTCTCGAGGTGACCCGCAAGGTCCACAAGGACAAGGCGAAGTACTACGGGCCGTTCCCGAACGCCTACGCGGCTCATGAGACTAAGAAGCTGCTCGACCGGCTGTATCCGCTGCGCAAATGCCGCACGCTGCCTCCGAAGGTATGCCTGTACTATCATATGGGGCAGTGCGTCGCTCCCTGCGAGTTCGACGTGCCCGAGGATACCTACGAGAAGATGCTGCCGGACATCAACCGCTTCTTGAGCGGCGGCCAGCTGCAGATCCGCCAGGAGCTCGAGAAGAAGATGCACGAGGCGGCGGAGAGCCTGAATTTCGAGCGGGCGAAGGAGCTGCGCGACCAGATCGTCAACATCGACGCGGTCATCGAGAAGCAGAAAATCACGACGAGCGACATGACGGACCGGGACATTTTCGGCTATGCCGTCGACAAGGGCTGGATGTGTGTGCAGATCTTCTACATGCGCCAGGGCAAAATGATCGAGCGTCACGCGTCCGTCTTCCCGTATTACGGCGAGGAGTACGACGATTTCCTCAGCTTCGTGACGCAGTACTACAGCGACAACCCGGCGCTGCCGAAGGAAGTCCTGCTGCCGGTGGGACCTGCGGAGGCGGAGGTGCTGGAGGCGGCGGAACAGGCGCTGGCATCGGACCCGGATGAGGCCGTCTTCGACGCATCCGGAGAGCAGCCGACGGCCGAGGATGAGGCTCCGTCAGGCGCCGGCCCGGCCGGGGAGAAGGCGGACGTCAAGGAGACGCTGGAATCGTGGCTGAAGATCAAGGTGCATCTTCCGCAGCGCGGCTTGAAGAAGCAGATGGTCGACATGGCGGCGAAGAACGCCCGGGTCGCCCTGGACGAGAAGTTCCGCCTGATCGAGCGCGACGAAGAGCGGACGACGAAGGCGGTCGAGAACCTCGGCCGCTGGCTCGGGACGGACATCGTCCGCCGCATCGAGGCGTTCGACAACTCGAACATTCAAGGGACGAACCCCGTATCCGCGATGGTCGTGTTCACGGACGGCAAGCCGGACCGGCGCGAATACCGCAAGTACAAGGTCCGCACCGTTCAAGGGCCGGACGATTACGAGACGATGAGGGAGGTCATCCGCCGGCGCTACGAGCGCGTGCTGAAGGAGAACCTGCCGTTCCCCGATCTCATCGTAATCGACGGCGGCAAGGGGCAGATCTCGGCGGCGGTCGACGTCCTCGAGAATGAGCTGGGGCTGTTCGTGCCCGTATGCGGCCTCGTGAAGGACGCCAAGCACAAGACCGCTCAGCTCATGATGGGCGATCCGCCCGCCCCCGTGCCGATTCCCCGGGACAGCCAGGAATTCTACCTGCTGCAGCGCATCCAGGACGAGGTTCACCGCTTCGCCGTCACCTTCCACCGGGACACCCGCGCCAAGTCGATGGTCGCTTCCCAGCTCGATGCCATTCCGGGCATTGGGGAGAAGCGGCGGAAGCAGCTCCTGAAGCATTTCGGCTCCATTAAAAAAATCCGGGAGGCGGCAGTCGAAGACTTCCGGCCTCTCGGACTCGGGGATAAGCTGGCGCGCACGATTATTGAGGCGCTCCAGGGGGAACCGGCGCCGGAGAGTAAGGAATCTCCGGAGGGTCTTTCCTGAACCGGCGGTGAAGGAGCAGAACCGCTGCGGCGGCGAGCGCCGGCAGGGCGATATAGAAGAGGCCTAGCAGGACGAAGCCGGCGGTCTTCTCTGTCGTCATGACAGAGAAGCTCATCATGAAGCTGTCCATGATGACATGGGCGAACATGACCGTATAGAAGCCGTACTTGAGAAAAGCATAGCCGAACAGCAGACCGAGCACCGCGACCTCGAACAGCCGGGTATAGCTCGGGTAGATCGTATAACCGGTATGCCCGAGCGCCCACAGAAGGCTTGGCGCCAGGAGGGCCAGAAACTCGAAGTGGAGCAGCTTCTTGAACAGGGCAATGCCGAAGAACCGGTAGGTGACCTCCTCCGAGATGCCTGCCACCCAGGCGAGAAGGGGGAGAAAGCCGGGCCAGAGCATATTGTACACCGACTGGGTCGGGTCGTTGACCCCGAAGGCATCGAAGGACTTCTCGGCGAAGAGGAGCAGAATTTGCTGGGATCCCATTAGAAAGAAGAACAGAAGATACCCGCGTCCCATGCTGTAGTAGACATGCTCCCCGAAGCCCGGTTCGTTCCACCGGGGCCAGTAGTTCCGTCCCTCTCTCCGCCACAGAGCGTCTCCCGCCAGGAGGGAGAAATAGTTGGCTGCGGCAAGCAGCAGAGTGACGATCGCGGTGAAGACGAGGGTGACGATGGCGACCGCCATCAGATTCCCGCTTCCCGACTGGGCGGCGATCAGCGGAAGGGTATTAACGGAATGGATGACATAAATCCCCCCGAACAGGAAGGTCAGCAGGATGCCCCGGGAGAAGGAGATTTCCTTGCGGCGGCGGATCGTGTAGACGATAGCGGCCACCCCAAGCACAAAGGTAAAAAAGAGGGAGCCGCCGAGCATCCACTTCGTGCTCTGGCTCTGCTTATCCATGTACCCCGTGAAAGCATCCGGCAGTTCGAACGAAGGAAGAAGGGACAGAGCCTCGCTGCCTCCGACCTCTACATTCAGCACCAGCCGCGCTTCCCCCACAGCCGTGTCCTTGCCCTGGTACACGAAGCTGCCGGGGGTTTTTTGTTTTTCCGGGACCGGGGTGAAGCGGGCGGGCTCGTAGCCGGCCGACGCCAACGCCTGGTCCGCCTGGGTGCGGTCGGAGGCCGCCGGGCCGGTTCTCGGGCCGGTCGTTTTCCAGCCGGTCACGACGGCTTGCTCCATCCCGACCCGGACGGACAGCTGCCGGCTTCCGTTCTGCTCGCGGATCTCCACCTGCCAGTAGTCGAGGGGGACCTTGTCGGACAGGGTCTTCTTGTACTCGGCGGTTAAGTCGTTCTTCTCCACGTAGGCGCTCATGGATTTGTCGTTCTGGTAGGTGACGCTGCTGTTTCCGGGCGTAAAGCCGGGGAACTGGCGGGCGGCCCAAGCAGACGCTGCGGCTTGGGCCGCCTCCTCGGTAACGGGCGGACGGCCCATTTCCTCGTCGACCCCGCCACCGCCGGCCAGAGCGTTCCAGGCCATGACCCCGAAGTACATCAGCACCCCGGCAAGAGCAAGCAGAAGCAGGTTCCGGTTCAGTCTGAATGGAAGCAATCTCATGTCCCCTTTTTATGGAAATGTTACAAATCATTATACCTGTTTGCTTGAGGGCGGTACAACCGGCCGCGCTTGACCCGGGCGAGAGGCGGGGAAAAGCAGTGCGCAAGGGCAAGAGCGGGCAAAGAAGAACAAATGAAAGCTAGCTCCCCGCCTTATGAAAGATTAAGTCCAATTTTCATGAAAATCCGTTCTTTTCCGTTAATATTGACTTTGTGAATCGGACGGAAGCAGGCTATAATCGAAATCAATTGAATAGAGCCGAATTTCTTATAGAAAACGGGGGAACCATTGTACCATGGGGTGAATTTCGCATGTTATGCGAATAGGGGGCCTGTCGACCCGAATCCGTCAGCTAACCTCGTAGGCTGAATGTCAGGAGCCATACCAGTCGGGCATTGGTTTTCCAGTGTCTTTTTTTGTTGCCCAATTCCATGTAAGCAAGAGGAGAATGAACGTGTCCAAACGAAAATTCAGTCTGTTCCGGCTGACCCCGCCGCAAATTCTGGTGATCGGGTTCGCCATTATCATCCTGACCGGAGCGGCGCTGCTGACCTTGCCGGTTGCCTCGACGGACGGCATCCACACCCCTTTCCTGGACGCCCTGTTCACCGCCACCTCCGCTACCTGCGTAACCGGTCTCGTCGTGGTGGATACCGGCACCCACTGGACCCTGTTCGGGCAGGTGGTCATCATTCTTCTCATTCAGATCGGCGGCTTGGGCTTCATGACCATGGGAACCCTGATTGCCTTGGTCATCCGCAAAAAGATTTCTTTACGGGAGCGGCTTATCCTGCAGGAGGCGATGAACCAAGGAAGCATGGAGGGCATCGTCCGGCTGATCCGCCGGGTCCTTCTTTATGCCTTAACGATCGAAGCGGCGGGAGCGGCGCTTCTGACGATCCGCTGGTCGTTCGATATGCCGTTCGGCAAGGCCCTTTATTATGGGGTCTGGCATGGCATCTCCATGTTCAACAATGCCGGCTTCGACTTGTTTGGCGGAATCAACGGCAAGTTCAGCTCACTGACCGGCTATGTGGACGATCCCATTGTGAACTTCACGGTTATGGCATTGATCGTCCTGGGGGGACTGGGCTTTATCGTTATCGCCGACGTTCACGAATTCCGCAAAACGCGGAAGCTCTCCCTGCATTCGAAGGTCGTGCTGTCCGCCACCGCTTTCCTGATCGTCTTCGGGGCGATGGTCATCTGCGCCTTCGAATTCACGAATCCCGCTACGCTCGGGCCGCTGAGCCCGGCGGGCAAGATCTGGGCATCTCTGTTCGCCTCGGTAACCCCGCGGACGGCGGGAGCCAATACGATAGATGTGGCGGGCATGAGGCAGGCGACCCAGTTTTTTACGGTCATTCTTATGTTTATCGGGGCCTCACCCGGATCAACGGGGGGCGGGGTGAAGACGACGACCTTTACCATTCTTATCGGAGCCATGATCGCCATGATTCGAGGGAAGGAAGACATCGTCCTGTTCCGCAACCGGCTGGCGAAGGACCGCATCTACAAAGCCATTACCCTTACCTTTTTCGCCTTGTTCCTGGTGGTCTTCGTCACCATGCTGCTTTCGACAACGGAGGATTACTTCTTCCTTAAAATATTGTTCGAGGTCACGTCGGCGTTCGGTACGGTGGGGCTCTCCATGGGGCTTACCCCCGATCTCAGCACCATCGGCAAAATCCTCATTGCCCTGATGATGTTCATCGGCCGCCTCGGCCCGCTGACGCTGGCCTATGCATTAGGGCCTAGACCGGAGAAGGAATTATACCGATACCCGGAAGGCAAAGTAACGATAGGATAATGTCCCGCAGGGAGAAGGAGAAGACAACGTATGAAACCAAGTCAGTATGCTGTCATCGGGCTGGGCCGTTTCGGCTCCAGTCTTGCTAAGGAACTGGTCGAGCTGGGCTATGAGGTTCTCGGCATCGACAAAAATGAAGAGATCGTAGACGAAATGGATGCTTACCTGACCCATACCGTGGTAGCCGATTCCAATGATGAAGAGGTGCTGCGCTCACTCGGCATCCGCAACTTCGACTGCGCGGTGGTGGCGATCGGAGACGACATTCAAGCAAGTATCCTGACCGCCATTATTCTAAAGGACCTCGGGGTTAAGAAGGTGGTGGGCAAAGCTCTTTCCGCCCTTCACGGCAAAGTGCTCGAAAGAGTGGGCGTGGACCGGGTCATCTACCCGGAACGGGATATGGGGGTCCGGGTGGCCCATCAGCTCGTCTCCCCGAACCTGCTGGATTACATCGAGCTGTCCAAGGAATATACGATCGCCGAGCTTTCGGCCACCCGCAAACTATCCGGCAAATCGCTCAAGGAGCTGGACACCCGGGCCCGTTTCGGCTGCAGCGTCGTGGCCATCAACAAGAAGGACGGGGTCATCATCGCCCCGACCGCCGAGGATGTTGTGCAGGAGAACGACATTATGGTCGTCATCGGCACCAATGAGCAGATCGAAACGTTCGAGAATGCGGTAAACGCATAAAACCAGAAAAGAGGCGCCCGGCATGGAAAGCCACACTACGGTCATGATTCATCATATTCTTCTGCTGTTCATCTCCATCTGCCTTTTGGGCATGACCGCCGGCAAACTCGCCAGCAAGCTTAAGCTGCCCGACGTGGCGCTTTTTCTTTTTGCCGGCATGCTGGTCGGTCAAGGGCTGCACTGGATTAACGAGTCGAGCAGCTCGCTTACGAATCAGTTTATTCTAACGGCGGGTTCCGCCCTCATCCTGTTTGACGGGGGACGAAACATCCGGCTCGGGGGGCTTCGCCGGGTCTGGCTGACGGTCTCCCTGCTGAGTGTGCCGGGGGTGCTGATCACCTGCGCGGTAACCGCAGCGGCGGTCCACTTCCTTCTCGGGCTGGATTGGATTTACTCGTTCCTCTTGGGAGCGATTATTTCCTCCACCGACCCGGCCACGCTCATCCCGGTGTTCAAGCAGGTGAGAATCCGGCCGAAGGTCAGGGAGACCGTGGAGAGCGAATCTGCCTTCAATGACGCGACGGGCTCCATCCTCACCTTCTCGATTCTCGCTGTCGTAACCGGAACCAAGCAGGTCACCCTGGCCTCCGGAGTGGCCGATTTCCTCACAACGGCCGTCGGCGGGATTCTGGTGGGCTGCCTGATCGGCTTTCTGGCTTCGTTCCTGGTGGCGCACATCAACCTCGGGGTTCTGCGGGACTATACGACCATCGCCATGATCGTGACGGCGCTCGCCGCTTTCCTGCTGGGCGAGTCCCTGCATGTGAGCGGCTTTATGGCCACCTTCACGGCGGGTCTTCTTTGGGGCAACGCTTCCTTGTTCCGGCTCGATATGGAGGACAAACAGAAGGAGATGGAGCATTTCTCCGAGAATGTCACCATTATCATGAGAATGCTGATCTTCGTTCTGCTCGGAAGCCAGGTCAACTTCGCGGTGATCGGGCAGTACCTGTGGCCGAGTCTTGCGGTGCTCGCGGTTTTCCTGCTGATCGCCCGGCCTTTGACCGTTCTCGCCTCCACGCTTCCGGACCGTCGGGCGGGCTGGACGTGGAAAGAGATCGCGTTCATGTTCTGGGTGCGGGAAACCGGGGTTATCCCGGCCGCTCTCTCGGGCATGATCGCCGCCACGGGAATCGCACATGCCGACGTGATCGCCTCGGTTACGTTCCTGGCCGTTCTTATTACCATTCTGCTTCAGGCAAGCACCACCGGCTATGCCGCCCGCCGGCTTGGTCTGGAAGAGGGAGCCGAACGCTGAGACCCTTTAGAAGAAAGGACGAGAATCCCTTGTACGACTGGGGAACTCGTCCTTTCTACTATAGAAGGGGAGGGACCTCTCTAACCGGAGGACGGCTGACCCGGAACGATTGACTTCCCATTCCAGCACATCCGGCTCTCCAAAATGGTCAAAACATCAGGCTTTCATGTATATCCCATCCTCTCCGTGGAATTATAGGGGCTATTGGGTCTTTTTTCTTTCCCGGGTCCATCAGCCTGCATCCGTTCGGGCGAAATATTCCTTCGCCTTCTCCACGAAGAACCGGATGGCGCCGTCGCGGGCCGCTTCGTCGGTATAGACGAGCGAGGTCGTCCGCTTGGTCTGGATCAGCTCCGGCAGCTGGCGGATGCACAGGTCGTTGTTCTCCAGGAGGCGGCTGCGGAGATAGGACATGGGCAGCAGGGTGGCCGTTCCCATCGTCGAGACCAGCCGGAGAATCGCTTCGAAGGAGTCGATTTCCATTTTGACATTGGGAAACACGTTGTGGCGGTGAAAAATCTCATCCATCATGATGCGGTACCACGTCCCTTTGGAGAATAGGATCATCGGGAGGTGATCCAATTCCCTCATCCCTACGGAGGAAGCCGAGCTCAGCTCGTGCAGGGCGGGGAGCACCAGGCAGAGATGGTCGTCAAAAAGAGAGTCGCAATGAAGCCCCGGCTGCTCGATATGGGAAGCCACGAGGCCTATATCGACCTTATGGTCTTTGACCAGGGAGACAATCTCATGCGTCTTGCCTGTGAGCGCCTTGATGTCGGTGTTGGGACTGCCGCCCGTGTAGAAGGAGATGAGATCGGGCAGCGTGGACTGGAGCGTAGTGAGACTAGCCCCGATGGTCAGGCTGGCGGGTAGCTCCCCGATCTTAAAGCGGTTCATGGCCTGGATGAACTCCCGGTCGAGCTGGCGCATCTGGATCGCGTACTCGTAGCAGATTTGGCCCGCCCGGGTCAATTCGAGCCGCTTGCCCTTCCGTTCAAAGAGCCGGACGCCGAGCGACTCCTCCAGGTTCATAATTTTGCGAGACAGCGCCGGCTGGGAAATGTTCAGAAGCTGAGCGGCCCGATTCAGGCTCTGCTGCTCCACGACATCCGCGAATACGTCCATATTTTCCATGCAAGGACATCCTCCTGCTTATGTTTTCTTGTTATAAGTAATTATAAGAAAATAGTATTTCCATTATAAGCTTGGGAAGAGTACTATTAAAGCATGTCACAATCCGTTCACAAGAATGAACGCTGCACTTGACCCGGTTGTTAGGTTTCGATAAAATTTGACATTTTATTGACGCTTGTACCCGGCGGGAGTACAATGTTAGATGGTTTTGCTTCTAAAGCCGCTTCACCATTTAAGGGAGGGAACATGTAAACGATGAGGGCCAATTCTTATCATTACCGCAAAATTCATTCTTTGCTCGGGGTCATTCCGATCGGGTTTTTCCTGATTGAGCACCTGCTGACCAACTATACCGCGTTCAAAGAAGGGCATCAGGGCTTTGTCGACCAGATCAACTGGCTGAACAGCCTGCCGCTCGTACTCGCTCTGGAGATCTTCGGCATTTACCTGCCGCTGCTTTACCATGGCGTTTATGGCCTGTACGTTGCCTATACCGCACGCAACAACGTGACGAACTACGGATATTTCCGCAACCTGATGTTTACGCTGCAGCGGATTACCGGGGTTATTACGTTTCTGTTTATTGCCTGGCATATCTTCGAAACGCGCATTCAGGTAGCCCTCGGCAATGTGGCGCATGAAGATCTGGGCGTCCGGATGCACGAAATCGCCACCCAGCCTATCGTGTTCGCTCTGTATGTAATCGGAATCGTAGCGGCTTCCTTCCACTTTGCGAACGGAATGTGGTCTTTCCTGGTGGCCTGGGGGATTACGATCGGCCCACGTGCGCAGCGCGTTTCCAGCTACGTGTGGATGGGCGTGTTCGTGGTGATGGCCGTTATGTTCGTGCTGTCCCTGAGCGCCTTCACCGGAACGGAATTCCAAGACACAGCATCCATTAAGCACGGCTAAGGAGGAACCGAAATCATGGCTAATTCTAAAGTAATCGTAGTCGGCGGCGGTCTGGCCGGCCTGATGGCAACCACCAAAGCGGCCGAGGCGGGCGTGCAGGTCGACCTGTTCTCCCTAGTGCCGGTTAAACGGTCGCACTCCGTATGCGCCCAAGGGGGCATCAACGGGGCGGTCAATACAAAAGGGGAGGGCGACTCTCCGTGGGAACACTTCGACGATACCGTATACGGTGGCGACTTCCTGGCTAACCAGCCTCCCGTCAAAGCGATGTGCGAAGCGGCTCCCGGCATCATTCACCTGATGGACCGGATGGGCGTTATGTTCAACCGGACTCCGGAAGGTCTGCTTGATTTCCGCCGGTTCGGGGGAACGAAGCATCACCGGACGGCTTTTGCCGGCGCTACTACGGGGCAGCAGCTTCTGTACGCTCTTGACGAGCAGGTACGCCGTTGGGAAACGGCCGGTCTCGTGACGAAGCACGAGCACTGGGAGTTCACGGGGATCGTCCTCGACGAAACCGGAGCCTGCCGCGGGATCAGCGCCCAGGACCTCCGCACGATGGAGATTCATACGTTCCGTGCCGACGCCGTTATCATGGCGACAGGCGGTCCCGGGATCATCTTTGGGAAGACGACGAACTCCGTCATTAACACCGGTACGGCGGCCAGCGCCGTTTACCAGCAGGGCGTTTACTACGCCAACGGCGAATTTATCCAGATTCACCCGACGGCCATTCCGGGGGACGACAAGCTCCGGCTCATGTCCGAATCCGCGCGCGGTGAAGGCGGACGGGTCTGGACTTACAAGGATGGCAAGCCTTGGTACTTCCTGGAAGAGAAGTATCCGGCTTACGGAAACCTCGTTCCGCGGGATATTGCGACGCGGGAAATTTTTGATGTGTGCGTAAACCAGAAGCTCGGCATCAACGGCGAGAACATGGTTTACCTTGACCTGTCGCATAAAGACCCTAAAGAGCTCGACATCAAGCTCGGCGGGATCATCGAGATCTACGAGAAGTTCATGGGCGACGACCCGCGCAAGGTTCCGATGAAGATCTATCCGGCCGTTCACTATTCCATGGGCGGACTTTGGGTCGATTACAACCAAATGACGAACATCCCGGGCCTCTTCGCTGCGGGTGAGTGTGATTATTCCATTCACGGGGCGAACCGTCTCGGCGCGAACTCCCTCGTTTCCGCTATTTTCGGCGGGATGGTGGCCGGTCCGAAAGCGATCGAGTACATCAAAGGGCTCGACAAGCATGCGGAAGATCTCTCCTCAAGCGTCTATGACAGCGAGAAGAAGAGACAGACCGAGAAATACGAAGGCCTGCTTAAGATGGACGGCAGCGAGAACGCCTATGTCATCCACCAGGAGCTTGGCGAGTGGATGAACAACAACATGACGGTCGTCCGCTACAACAGCAAGCTGCAGGAGACGCTGGACAAGATCCAGGAGCTGAAGCAGCGTTACAAGAAGATCAACATCACCGATACGTCCCGCTGGAACAACCAAGGGGTGGCGTTCACCCGCCAGCTCGGCAACATGCTGGAGCTTGCCCAAGCGATGACGCTTGGCGCCCTTATGCGCGACGAAAGCCGCGGGGCTCACTATAAGCCGGAATTCCCGGAGCGCGACGACGAGAACTTCCTGAAGACGACCAAGGCCAAGTTCACGGCGAACGGCCCTCAAATCGAATACGAAGACGTCGACGTGTCCTTGATTCCGCCTCGTAAGCGTGACTACACCACGGATAAGAAAAAAGGAGGACATTGATCATGGCGCAAGCAGCAGCCGACAAAAAAATGGTCAAGTTTATTGTCACCCGACAGGACAGTGCGGATGCGAAGCCTTACACCGAGGAATTCGAAATCCCGTATCGCCCGAACATGAACGTCATCAGCGCCTTCATGGAGATTCAGCGCAATCCCGTGAACTCGAACGGGCAGAAGACCACTCCGGTATGCTGGGAGTCCAACTGCCTCGAGGAAGTATGCGGCGCGTGCTCCATGGTGATCAACGGCAAGCCGCGTCAGGCTTGTACGGCGCTCGTCGATAAGCTGGAGCAGCCGATCCGCATCGCTCCGATGAGCACGTTCCCGGTTGTGCGTGACCTCGTTATCGACCGCGGCCGCATGTTCGCCGCGCTGAAGAAGGTCAAAGCGTGGATTCCGATCGACGGAACGTACGATCTCGGTCCGGGACCTCGGATGGCCGAATCCAAGCGCCAATGGGCTTACGAGCTGTCGAAGTGCATGACCTGCGGGGTCTGCCTCGAGGCGTGCCCGAACGTGAACGAGAAGACGGACTTCATCGGTCCGGCGGCCATTTCCCAGGTGCGTCTGTTCAACTCCCACCCGACGGGGGAGATGAACAAGGACGAGCGTCTGGAAGCGTTGATGGACGACGGCGGCATCGAAGGCTGCGGGAACTCGCAGAACTGCGTCCGCTCCTGTCCGAAAGGCATTCCGCTGACGACCTCGATCGCGGCCATGAACAAAGATACGACCAAGCACCTGTTCAAGCAGTGGCTCGGCATGTAAGAGCTTTACCTTCCAAAAGCTTCCGTTTCTCCTTCCGGAGAGACGGAGGCTTTTTGGTTATAGGAATGATGGAAGGGAAGGGCTGACAGAAGGTGAAGTCGTATGGATAGGAGGGGAGCGCGGGAAAGGGAGAGCGGGGAAAACGGACCAAGAGAGCAGAGAAAGAAAGCCCGCTCTGCGGCGCCGAGCGGGCTTTTCCCGGGAAATAATGAGGATTCCTGTCGGATCGGCTTAATAATCAAGGACGATCATTTGATGGTTCTCCAGCTTCGGTACCCGGAGGCGGACTGAGCCGAGCTCTTCGGTGTAGGCAAGGGGCTGGCGCTGGGGAGCCAGATAGGCTCCACTAACCCGCTGAGGAAACCGCAGGGTCACCTCCACGTCATAAACCGGAAGAATATCCTCAATGACTTCGATGCCCGTTCCCCGTTTAACGGGAGAAGCATAAAGAAGGTGGGCCACATAACGGCTTTGGTCCTTCTGGTGCTGAACGGTCGCGACCCCTTGGGCAGGGAGGCTGGTGCGTAAGGTATGCCGTCCGGCAAGAAGACGGTCGAGGGCATAGCGGACCATTTCCTTCAGAACCAGGCTGCCTTTCTCGGCATAGTCGGTGAATACGTTCCATGCGACATAGATGCCCTGCTCGCTTTCGACCATGCCGGGACCACCGGAACGGCCGCTGCTCGGCGTATGCTGATGGGAGCAGAAGGTGAACACGTCGCGGTTAAAATAAGGGTCTTCTCGGCGCCCCAGCTCTCTGGCTCCCTCGAGAAGCTCAATGCGCTGGCCCGGCCCATACATAATGAAGGCGGCGTCCTTGAACGGTCCGGTCCCTCCTTCCAGTGGACGGTAATAATCGGGCCGGTAAGGATTCTCGCCTAGCCACCGGATGCCCAATGGCAGGACGTATGTCTCGTTCGCGGAATCGAGTCCCGATTGTCCGGTAGCGAGAAGCTTCCCGCCTTGGGAGAGGAAGGCTTCCAGCTTGGCACGCAGAGGCTCATCGACAACTACCGCGTCAGGCAGGATAAGGACCTTGTAGCGGCCGAAATCGGATTCCTTGTCCAGCACGTCGAACAGGTACTTTCCTTCCAGCAGGATACGCACGGCCCCCGCATCCGCTTGGGCGGTACGGGTCTCCTTCTCTTCGGGACCAGCGGCTTCCACGGACAGAAGGCCAATATCCGCTACGTTCTCCGCGCCGCGCGCCCATTCTTCCTTCGCTTCTACTTCCTCATACGCCGAGCCAATTAAGGCGTACGTCGCTTCGTCCATGAGCCCCTCCGGATGGAGCTGATCCCCGATGGAGCAATGGGCTCCGTTCGCCAGGCTGAGGGCGGTCTCGTAGCGAAGGGCGTTCGGATGCTTATAGCCACCGAACTCACCCCAGCTCGTGTGAAATTTCCCGGTCATGCCCAGGAACTCCATGCCAAGAGGCTGGGCATAGCGGGCGGATAACGGGAAATGGTCGTAGCCCCATCCTCCGGTCGGAAGGGACTCCAGCTCCAGATGAGTATTCATCCGAGCGAGATCCCGCCTTCCTCTTCGGATGTGCCCGCCGTTGTGGAAGATCTTCATCCCGGGCTTGAGCGCGTGGACCGTTTCCGCCACCCGTTTCGTGTAGTTCGCATACGTCCGCTCCCATAAGAGCTTCCTATCCGAAGGATTGCGCGGGTCTCCGCCTTCCTTGCGGATGGAGGCCACACAGGAATGGCAGTAGCATTCCCGAACCCCGACAATGTCAAGGAAAATGCCGTCCGCGTCATAGTTGGCGCTAACCTCTTCAATCTGGGGGAGGAGGACGTCGAGATAGGGGGAATTCATACAAAATTGATGGTAGCCGGGCTTCAGGAAGCCCTTCACCCAGTTCGTTTCATCCTGGGCGTTGCGGATAAGCCACTCGGGATGCACGCGAGCGAGCTTCTCATCCAGGCCGGCGGACAGGTAAACGGGGGTCAAAACGCCGATTTCATGCGCAGCTTCGATCATGGCCCCAAGCAGGTCAAACGTAAGGCCGGGATGAATGGTGTTGGCCTGGGAAGGGTGATACGCCCAACCGTGATGGCATTTGGAGAACACCGTGACCGAGTCCACATGTCCCTTCTGAAGCATTCTTTGAAACTGGGATTTGTCAAAATGCTTACCGATTCCGTTAATGGCCTCCGAGGTATGGAAATCGAGATGAACCTGCCGGAAACGCATGCTTCTTCAACTCCTTGATGGGGTGATCCTCTTCCTAAGGAAGGGGCTTGACTCGTCTGCTTGCTTTCTAATGTAACCGCTCTTAGAGAAGGCGTACAGAGCCGATTCCGGATGGACATAGCACATTTTCGACTTGTTGAGAGCCACGACTTGCCGTATTATGGCGTTAGGAAAGAAGGAAACCGAAAAATCTCTTCTTATTCTCGACTTCCCTCGAGAAGCGATCTAAGAACCGGAGGTTGCTATGGACTGCTTGGAGCTTGCCATCCCGCCCCTGCCCCAATTTCTGACCGTCGGCCATGGGTATTGGCCGGTAGGCATGAAGCATGCTTGCCGCATGTTCCGTGTGTACGACCTGCTGGTTGTAGCCGGAGGTTGTCTGTATATGACGGAGGAGGGGAAGGAGTACGAACTGAGGGAAGGTGACATGCTTCTGCTGGAGCCGGGCCGGCAGCATTGGGGCCACAGGCCGGTAGACGAGATAACGGAAATCTATTGGGTTCATTTTCTTCATTCGGATCCGGTGCGAAGGCTGCCGGCCGGCGACGTTCCCTGGTCCCGCCTGCTGCCGCAGGACACGGACCGGGACCTGACGCCGACTCCCCAGTATCTCTACCTCCCGAAGCATGGAAAGGTCCAGCTGGCCGTTCTCCGTCCTCTGCTAGAACGGATGGTCGAGCTTCACCGGGCCTTCTCCCTTGGCAGCGCGGTGTCTCTTCACGCTCATCTCGCCGAATTCTTCGTCCGGCTGCAGGGGGCGGCAAGAGGAGGACAGGGCTCCCGTTCCCAGCTGATCTCGGAGAAGGCCGTGGACTACCTCCGCCGTCATGCCGGAGAGCCGTTTCAGGCGAAACGGATGGAGGAGGAGCTTCATTTTCAGTTTGATTATCTCTCCCGCTGCCTGAAGAAGCATACCGGGCTAAGCCCGCTGCAGTACTTGAACCGGCTCCGAATCGGACGGGCGAATGAGCTTCTGGAGAACACGGATCTGACGATTCAGGAGATCGGGGACCGGGTAGGAGTGGGGAACGGCAATTATTTCATCCGGCTTTACCGCAGGCTGACCGGCATGACACCCGGAGAGTTCCGCCAGTCGAGGCAGGGACGGGTATGACCAAGAAAAAGCGGAAGCGAAGGCTCCAGGCCTTACGCTTCCGCTTTTTCCTCTTCTTCCTTATGCCGCAGGAATTCCTTCCCGTATTCCCCGTGGGGATGAATCTTGGCATGCTCCATCTGGATGGTGGAGTGCTCGATGCCGTACTTGTTTTTCAACGTTTCGTTAATGGCCAGGATGATGCAGAACGGCTGAATCTTCTCATCGATGAAGACGTGGGCGGTGAGCGAGTAATGATCCGTGGAAATGGCCCACAGGTGCATTTCGTGAACATCCTCCACGCCTTCCACAAGGCCGATGTCGCGGCGGATCTCTTCGAGGTCGAAATGCTCCGGTACCGACTCCATCAGAATCAGGTACGACTCCCGGATAATTTTGGCCCCACCGACAAAAATAATACCACCGATGACGATACTGATAACCGGGTCCACGATCGTCCAACCCGTAAAGTAGATAATAATGGCGGAAACGATTACCCCGACCGAGCTCAGCAGATCCCCGATAAAATGCCACAAGGCGCTCTGCACGTTGAGGTTCTCTTCTTCCTTCATGCTGCGGCTCAGCACAATAGTCAGCACTATGTTGACGATTAGCCCGATGACCGCGATCGTGAGCATGGTACCGAGCATCACCGGCTCCGGATGGATCATCCGGTTGATGCCCTCGATGAAAATTCCGACGGCGATCACCGCCAACGCAAGCCCATTCAGGAACGAGGCGATAATTTCAAACCTCAGGTAACCGAATGTATATTTGGAAGTCGGCGGCCGGGTAGCCATATAGATGGCGACCATGCTAAGCCCGAGGGCGAGCACGTCGGATATCATGTGAGCCGAGTCGGAGAGAAGCGCCAAGGAATTGGAGACCAGGCCTCCGATAATTTCCACGATGGTAAAGAACGCGGTGAGCAGCAGGGTGGTCCACAGCGTGCGTTTGGACTTGCTTTGCTCTTTGACATGGTGAAGATGGTGGTAATCGGACATGAAAAGCCTCCCTGCTTGAAATAAGTGGTTCGTATCCGCATTATACGCTACCCCGGCGGAGCATGCAATCCGCCTTCCTCTGCAGACAAAATGCCCTATTTTTCGAGTTTTCCCCTGGAAAAGATGGGTAATATAACAATACAACACGAGTGGAGGGGAAGCTGATGAAAAAACAGTGGATTGCGGCTGTTCTGCTATGCGGACTATGCGGATTTACGGTGAGGGCGGGGGCGGCTCCGGAGGATCCTATCCTATCCTTCCCCGTCCTGAGCGACATTCATGTACAGAGCGGGGACGCCAAGTCCCAGCGTAAGTTCAAAGCGGCGTTAGAGGATCTTAGCGAAATCAACCCGGGTGCCAATACGCTGGTTATCAACGGGGACCTCGGAAACGGAAGACCTTCCGACTATAGCGTCCTTAGTGAGATTCTGGACTCGACCGCGCATCCGCCTATTCATTTTACCATTGGAAATCATGAGTTCTATAAGGCTTACTTAAAGGGAGACAGCTGGAACCCGGACGGCTTCCCGAACGGAGAGACGGAGCAGGCCTCCATCAACCGCTTCTTGACGTTTACCGGAATGGACAAGCTGTATCACGACGCCTGGATCAAAGACTACCATTTCATCTTCCTCGGATCGGAGCAGTTCCGTCAGTCGAATCCGGATAACGGGGATGACGCCTACCTCTCGGAAACCCAGCTTGCCTGGCTGAAGGAGAAGCTGCAGGAAGGGGCGGAGCTTAACAAGCCGATCTTCGTGTTTCTTCATCAGCCGCTGCCTTTCACGGTAACGGGAAGCAACGAAGCCCGCGGAGTGGTTCAGCATAAGGAGCTGAAGCAGATCTTGGACGCCTATCCCCAGGTCATCATGTTTAACAGCCACACGCACTACCTGCTTGGCAGCCCGAACAGCGTGTACCGCGACCGTTTTCTTATGGTCAACACCTCCTCCGCTTCAGAGCCCTGGAGTGTGAAAGCAGGACCGCTGGATGGCGATGAAAGCGAAGGTCTGGTGGTTCAGGTCTTCCCGAATGCCGTTGTCCTAAAAGGTCGTGATTTCGCCTCGAGACAGTGGATCTCCTACGCCCAGTACGTGATTCCGACAGGAAACGCCGGCAGCGGAGGGTGAAATTTGTAACACAAATGAAATATTTCTGTTACGCTTCCTTAATGTGTAAAGGCTATGATAATAAACAAGACCCCCTTTTTTAATAATATATAACTTGGACCCGCCCCGTTGGCGTGGTCCTCTTTTTTTGTGGTTGCCAATGGAATCAACATGGCCATAATAAAAGCATTACCAAGCGTGCCAAAACGCGCTGTGTTCGTTACTTCGGTCCTAGGTTCTAATCATTCAAAAAGAACAGGTAATGACTTAGATAAGCCTAACCAATTGATCGGTACCTCTTCAGGATTGTCACTATAAACGCCCTTCAAAAAACGACTAATGAAACATGCTTGGTTTTCAATTAGGATCTCTTTGATTTCGGAAGGCATTACGGGAATGGAGTAATCGTTCTTGCGGCCAAAATCGGCAAGAGGCAAAAACATTTCGAGGCTTTTTCTGTACTTGCAGTTCTTTGGAAATCGGGGCGAACTACCGGAGTCGTACTTGGACAAACGGACAGACTTCCAGTGGGCCAGCAGCAGCGGACTCGCTTCCAGTTCCAGCACGGCAAAATGTTCGGAAGGCTCTCTTCGTTGATAAGTAGTCAACATTTTGAAACAATCTTGTCGGGTGGGCCAAAAGAAAACATGTCTGTCAAGGTAAGATCTGAATTGTTCCACGGTGCAGTCTCTCTTCATTAAATTTGCAGGAATACGAAGATTCGGATTAACCGTTATTTCAAACCCTCCATGATAGGCCTCGTTAGTTGTCAAGCGACGTTCGCCTTCGGAGTGCGGCAAAATACGATAGCTTGACCATAAAGAATCAAAATGTGCGATGGAAGTTAAATTTTTCGCTCTCGTAAAATGATAAACAGATTTTCTTCCGGCAGACTTTGTTATTCTGGCGATAATAGTGGCGATACTCGTGGCCATGTCATGAGATTTCTCCTTTGCGTAAACTATCAGCGGTCTTCTTGCCAGTGCTATTCCTTACAGAAGATGGATACCTAACCGTCACTCCTATAGATAAGCTTTAGGTTCAACTAATCCGTTTATCCCTACCAAACCTTTCCCCCGTTTTGAGGATTGGCTGAAGGCTTTTTTGACAGTCAAATAAGCGTTAAATGATCGGTAAGCCGTCATTTGCCTATGTCTGGTATGTGGCGGTTTTTCTTTTGATCTTGAATCTACCGTTCCGGAAGGCAGATTCCTTAAGCGAACATCCCCTTCCCTTCCCGCTCCAAAGGTGATTCTTAAGAACTAAACGATTGACAACATTCGACACAAATTCTACACTGTATGTACCAAATACTGACAACCAACAAGAAGGGGATTACCTTGGCCACTAAAGTAAAGCATTCATCGTCCGTCCTCAGCCGATTTCGCCTCCGCAGCATCAAGCTGAAGCTGCAGCTGTTCACCTGCCTGGTGCTCCTGGCCGCTCTCGTCTCAGCCTCGTACATCGCTCTGTCCAAAGCCTCCAAGGAGCTAGAAGAAGAAATTAACGGCAACGCGGAAGCGACGGCCGGCATGATTGCCTCGAAGCTAGACAGCAACCTGTCCCATTACCTGACCATTCTGCAAACCTTGGCCCAAACGGGGGCGGCGTACATAGGCAGCGACTCCAAGCAGCTGGAATTCGTTCGGCAGGCACAGGCGCAGAATCCGGCTCTTACCGCTATTATCTTTGCCCACGATCTGACCGGAGCCAAGGCGGTGACCCACAAAGGAGATGCGGTCGACATCTCCTCCCGTCCTTTTATGAAGGAACTGGCGGAAGGCCGGACCACGGTTTCCGATCCGGTCATTTCGAAGGTGGACGGATCGTTGTCCGTCATTCTGGGCGTTCCGCTGTTGAACGGACAGAAGGTCGTGGGATCCTATACGGCCTCCCTGCCGCTTGCGGAGGTGACGAAGCCCATATCGGAGTCGACCTTCGGAGCCTCGGGTTATGCCGTCCTGTTCGATTCCCAGGGCCAGGTTATCCAGCACCCGGACAAGGACCGCATGATGAAGACCAAGTCCGCCGACTACGCCTCGGAAGTCGTTCAGGCCCTGGATGCGGCAAGGAAAGGGGAGGTTACGCATTTCTTCTTCCAAGAGAATGGGGAAACCCGTTTTGGGTTAGCCCACAGGACTTCGGGGAATTGGGTCGTTATGCTTAGCGCTCCTGCAAGCGAACTGGGCAAGCCGGTTCAGGATATGGCGGTCCATTCCATCGTCTTGATCCTTCTCGTGCTTGTCGGCGGTCTGGTTCTCTCCTATTTCTTTGCCCACGGGCTGACCAAGCCGATTAACCGGCTTAAGGGCGCCATTGAAGCGGTGGAAGCCGGAGATTTGACGGGGAAGGTGACTGTCACCAGCCGGGATGAAATAGGCCGGGCTTCGGATAGCTTTAACCGGATGACGGAAACGCTGAACGAAATCCTCGGCGGGGTAAATGGGGCTTCTCTCCAGCTCGCGGCTTCTTCTCAGCAGCTGACGGCGGGTGCCGAGCAAAGCTCCGTCGTGACCGGGCAGATCGCCTCCTCGGTTCAAGTCGTCGCGGAAGGAGCGGAATACCAGGTCGGCAACATCAAGCTGAGCACCCGAATGATTGAGAACGTAACGGATAAAATCACCCACATTACCGAGCATGCCAAACAGGCCTCCTCCGCGGTCACCGAAGCGGCAAGCCGGGCGGAGAAGGGGGACGCCGCGGTACGGGGAGCCGTAACCCAGATGGACAACATCGAGAGGCTGATTCAAGAGCTGGCCGCGACGATTAGCGGGCTGTCCCAGCGCTCCCAGGAGATCGGTCACATCATCGGCATGATCTCCTCCATTGCCCAGCAAACGAACCTGCTTTCGCTGAATGCGGCCATCGAGGCAGCGCGCTCCGGCGAGGCGGGCCGGGGCTTTGCGGTCGTGGCGTCCGAAATTCGCAAATTAGCGGATCAGACGGATCAGTCCGCCCGCCAAATCAGCGGCCTCATTACGAATGTTCAGACGGAGACGGGACAGGCGGACCAGGCCATGAATGCGGCTATCCTCGAAGTGGGATCGGGTCTGCAGGCCGTTCACGCGGCGGGTGTTCTTTTCGATGAAATCCACAGCCAGATTTCGTCGGTGGAAGGGCTTGTCCGGCAGGTGTCGGATTATTCGGAGGAAATTTCCATGGTAACGGAAAATATGGTCGCTTCGATCCGGTCCATAGCCGATATCGCTTCGACGAACTCCGACGAAAGCCAGAATGTAGCGGCTTCCGCGGAGGAACAGCTGGCGTCCATGGAGGAAATTACCCATTCGGCGGCATCGCTTTCCCAAATGGCGGAAGATCTGAGGGCACTCGTGTCCCGCTTTCGGATAAAGCAAGAGTAACCAAGAAGACAGGGACTGGACGGAAAGCGGAAAGGAGCTTGCCGTTCAGTCCTTTTTTCTATAGCTTCTGAACGATCACTTTTACAAGAAGGGCCGTCGTAGAGGTAATCAGAATCCGGTTAGGATCAAGAATCTTGACAGCGGGCTGGATGACTTGATTATCGGGAGTCAGGATAAGGATATAAGGAGCGTTAGTATTCAGGTTATAAACGACGGTGGCGGAGAAAGCCGGCCCGTCCGGCGCAAGCGAAATGGTGGTCCGGTAGGTCGTTTCCGGATCATAGTCCACATAGAGGGCGGGGTCGGGAGGGAGCAGGATTACATTATCCAGGCCGGTGTTGACGGAAATAACCCGGATCATCGGATTGGCGGTGTCGTAGTAAGCCAAGCTTAATGGAACGGAACCGGTATAGCGGATGGTGGAGTCCTTAAGAAACAGGGTGAAGACGAAACGGACGCCTGGCTTTGTATGGTCGACGAGATAGGCGAAGCTGGAATTGTTGAGGAGTACCGTGGAGCGGGTAAGGCGGATAGTGCCGCCCGGCTGGTTGAAATCGGTCTCTATCAGAGCGGTCAGCTTGTTCGAGATGAGATCGGAATCTTCCACGATGGTAACGGCCTGGGAACCGGGGGTATTGATATTGCCGGCTTTCAGAACGGTATCGGTGAAGGAGGAGCGTACGATGGTGACCTCCCGGCTTTTAGTTAAGTAGATGTGGTTAGTTATAGCGCCGTCGAGGAAGGTGCAGCATTCCATGTAGATTTTCTCGCTGGCCGCCGTTCCGTTAACTGTCTGGAGATTGACCCGGACATTGTTGAAGGTGCTGGCGAGCACACGATAGGTTTTCAGGGTGATGTCTCGTGGAACGGAGGAGTCCAGAACACAGCCTTCCAGCTTGTTGATGGTGATCACCGGGGTAGACGTCAGGGAAGAATAGCGGATGCGGTTGCCGCGGAAGACAGTAAGCTCAGATGCCCCCATATTCAAGTTAGGGATATCCGTTAGATGATTGTCCGTTACATGGACCTGATAGGTGGAGTTTCCGAAAAACGAGAGATTTCCGCCGGTAAGGGAATTGCCGGTAATCTCCACGTACGCGTCTGCAAAGTTCGAATTCATCAGCCCGAGGGTCGTTCCGCAGTTGTAGATAACATTGCCCTTCAGAACGGCGAACCGAAGACTGTACAGGTTGATGCCGATGGAATCCATGTTATAGATGTGATTGTTCTCCACATGTAGGGAATAGCAGCCGGCGAGAATGCCGTGGTTGCTGCCGTACATCAGGTTGTGGCGGATGACGCAGTTGTCTCCGTAGGAGTCCTCCTGGTTGACGGCATAGCGGGTGGAGTCGGGGAAGATAGGCTTCCCGTCGAGAAAGCGGCCGCTTCCTTTTCCATTGTCCCGGATAACATTGTGCTGGAGCACGTTATAGCTGCCCCCGAGTGTAATGCCGCCCCGGTGTCCGTTGAAGAGCTCATTGTATTCCACCGTGTTGTGATGGGGAATGGAACCGAATTTCAGCGTAAGCTGCATGTTTTTGGCCGGAGAGGTCTCATTAAAGAACACCAGGCGCATCTTGGCGGCCCCGTCGGGGATTGTGATGTCGGTATAGATTTTCTTTCGGCGCAGGGCCCCCATGTAGCTGTTATCGGCCCGGTAGTAGAAAACGTCGATTTCTCTTGTGGTCAATGCGGTCAGACGGGCGTAACCGGCGCCGGCCACGAGAAAGGAAGAGTAAGACGGATTCGCAGGAAGGGAGAGAAAGCCGGAGGTCAGCGTATTGCTGGAAGGGACAGGCTGTCCTGTAGTATAATCCAAGGCACCGAGCGTCAGATTTAAATTGAATTCCGCTAATTCCCGAGAGGCTGTGCTGGCAAAGGTAACATTGTCCCCCATATAATCCCGGACGGTGCAGTGGCTGATAGAGCTAAAGCGTGTGCTTCTCTGAAACGAGACGCCGTAGGTGCCTTCCATTCGGGCCTCATTCGGGCTCAAGAAACTGCGGTCGTCCCGGTCTCCGATTATCGTGCCTCCCGTTAGATGGGCGTCTGTCACGTTGTCGAAGACGAGGCTTTTGCCGCCGAAGTTGTAGTAGTCCGTCGTGGTGCGGGGGTCGAAGGGAGATTTGGTGTCCGAGTCGTAGATCACCTTCAGAGTAGAGCCGTTCAGATGGAATGTCAGATGGCTCTGCATTTCGATGGCACGCGGGTAGCATAGGGCATAAGAGCCTTCCGGCAGCACCGCCCCCGGGTACCCGTTGTCCCTGGCGTAACGAAGCGCGCGGTTGATTCCCTGAATGTTGGCATCCGCCATGGCATAGTCGGCCGGCGTGTAGGGCTTGGCGGGCAGCCCTTGCTTAATGCCCCACCGGCTCAATTCAATAAGATACATAGCCTCACCCCTTTTGGATCCCGTATAGGAGAGAAGTCCTATTTATCGGAAGTAAATTATAGTATGAAGCACGGCGTAAACCGCATGGACGAGTATGGAGCGGCGCGAGCCTTTTCTCCCCCTTAATATCCCGTTTGAGACGCCAACGGCACGGCGGGAATTCCCCGACAGGAAGGAGGTATCCGGTATGGCCGATTCACGGTTAACCCGAAGAACGTTTCTAAGAAAAAGCCTGTTCGCGGCGGGAGCTCTGCCCATGCTGCTCGGAGCCGGAGGTCTGTACGGAGTATTCGGCGAACGCTACTGGATCCAGATTCAGAAAATCAAGCTGGCTCCCGGACGCCTCCCGGCTGCTTTTCACGGCATGCGGGTGGTTCAGTTCAGCGATACCCATCTCGGCAAATATTACAGCGTGAACCGGCTCGCGCATATGGCCGAGCTTGTTCAGCGGCAGAAGCCTGACCTCATCTGCTTTACAGGCGATCTGTTCGATTCCCAGTACGGCCGCGTCAACCCGGGCATCATCCCCATCCTATCGCGGCTGAAAGCGGAGTTCGGCAAGTTCGCCGTGCTGGGCAACCATGACATGAGGCTCGGAGCGGATAGCGTTAGGGATGTCCTGGAGAAGGCCGATTTCACGGTGCTCGTTAACGGAAACCGGCCCGTGAGCAAAGGGGGCGAGCGGTTCCGAGTGGCCGGAGTGGACGAAATGATCTACGGGCAGCCCGATCTGAAGAAAGCGCTGATTGGAGCAAGGCAGGAGGAGTTCGTTCTTCTGCTCTGCCATGAACCCGATTTTGCCGATACCGCGATGAAATTCTCTGTAGATCTCCAGCTTTCGGGGCACAGCCACGGCGGCCAGATCCGGATTCCCGGCGTAGGCAGCCTGTTCACGCCCGAGCTCGGGCAGAAGTATTCCATCGGCTTGTATTCCTTCGAGGAGAAGGGATTTCACGTCTATACGAACCGGGGCATCGGAACGACGCTCTTTCCCATCCGGCTTCACTGCCGGCCGGAAATCACGGTTTTTGAATGGGGAGAAGTACCGTAGTCTCACGCCTAGCGAGACACGTGAAAAGGACCTAATTTAGTCCTTCTCAAAAGCTTGTGCTTGTTGTATATTCTTTATAAAGAACAATATCTGTTCGTTATTTCCGAAGGGGGAATGTCCATTGGGGAGACTTCAAAGATGGGCAGCAGCTGTCGTGCTGGTTTGCTTCCTGCTGAGTCCCGTAAGCGCTTATGCATCATCCGGCGGGCTGGAGGTCACTGACGCGAAATACGGTTTTTTCAGCAAGTGGCTCGGGTCCTTGTTCTCGCATGACGACAGCTGGGAATTCCACATCAATTGGCCAAATGGAGAAGACGCCAAAGACTGGTGCGAGAAGAACGATCGCTTATGCCAGCTGGACGAGTCTTACGAGATTTGGAAGAAGTGGTTCTGCTACTAATACATAAGGCCTGCCGGACGGCCGGCAGGCCATTCTCGAAACCACATAGAAAAGGACGGTTGGACACACTGCTTTTAGCCCCTGAGCAAAGGAGGGAATGTTTATGTCCGCAGAAACGTGGGAGTCAATCGAGATCGATGAGGAATGGATAGAGCTTATTTCGAAAGCGAGAGGTATGGGTCTTACGGTAGAAGAAATCCGGCAGTTTTTTCAAGAAACACTTACCGGTTCAGCATCGGTAAAGCGCTAGAGTTCCCCGAAAGCGATGATTTACGGCTGGGTTGCAAAATTTGCAAGATTCTGTTGACATGTTCGCTATAAAGAACTAGTATGGAATGGGAAAGGAATTTCCGTTATCTTCATGCGGCGATGATGGAAATGGCCTTTATTTTTTGAAACGCCGTTCTTTATAGAGAATATGAGGCGCAGCCGGAATGTCGAAGGGAGAAGAAATGAAGGTGGACATCAACATTAAAGAGTATCTGTTTATTCTGAAGAAGCGTCTCTGGATTCTTGTTCTGTTCATTGCCGGAGGGACCGTGCTGGCTTCGCTCTACAGCTCGACCAACTACCGTCCGGTTTATTTGGCATCGACGAAGCTGATCGTGAACAAAACGGTCACCGAAGAGCAGCTCGGCCGGCAGGAGATCGATTACGGAGCCATCGGGGTCAACATCGGCCTGATCAGCACCTACAAGGAGATCATTAAAACACCGGCCATTATGGACAAGGTTGTCCAGCGATACCCGGACCTCAACCTTACCTCGGAACAGCTGATCGGCATGATCAATGTTTCGAGCCTGAACGATACCCAGATCATGACCATTGCGGCGCAGTATTACTCCTACGATAAGGCGGCTACGATCGTCAACGCCGTTTCGGAGGTATTCCGTACGGAGATCCCCAAGATCATGAAGGTCGACAACGTCACCATTCTTAACCCGGCCAAATCCAAGGAGCATCCGGTTCCCATCAACAAGAAATCCAATCAGATCATCCTCCTCGGCTTCGTCGGTTCGTTCGTGGCGGCGGTGGGACTCATTCTCTTTCTGGAAGCCATGGACGATACGTTGAAAACGGACGAGGACGTCCGTACCATTTTCCGGCAGCCCGCCCTTGCCGTCATTCCGCGAATGAAAGCGAAGGAACGGCGGCCGGCAAGCCGGGTCCAATCTCGGGAAAAGGCAGGGGAAACGACATATGCCGCAACCATCCGCTGAAACCTCCGTTGTCATGCAGAACCACCCGGCCTCTATCACTTCAGAAGCCTATCGGTCGCTTAGGTTCAATCTGGACCGTTCCCTGGAGAAGGGGCTGAAGAGCATTGTCGTCACCTCCCCGGGAAGAAAGGAAGGGAGGACCACCACCGCCGTGAACCTGGCGGCCGCCTACGCCCAGCTGGGCCGTAAGGTGGTCCTGGTGGATGCCGATCTCCGCCATCCTTCCCTCCATGCCGTATTCGGCCAAACCGGCCGGAAGGGGCTTGCCGACTTCCTGAGCCGTCCCTGTGAGGTTTCGGATATCGTTATAGAATCTCCGGTAGAGAATCTGTCGGTTGTCTATGCCGGCGCCCCTCCGCTCCATCCGACGGAGCTGCTTGCTTCCGAACGAATGAAGGAGCTGCTGGCCGAGCTCGGGAAGAACTACGATCTGATTATTGCGGATACGTCCTCCGTCCTGCCCTCCACCGACTCCCGGGTCGTGGCGGCCCAATGCGACGGGGTGCTGCTCGTTATTGAATTCGGCAAGGTGAAGAGGAGCGCGGCCAAACGGATCGCTTCCGAACTGGAGCACGCCAAAGTGAACCTGCTCGGAATCGTGTGGAACAAAATCCGTAAGCAGGAAGCGAAGGCGTACCTGTATACCTAGCCTAATGAAAGCAGAAGATCATTTACGGATAAGGCACTAGGCAGCCGGGCCGGCTGCAGAAAGAAGGGATTAAACCGTCATGAGGCAGAAAAGACGTAAGCCATACCGCATCCAAGCCGGCGGGAGAGCAGCCGGTATCCTGATTCTCAGCTTCGCCTTCCTGTCCGGCTGCTCGGGGACGACGCCAAGCGCCGAGTCCGTCGCCTCCGCCGAGCAGGTCACGGTCAAGACCGTGAAGGTCATCAAAGCCTCCCGCCAGAAGCTGGGAGACCCCGTCCAGCGGCCGGCGGATGCCGCGGCTTCGGCCGAATTCGAAATCATCAGCCGTGCCGGCGGAACGATAAGCCAGCTGACGAAGAAGCGGGGGGACCGGGCCGTGCAGGGTGAAGTCATCGCTCTCTTGACCTCGGGTGACTCCGAAGCCCAAAGGGACCGGGCGAAGCTTGCGGTCAAGACCGCCCAGGACGCGATCAGCCGGGCCAAGGATAATGCCAAGAAGCAGTGGGAAGCCCAGAAGCTCGAAATGAGCAATTCGGTGGTTAAGCTGGAGCAGACGATCGCCGAGCTCACCCGTACCTATAACAAGACCCGGAACGATTATGATGTGGGAGCGGCCACGAAGGAGCAGCTGTACCAGCTGGAGCTGCGTCTCTTGAATACCCGGACGGATCTGGAACAGCTCAAGCAGAAGCAGCAGGCTTTGGCCGAACCGGCTTCCTCCTTCTCGGAGCTGGAGACGGCTCTGGTGAACGCCCAGCTGTCTTATCAGCAGGTGGAGAAGGGAATGGAGGATTACAAGGTTAAGGCTCCCTTAACGGGAATCATCTCCGACTTGACCACGCTCGAGCCGGGAATGCCGGTACCGCAGGGGGCCAAGCTGGGGCATCTTCAGAAGGTCGATCCCATCAAGATCAAGGCCCAGCTGTCGGAGAAAGATGTTAAGCTGATCGGCACCAAAACGGAATTGACCTATACTGTTCCGGGCCAGACGGAAAGCAAGAAGGGAAAGATCAGCTTCCTCTCCAAAATCATGGATCCGGAAACCAGAACCTACGAGCTTAACCTGGAAGTTCCGAATCCGGATATGAGCCTTAATCCCGGCATGAAGCTGGCGGTTCAACTGACGGAGGAACAGGAGCAGATCGGTCTTGCGGTTCCGTCCTATGCCGTCGTAAACGAAGGAGATAATCATTATCTCTTTGTCATGGCCGGCGAAGCGGTGGAGAAGCGCAAGGTGGAGCTTGGAAGGGTCAGCGAGGACAACCAGGAAATCGTAGCCGGGCTGAAGGAAGGGGACGCCGTTGTGGTCTCCAATCCCGGTCAGCTGAAGGACAAGGAGAAAGTTCAAGCCGCTGCTGCGGAATAGCCCATAAAATGGAGTGACGGTAAAGTGAAGAGAAAAGGTACCAAAACTGTCGCGGTGATGATTCTGTCGGGGGCCCTGTTGCTGCCCGGCGCGCCATATCTGGCGATTGCCCAGGAGAGTCCTTCCGCCTCCATGCAGGCGGCCGGCTATTATCTTCCGAACTCGGTTCGCGCCGTTGTCAAAAGTGTCCTGAACGAAAAAACGGCCGAAGGCACCCGCATCGGAGCCGTGGTGAAATTATACAACGAGGGGACGAGGGTGACCCGTGTTCCCGACTTGGAATTGAAGGCCAAGACGACGGACGGGGTTTCCTATACTTTGAGCCCAAGCGCCTCCAATCCTAGGTCCATTCAGCCCCGAACGTCAGTTGAAGTAAGCTATATGATGGCGGTTGACCGGGAAGACGAGTTTTCGTTGGAGGAGCTGTCTTGGGTAGAGGTGGATGAGTATGTCTATCCGAAGAAAGAGACCTACATCCAGTCTGTTCCCGTGGGAGGAATGGAATGGAGGGGGGAGGGAACGGTATGGAACAAGCCCTCCGCTTCTGTTAAATGGGGAGATTCCTTCTCCCTTCCGGATTTGACGACCGCCTTGGAATACAAGGCGGACGGACTCGATGAGCAGATCACCCCGCAAGGAAATACGACCGTCGTCCGGTTGCTGGTGACGAACAAGAGCAAAGAGAAGCGCTCGATCCCGGATTTCCGGCTGAACGCTTTATCCGATAAAGCTTACACCGGACAAAGACTCGAGCAGGGGAATGTTACCCTGGAGCCCGGAGAGCAGCGGTATGTTCATTTTTCTTTTCCTATCGAGAATCGGCTCGACCTTCATAGCTTGATGGTGCTGACACCGGAAACCTTTACCGCTGACGACAAAACGACCGTCACCTATTATGTGGGCCGGCTGGCCGTCACTCTTCCGGAGGACAGCAACGCCCAGCCCTTTATCCGGAAGCCCGTCGCCTATGACTGGAACAGCCGGATCCCCTTTGATTCGCTTAACCGGCTTATCCATCCGAAGCTGGAGGTGACCCTGGCCGACCTTCACCTGAATGAAAGCGAAGGGGGAGGCTTCAAGTCCGGAATCGCCAAATTCAAGCTCATCAACCGGAGTGACCGGCCCCTTCCCCTGCCGAATTTTCAGACGCAGTGGGTAAGCGCCGACGGGAACAAATACGCCGGAACCCGCCAAAGCACCAAAGTCGATTCTCTCATGCCCAATGTCGGGTATGTGCTTTACTATTCCTTCGTTCTCCCGGCATCGGAGAAAGGCGACCGGGTAGGAATGGAGCTGCTGGACGGAGTGACGGCTGCCCCTTATAAGGCAACCATTGCTTCTCTTCAGACCGGAATCAAGCCGTCCGTCAAAGGACTCGATTTCTACCCGTTCCAGGTGAAGCTTAATGATTGGACGGTAACTCCAGAGCAGGCCCAGCCGCAGGCTACTACCTTCACGTATAAGGTAAACCTGAATCTGTCCGTCACCCGCCAGGACGAGGTCGTGGTGGATCAGACGTTTACCCGGATGAAGGTCGAGCTGCTCGACAGCCAAGGAAATACGCTCGGGGCCAAGCTGCTACCGCTCACGGGAGAGGGCAGAGTGGAAAGCGGAGTCCAGACGATAGATATCCGCTCCATCCGTTCCGTGAGGGATTTCTCCTTGCGTGTCTACGAAACGGTCGAGACTCCGTTCGGGGAAGCCGAAAGGCTGCTCGGCACCTTCACTCCGTAGGAGAATAGCAGAGTGATCTTTACAAGGAACGCCATTGTTCGCTATAATGAACATGGACGTAAAAGTCCAGTCGAATGGAGGGGTTAGCCTTGAAAGAGTACCAGCGACCGCTTGTTCTGGAGCATCGGCCGATCCGCTTTGAGACCGCTCAAAGCTGGAACAAGGGCCATGGGAACCTGAATCACCCGGGGACGGGAAACGGTGGGATCAGCTATCCCAATCCTCCTTATACCGGGCCGCATAACGGCGGCGGGAACGGCAATGGCAACGGGAATGGAAAAGGCAACTAAGCAAAGCATGAGGCCAACAGCTGTTAGTTGGCCTCCATCTTTCCTTTTGGAGATCCGGGGGATGTTATGATACCCATGTATACGACGATCGGCGAGCATTGCGTGGAGCTTGTCTGCCGGTCAGAAAGATTGCTGGCCGGCCTGAAGAAGAGCTTCCGCTTCAGCTTCTCAAGCAGCCGGAAGCCCGACCTGTTCGTTCAAGTGAACGAAGGGTATGGGGTTCCTTTTGTGGACGATCATGTGGAAATCACCAAGCAGGGGGGAGTGATCTCCTATGCCCGTGCGGATTACCTGCTCGAGACGGAGAGCGACTACGTTCACTCCGAAATCTCGGCCTATAATGAGCTTGCCTTAAAACACGCTTTGATGAACCTGTACAGCGCTTATCTGATTCATCACGAATGGGGGCTGCTCCTTCATTCCTCCTGTGTGGTGGACCGCGGGCGGGCCGTAGTGTTCGCGGGGCCTTCCGGAGCCGGAAAATCGACCGCCGCCCGGCTGTCTCAGCCTAGGGAGCTTCTCTCCGACGAAGCCACGCTGGTCCGGATTACGCCAAGAAAAATAACCGTGTACGATTCCCCCTTCCGGAGCGAGCTCCACGGAGCGCCGGACCAGCCCGTCTGCCCGCTTTCGAGCATCCAGCTTTTGAAGCAGTCTCCCATCAATCTCCGCAATCCGATCTCGAAGCCCAGCGCGCTTCTTCAGCTGACCGACAAAGTTTTCTACTGGGCCCATGATGCGGAAGAAACGCGTAAAGCCTTCAGCCTTCTGGTTACGCTTACAGAAGCGGTTCCCGTTTATGAGCTGTTTTTTCAGAAGAACGACACCTTTTGGGAGCTGATTTCATGACCATCCGTTATGTACGGAGCAAGGACTACGATACCGTTCATATGGAAGGAGAATGGGTCATTCTGGATGCCGATCAGTTCACGGTTACCAAGCTGAACGAAACCGGCGGCTTCTATTGGTCGCTGCTTGCCGAACCGCAAAGCGCAGAAGAGCTTCTGGAGAAGCTCGGCAGCCACTATTCGGTACCGGCCGGCTCGGCCCGCGAGGAGCTGGAGGAGTTCCTCCTTCATCTTGTGCGCTGCGGACTCGTCGAGCATGAAGCGGCTTGAGCCGGAGCTTGCTCTGATCCGGCAACGGCTGCGAAGCCAGGGTTACATGGATTTGCCTGCGGTGGGATCCAGCATGTTCCCCTACATCCGGCAAGGTATGATTTGCCGGTTTGTTCCCGTTAAAGCTTCGGATATAAGTCCGGGGGATATCCTGCTGTTTCACGACCAAGCCGGCCGCCTCGTAGCCCATCGATGTCTACGCCTGCCGAAGGATAGCGGAGAGGCCGGATACCTCTGCAAGGGGGATGCGAATGTCGGTTACGATCAACCGGTCGAAGCCCGATGCATCGTGGGGAAGCTTGCTTATGTTCACCGAAGGCACGCTGGAGCAAGCTTGGATCGAGCGGCAGCGGCCGTATGGCGGTTCGCCGCTATGAACCTGCCGTTCGCTTCTCCGATCATGAGAAGATACTTGGATTGGAAGGAACGTTTATTATCTTGATGAGCGCGGTCACATCCCGGATACAACGAATAGGCGGAGAGCTGAGGCGGACCATGGTTCTGGTGCGTCCCTACCTCTGGCGGCACCGCATGGCTTATGCCGCTTTGGCGGTGCTGTACGGCTTGGAGCTTGCCCAGACGCTCGTATACGCCTGGTACTACGGGGCCTTAACCGATGCGGCGATTCATACGCAAATGGACCGCTTGAAAAGCCTGCTGCTGCTTGGGGCCGGTCTTCTGGCGGCGAGCGCCGCCATCGCTTACCTGCATGCGTTAGCCGAAACCGCCGCCACTACCGGTGTAAAGCGGGATATGGAAAAAGCTCTTTACAAAAGACTGCTTCTCCTCCCCGGCTCCGAGCTGTCCGGGCACCGTTCGGGAGACCTCGTCTCGAGGTTCGCCAACGACCTTCACAGCATCGGTGGGGTATTGGGCGGCGGCTTGATGGAGATCCTCCGCCTCCCTGTGGTGTATGCCGCCGTCTTCGTGTACCTCTATCAGCTTAACGGCACCATCGCCTTGGTCAGCCTGTGCGCGGCTCCGGCAGCCCTTGCCGCCGGGGCGGCGTCGGGCTGGCTCCTTCGACGCAACGGACGTGAGGTCCAGCGGCTGCTCGGCACGATGAGCAGCTTGCTGAATGAGACGATTCGCGGCCATGGAGTGGTGCGGGCCTATGCTCTGGAGAGGATGCTCTACCGCAAGTATGCCGGCTTCAACCGGGAGCTGTACCGCTTGGAACGACAGAACGCCAAGTTGAGCGGAGCCTTTCAGGCGGGGGGCTTCGCGGTTAGCTCGGTCGTTTTTATGACCAGCCTCGGACTGGGGGCTTACTTTCTTTCCCGTCAAATGATGACGGTAGGCAGCCTGCTCACCTTTCTGAACCTGGTCAATCACCTCGTCTACCCGCTGACAGGGCTCGCCGGGCAGTGGGCCTCCTTCCAGAGGTCGCTCGCCGCTCTCGACCGGATCGCTCCCCTGCTTTCCGCCCCGGTCCCGGCAACCGGTCTGCCGGAATACATACCGCCGGCCCCGCTTAAGAAGGCCATCCGCTTCGAAGGCCTTTGCTTCCGGTATGAGGGACAAACACGGCTGTTCGAAGACTTCCGGCTAACGGTTCCGGCTGGAAGAACGGTGGCCGTCGTCGGGCCAAGCGGAGCGGGGAAAACGACCCTTCTGCAGCTGCTGGCCGGTTTTCAGCAGCCTGAGGCAGGAGAGATTTGGCTGGACGACAGGAGGGGAAGCTCCATGGATTTGGCGGAACGCCGCTCCTATTTCTCGCTTGTTTCCCAGGAAACCTTCCTTTTCGACGGGACGGTCCGGGAGAATCTGTTAGGCGCAAGACCCGGTGTGACCGAAGCGGAACTGAGGGAGGCGGCCCGGAATGCCTGCCTCCATGAAGAGATTATGGCGCTTCCCGATGGTTATGATACTCCGATAGGGGAGTTGGGGGCGAAGCTGTCGGGCGGCCAGAGGCAGCGGCTGGCCATCGCCCGGGCCCTGCTTCGGAATGCTCCGGTGCTGCTGCTCGACGAGGCAACCTCTGCACTGGATACGGAAACCGAGCGGGACGTGAAGACGGCTCTGGAGAGGCTGATGAAGGGAAGAACCACTATTGTGATCGCCCACAGGCTGAGCACTGTACGGGATGCGGACCGGATCGTCGTCCTGGACAAAGGCCGGATGGTGCAGGAAGGCACCCACGAGGAGCTGGTGAAAGCGGAGGGGCTGTACCGCCGTCTTCATCATCGGAAGGAGACCAAGGATAAGGAGCCGATGCCGGTTGATGTATACCCTGCTTAGATCGCTGTATGACCCTTCGGGCAAGCTTCCCCCGGTTTCGGAGACCGCTCAGTACCAGGAGGCGCTTCGGCAAATAGAAGAATCCGGTATTTGCTGCCAGGTGTACTCTCTTCTACACAGCCGGAACCGGCTGGAGGAGGTCCCGGCATTCTTTCGTAATCGGCTGCAGCAGGTCCGGTCGGATTCTTTGTACTTGAATCTCTATCTCGGCCGTTCCCTGCAGAAGCTGCTGCAGAGCCTGGAGGAGAGAGGGATTCCGGCCATTCCGCTGAAGGGAGTGCCTTTTGCCGAGCGTTATTTCGGCGGGGCGAGTGCGCGTCCGACTTCGGATATCGATTTGCTCATCCAACCCGTTCACCTGGAGGCAGCGGAAGAATGCGTCCGTTCCCTCGGATATGACGAGGAAGAAGAGCGGATTCCCGCCCACTTTCACCGGAGCTTCAGCCGCAGGCTGCCGCATACTCCGGTCCCGCTGACAGTGGAGCTTCATTGGGGTCTGCTGAAGGAGAACACTTCCGCGCTCACAATGGACGCCTTCTGGGCTGCTTCCGAGCCGTACGGAAAGTTCCGCTATATCCGCAGGCTTTCCGATTATCATGAGTTCTATATGATCGCCCTTCACGGCTGGAAACATAACCTGAATTCGGCCAAATATTTGCTTGATCTGGTTCAGCTCGTTCATGTGCTGGGGGACCGTCTGGACTATTCCAGGTTACTACGGGATGCGGCTGTCGATCGAACCTCGCGCAGGCTGAAATGGACCCTTTCCGTCCTTTACCGTCAATTTCCGCATCTTCACGCCATTCAGCCGCTTCTCTGGAAGCTGCCCGAACGGCTGTATTGGGAGCCGGAACACGGACAGCATCCCCCCGGGGCCATCGGTCGTTACCGGAATTTGCTGGTCACGCAGCATATGCTCTTTGACTCCTTCTTTCATGCCCTGCCGGGAGCCGCCCGGTGGCTGTTTCCTTCCCGCGTGGAGGCCGGCTTCGAGCTGGAGAAGGGACTGACGGACAGCCGTCACGGGTCCTTGATTCCCCTCTATCTACAGAGAGGGCGGCACTTGATCCGGGCCTTGAGCCAGGGAACAAAAAAAGTCGAAAAATAAAAAAGAAAAGCGATTGACAACGAATAGGCAAGATGGTATTCTAACGTTGTTCTTTATAAAGAACAACAACGTAGGCCCTACAGAACGCAAAGGCCGGGAAAAGCCGTGCTGAAGAACAGCCGGTCCGCCGATGCGCCTGGACGGGAATTAGTCATCTCTCATCGTTCTTTAAAAAGAACGACACTACCATAGAAGAAAGCGGGGAGGAAACCATGAGCGCCATTGCCGGGATCTACAACTTATCGGGCGAGCCTATACAGCCGGAATGGCAGCAGATTCTCATCCATGATTGGTTTCCCTTCCCCGCCGATGATATTCAGTCCTGGCATCAAGAGAATCTTTTCTTCGCCTGCTGCTCGCAATGGATAACCCCCGAATCGGTGGGAGAAGAGCTGCCGTATTACGACAGCGGCAGACGCCTGGCCATTACGGCTGATGCTATTCTGGATAACAGGCAAGAGCTTTTTGACAGGCTGCAGATCGATTATGCCGAACGGGCGGGAATGCCGGACAGCCGACTTATTCTTCTTGCTTATGAACGGTGGAAAGAGGACACGCCGAAGTATCTGCTGGGGGACTTTGCTTTTGTGATCTGGGATGAGAGAAGCAAGGTGTTATTTGGAGCTAGGGATTTCTCGGGCTGCCGCACTTTGTATTATACCCGGAGTCAGGGACGGTTCGCATTCTCTACGACTCTTCGGCCTCTCCTGAACCTGCCTTATATCAACAAGAAGCTAAATGAGCAATGGCTTGCCGAGTACCTTGCCATATCGGGTTCCATCGACGTTATTGATATGGGAGCCACGGTCTACGAGAATGTGGAGCAGCTTCCCCCCTCCCATAGCATTCAAGTATCGGCAGACGGGGTGAAGCTGACGAGGTATTGCACCCTGTCACCAGGTAAACCCTTGCGCCTTAAGTCGGATGAAGAATACATCGAAGCTTTCCGTGAAGTATTCAACCAGGCGGTCTCATCCAGAACCCGAACTTATCGGGGGGTAGGGGCTCATCTAAGCGGAGGACTGGATTCGGGATCCATTGTTGGTTTTGCGGCTAGAATGCTGAAAGAAAGAAATAAGCAGCTGCATACTTTCAGTTATATCCCCTCGAAGGACTTTAAGGACTATACCCCCAAATATTTAATGCCCGATGAAAGGCCTTATATTCAATCCACCATTGATTATATTGGAGGCATCCAAGCCCATTATCTTGATTTTGATGGAAGGAACTCTCTGGATGAAGTAGACGGCATGCTGGATATGATGGAAATGCCCTACAAATTCTTTGAAAATTCCTTCTGGTTAAGGGGAATATTCGAGAGTGCCCAACAAGAACGGATGGGAGTATTGTTGAATGGGGCCAGGGGCAACCTGTCCATTTCCTGGGGATCGGCTCTAAGTTATTATGCTCTCCTGCTTAAACGACTCCAGTGGATCAAGCTGGCTAATGAGCTTCATCAATACAGCCACAAGGTGGGAACGGCCCGGTTCCGGAGCCTTCCTTTGATCGCCCGAACCGCTTTTCCCGTAATGGACCGCTTCTTTCCGGAGGAAACTACATACCGCTTCCCGACCTTAATAAACCCTTCCTTCGCAGAACGGTCGAAGGTGTTTGATAAATTAAGGGAGCATGGATTGGATGAATCAGGATGGTACTCAGGTGCCGGCATGCATGAGCTTCGGAAGAAGCATTATGGAGAACTGTTCCACTGGAATGCTACCAATACTTTGTCTACCAAATTATCCTTGCGGTATTCCTTGAGATATGCCGATCCAACGAACGATCTCCGGGTCATTCGGTTCTGCCTCTCCCTTCCTGATGAACAGTATGTTAAGAATGGAATGGATCGAGCTCTCATCCGACGTTCAACCGAGTCCGTGCTGCCTGACAAAATCCGATTGAATCAAAGGGTTCGCGGGGTTCAGGGAGCGGATTGGGTTCATCGCCTAATCCCGTCCTGGAAGCTGCTTACGGAAGAGCTAAGACACCTTCGTTCGGATCGGACAGTCATGGACTATTTGGACAGCAGCGTAGTCAACCGGGCCATCGACAAGATGAGCAGCAATGTTCGCCCTGAGATGGCTACGGACCCGGATTACCGCATCGCTATGAGAAGTTTAATCTTCTACCGGTTTATTAAACAAGCCACTTGAAAGGAGGTGAAACGAAATGAAGAAAGAATGGAAAGCTCCTGAATTGGAAGTTCTGAATGTGGATCAAACTTTCCTGGATCCTAACAACGGCAATCACCTCGATCATGCTTATCCGGAAGGAACTCCTCGTAACCAGCTTACCTGGAGCTAAGGTTTATTGAATAAAGGATGGTTTAAGGCCCTTATAGCACAATGTAAGGGCCTTTACCATAACAATCCCAGTCAGATGGAGGGAAGCAGCTTGTCAATTATCCCAAATGGCACCGTATACGGCGCTTTCGGATTAACGATATCCAGTGAGATTCCGCTTCCCGAGCTGCTGACGAACCATCAGCACGAGGGGCCGGTGGATGCCGAGGTTATTCTGGATGAGATGTCGGCTTACAAACCGATCTTATTGGATAATCCCAATACCTATATGGTTCTGGACAAACAGGTTTTGTTTTATATCCCGGACAATGCTTTTTATGGCATCAAGGACGGACGGACTATCATGATTTCTCCGGTTGGCGAACAAGAGGAAGGATTCGATATGATCCGCTTGTATCTGCTCGGAACCTGTATGGCTGCCCTGTTGATGCAAAGAGGGATCTATCCGCTTCACGGAAGCGCCCTATCGATGGATGGCAAGGTATATGCCTTAGTCGGGGAATCAGGCGCCGGTAAATCTACGCTGGCCGCCGCCTTATTGAGAGAGGGCTGTTCTCTTCTGAGTGATGACCTGATAGCTTTATCCTTTGACGAAGACAAGGGAATCCGTGTTTCACCTGCTTATCCGCAGCAGAAGCTTTGGCAGGAAAGCTTGGCACACCTTGCTATGCCTGTTGATGATTACAAATCCGTCTACGGAAGAATGACCAAGTACCGCATTCCTCTGAATGGCCAATTTCTGAATACTCCCCAGCCGCTTGCCGGAATCGTGGAGCTGGTCAAGAATGGGGCAGAAGAGGTGTCCATCCGGAAGATAGACGGATTGGAGCGCTTGCCAACGTTAGGACGGCACACGTTCCGACCTTTTCTCATTCCACCGCTCGGATTAGCTGGATGGCACTTTGAAGCCTCCGCCCAATTGGCGGGTCGAATCGATATGTTCCAGCTGCAGCGTCCGGAGTCAAAAGTTACGGTTACCGAGCTTGTCCGGGTCTTTATGGATTCTGTTATAACGGGAGGGGTACAACGTGAAAATCAATTCCATCAACACGCTTAGTGATAGGTTCAGTCAAGTCCCTGGGAATATCGTTAGTGACATGGGAGAAGAGAAAGTGATGCTGAGCATCCAGAACGGGAAGTATTACAATCTGGGTGAGATCGGCGGAAGGATCTGGGAGCTGCTGGAGCAGCCGCGTACCATGGAGGAAGTGGTAGCCGAATTGGTTTCCGAATATGAAGTGGATGCCGCGCTTTGCCGGGAGCAGACCCAATCTTTCTTGGAGCATATGATTAATGAACAATTGATTGCCATAGCCGGCAAGTAAGCATTAAAGTTCGGGGAGATGCCATGAATCGAGTAAGAAGAATGTACCGGTTCTTTCATTTAGATAGAAGAACCATGCTCCGATTAATGGAGGCTTGCTTTTATCTAGCCTTGGCGCGGATCTTAATATTGCTTCCCTTTTCCCGGGTAGCCCCTATCCTCGGGGTCATACAGGAAGAGACCAGCAGGGAGTTGACGGGAGAGAAGAAAGTATTGTCTCCTGTTCATGATGCGATCCTGCTCATGAGTCGTCACACGTTCTGGGATAGCCGCTGCCTGGTCAAAGCGATTGCCGCCCTGAAAATGCTGGAAAGAAGAGGGTTGGAAAGCACGTTGTATCTTGGTGTTGGCCGGGATGATCAGGGGAAGATGGCCGCCCATGCCTGGCTTCGCTGCGGCCCCTATTACATAACCGGGTACGAAAGCATGGACAACTACGTAGTCGTCGGTAAGTTCGCTAAGGTGATTGACAAATAATAGGAATGAAGGGAACCAGAATGAATAAAGAACTTCATTTGGATCTGAGTTTATTTCCTAAAGAGTTAAACTTGATTCTCCTCATCGTCAGATCTCGGAAAGAGCAGGATTTGGTTCATGCTTTACACAAGGAAGAACTAGAAGATTTCGATTGGGGATTATTCCTGGAATTAGCAAGGCACCATAGATTGTTTCCCCTCCTGTATACGAAAATTCGCAAAGTGGATCCATCGGTGATTCCCGCTTATGTAATAGATTATTTGCGCAAGGATTACCAGGCTAACACGTTCAAAATGCTTACCCTATGTTCGGAAATGGATCAAATTTTTAGGCTTTTTAGCCAGGCTTCCATTCGCTGCCTGTCCTTGAAAGGTCCAGTGCTCGCGGCGGATCTTTATGGGGATTTGTCCCTGCGAACGTCCGGTGACCTGGATCTGCTCATTCCTCTAGCCGATTTGGATCAGGCGGAGGAGCTTCTAGTCGAGGCGGGGTATGAGAAGATGGAAGCACCTGACATGACCCTTAACGATTGGAAATGGAGACATCATCATGTGACGTTCTATCATGCGGCCAAAAAAATGACATTGGAAATTCATTGGAGACTTAGCCCCGGGCCGGGGAAGGAACCCGACTTTGATTTTCTGTGGGCAAGAAGAAGGTGCAGTTCCGTTACACAGGAGCCCGTTTATTACCTGGGCAGGGAAGACTTGTTCCTGTTCCTGACGGCGCATGGAGCCCGGCATGGATGGTCCCGCCTGCGCTGGCTGATGGATATCTCCCTGCTGGTCCACCAGGAGCTTGACAGCAAAGCTTTGATCTACCTGCTTAAGCAGAACGGTCAACTGCACACCGGCGCCCAAGCCTTGGTACTCGCTTCCGAATTGCTTCGAACCCCGATACCCGATGGCCTTCGGAAGACGACCTCCCATAAAAGGGCTTGGCAATTGGCGGAAGAGGCCCTATTCTACCTCCGACGCATGGTGAATCTTCATAACAAGCCTGTTCCGGAAGATGTATCGAAGTATCACAAAGGTCATCTCTTTTCCCTAATGTCCGGCCAACAAAAGATCTTATTCGTATTAAGCTTCCTATATCCTTACCCGGAAGATATTGCCATAGTTAAGCTTCCTAAGTCCCTTCACTTTCTATATTTCCCTCTGCGTCCCGTTCTTTGGATGTGGAGAAAGACCAAGAAGCCAGCTATTTCATAGGGAGAGAAAGCCATGGAACCCGTTCTATACTTTACACGCCAATTACACCATTATGCCGGTAAGATTCTTTACGTTAACTTGATGGGAATGGCTCTTGTCAGCCTGCTGGATGGGATAGGGATGCTGCTTCTGATCCCCCTGTTAAACCTGACAGGCATCCTGGGGCAAGAGTCTGGCTTACCCTCTTACATCCGCGGGCTTGATTTCCTTGCCGAGCTTCCCCTCTCATCAGGTTTGCTTATCATTCTGGGGAGCTATATGGTTCTGGTAACCGGCCAGATTCTCATCCAGCGAAATTTATCCATGCGGGACAGCCGGCTGAATACCGGCTTTCTTAACCACGTCAGGCTGGAAACGTACCGGGTTCTGCTTAAGGCCAATTGGGCCTTTTTTATTCGCAAAAGGAAATCGGACCTTATCACCTCTATGACGGAAGAGCTGGGCTATGTATCCAACGGAACGTACACCTTTCTGCAGTTTCTTACGTCGCTCGTGTTCACCGTTATCCAGATTGGGATAGCCTTCTGGCTTTCGGCCAAGCTGACGTTATTTGTTCTGATATGCGGCTTAGCGCTTGCCTTCTTCTCACGGACCTTTATTCGCAAATCCAGACATCATGGAGGCCGGATGAGCGAACTAGCCCGTTCCTACATGGGAGGAATGTCAGACCATTTCAACGGAATCAAAGATATCAAGAGCAACAGGCTGGAAGGGACCCAGGAAGCCTGGATGCGGAACTGGTGCAAGCAGATGGGGGAAGAGCGTGAGGCCCAGGCTAGGGTAAAGCTTGATTCCCAGCTCTTCTACAAGCTTTCCGCCGCCATGCTTCTTGTGTTTTTTCTGTACGGCTCTGTGATGCTATTCCATTCCGAAGGCCAGTCCCTTCTGGTCGTCATGCTAATCTTTTCCCGCCTGTGGCCCCGGTTTACCGGCATTCAATCCAATCTGGAGTCCATGGCCGCCTCCATCCCGGCACTGAAATCCCTCCGCGAACTGCAAAGGGAGGCACGAGAAGCCGAGGAACAGAACGGTACGGGAACGGAGAAAGGGAATGCTGTCCCCATCCCGCTGCAAACCGGATTGGAATGCCGGAATGTCTCCTTCCGGTATAGTCGCGAAGGAGGCTATGCTCTTAAGGACATTCAGGTCCGCATCCGGCCCCATGAAATGACCGCCATCGTAGGGCGGTCGGGAGCGGGCAAGAGCACGCTGGTCGACCTGCTGATGGGGATGCTCGAGCCGGAAAGCGGAGAGGTTACCATGGACGGACAGAAGCTGACAGGTGAGCGGATCCTCTCGCTCCGCCAGTCGATGAGCTATGTCCCGCAGGATCCGTTTCTCTTTAATGGGACGATCAGGGAGAACCTGCGGATGATGCTCCCGGAAGCGGACGAGGAACAGATGTGGGAAGCACTCGGTCAATCGGCCGCGGCGGACTTCGTGAGGAAGCTTCCCCAGGGACTGGATACCGTCATCGGAGACCGGGGAATCCGGCTTTCCGGAGGAGAGAGGCAGAGATTGGTTCTGGCCCGTGCCCTTCTGCGCCAACCGTTGATCCTGGTGCTGGACGAAGCGACGAGCGCACTCGATACGGAGAACGAAACGAAGATCCAGCAGGTGCTGGAGAGCTTGAAGGGTCGGCTAACCCTGATCGTGATCGCGCATCGCCTTTCCACCATCCGCAGTGCGGACCAGGTCATTGTATTGGACCAGGGGAGGGTCGTCCAGCAGGGCGGCTATCTTCAACTGGCGGAGGAGCAGGCAGGCCTGTTCTCCCGGATGCTTGGCAAGCAGGCCAAGGATACGCCGGTTGCTGCGATTGGGTAGCCGATGACCGGCCGTGCGGAGGATCGACATTTTTCGAGTTGACATGTTCACTATAAAGAACTACTATGGTAATTAGATACAGGAAATACACGGTTATCCCTTGTTCTTTTTAGTGTTTAGGCATTGCCTCTTTTTTTTGAATGACTGTTCTTTATAAAGAATTAATCGGGGTTGTAAAAGAATGCGGACCAGGTACGCCGATTTATAACCTTTCCTGCAGGAGGAATGCCCAATGTCCACCGGTACCGGGACCGAGGTCCGGATCCCGAAGCTTATTCATTACTGCTGGTTCGGAAGAGGGGAGAAGCCGGATATTGTTCGGGAATGCATGGAGAGCTGGAGAGCTCATCTTCCCGGCTACACCTTCATGGAGTGGAACGAATCCAATACCGATCTGGAGAGCAATACCTATGTCAAGGAAGCCTATGCAGCCGGGAAATACGCGTTTGTGAGCGATTACGCCCGCGTCTACGCCCTCTATCATTACGGGGGCATCTACCTGGATACCGATGTGGAGGTCTTTCGTCCCTTTGACGATTTGCTGCATCACGACTCCTTCTGGGGCTTCGAGCAGGAGAATTATATCGCCACCAGCACGATAGGGAGTGCCCCGGGCAACCGGCTGATTAAGGTGTTTCTGGATGCCTATGCCGCCAAGCCCTTTCTAAAGGAAGACGGAAGCTTCGACAGCGGCACGAATGTCGGATTGATCACCCGTATTCTAGGGGAATACGGCATCCAGGCGAACGGCGAATACCAGGAGATCGACGGTCTTGGCGCTTTTTACCCGCAGACGTATTTCTCCCCTTACGATTACATCAACTGCCGAACCTTCCGGACGGACCGGACGTATGCCATGCATCATTTCTACAAAAGCTGGCTGCCTCCTTCGACTCGGTGGAAGGGAAGGATCAAGAAGGCGGCCTCGAAGCTCATAGGCGGAGAGAACATCGCCCGCATTCGCAGACTGGTATCAAGAACGTAGGCGGCATCCGAGAGAACGGAAGCCGGGGAGGGAACCATGAAGAAAATCCTGATCGCCTCCTACGATATGGAGGTCGGCGGAGTCGAACGAAGCCTGGTGAGCATGCTCGATCATTTCGATTATGACCGCCACTCGGTGGATCTGATGCTGTATAAGCACCAAGGGGAGTTTATGGAGCTGCTGAACCGGAGGGCACGGCTGCTCGAGGAGGTTCCGCAGTACGCCTCCTTCCGTAAATCCATCGGCCAGCTTCTCAAGGAACGGCAGTTTGGCCTGGGGGTTTCGCGGGTGTTATCGAAGGTGAACGCCGACCTGATCGGCCGTCTCCGCAAATCGGCGGAGCCGGGGTATTTCCAGATGCAGCTCATGTGGAAATACGCCTTGCCAATGCTTCCTAAACTTGACGAAGAATATGACGCCGCCATCAGCTACCTATGGCCTCATTATTTCGTCGCCGACAAAATCCGGGCCAAGCGCAAATTTGCCTGGATTCATACGGATTACTCCACGGTGGAAACGAACCGGACGATGGACCTCAAAATGTGGGCCAAGTTCGACCGGATCGCAGCGGTGTCCGAAGCGTGCCGCGACTCCTTCCTGTCCAAGTATCCCGAACTGGCCGATAAGACGGACATCCTGGAGAACATCACATCCCCGGAATTCATCAAACGAATGGCCTCTCAAGGGGATGCCGGTCCGCTTCAGGCGGATGACCGGTTCAAGCTCATTACCGTAGCCAGGCTCTCTCATGCCAAGGGGATTGATCAGGCGGTCAAGGCCATGAAGCTGCTGAAGGAGAGAGGACTCCGAGATCTGGTCTGGTACATCGTTGGCTATGGGGGCGATGAAGCGATGATTAAAGAACTGATCGCGAGCTATGGGCTGGAGAAGGATTTCATTCTCCTCGGCAAACAGACGAATCCTTATCCCTACATACAGGCGGGGGATTTATACGTTCAGCCATCCCGGTACGAAGGCAAAGCGGTCACCGTAACGGAGGCGAAGATCCTCGGCAAACCGATTCTAATCACCAATTATCCTACCGCTCCCAGCCAGGTGGAGGAAGGGAAGGACGGCCTTATCTGCCAATCGTCTCCTGAAGGCCTGGCCGATGGCATTGAGAAGCTGTACAAGAGCCACGAGATCCGTAGCCGGCTTGCGGCCTATGTCCGGCAGACGAATTACAGCAACGGGTATGAGCTGGATAAGCTTTACAAGTGGATTTCGTGAAGTATCCCACAATGAGTAACGGAGTGATCGTTTCCATGGATGTGCGGGTCAGTGTGATTGTTCCCGTTTACAACGGAGAGGGCTACCTTCTTCCGTGCCTTCAATCCTTGGCCGCCCAAACGCTGAAGGAATGGGAGGTGATCGTCGTAAACGACGGCTCCTCGGATGGCAGCGGAGCGGTAGCGGAACGGTTTAGCGAATCGGATTCCCGGTTTAGGGTGATCCACCAGGAGAACCAAGGAGTCAGCGCCGCCCGCAATGCGGGGATCCGGCAAGCCAGAGGCGATTACCTGGGGTTTGTCGATGCGGACGATACGGTGGAACCGGATTTCCTGGAAACCCTGTACCGGGAGGCGTTGAAGGACCGTTGCGACATTGTCGTGTCGACCTTCGAGAGCGAACTGGAAGGCCGTAAGGTGGTGACAGACTACCCATTTCCTGCGGACCTGCTGATGGGGAAGAAGGAGATTCAGGAAGAGATCCTTCCTTATTTTATAAGAACCGACCAGCTCAACACGGCTTGCACGAAGCTGTACCGGAGAACGATGATCCAGGACAACGCGGTAGAATTTCCGCTAAAGATGGCGCTTGGGGAAGATGGGATTTTTAACATGAGGGCCTTTCAACAGGCCGAGCGAATCAAGTTTCTCCGATACACCGGGTATCAATACCGGGAAACAGAGGGGAGCGCAACCCGCAATCTGCGCGACAAGGATTACTTCCAACGGGCTTTGGAGGTCCATACGACGGATTACTCTAAGCTTCTACCGAATTATAAGGATGAGAATAAGATCCGGCGGCTCCGGTCGATCCGGTTGATCCATAGCGTTATGTCGTTCGTGTATGTCTATTTCAAGGCCGCCGATGAGTGGAGCCTGACGAAGAGATTCGGGTATGTCCGCCGGATGATCCGTCATCCGCTCGTCCAGGAAGCCCTCCCTGATTATTACGGAGAAGTGTACGGTACCTTGGGAAGATATGACCGGTTCCTAGCGGATATGATCCGCCGGAAGTCGACGGCCGGACTCTATGCCGCCACCTTCTACAGCCGGTTAAGAAATAAGAGATGACGGAGGAACCAGACGATGAAAATTATGATGTTTGCCCATGACGGGAGCCTGAACCGGGGATGCGAGGCGATTGTCCGGTCTTCGACCCATATCATTAAGGAGAAAATCCGCGGAGCGAAGGTTTATTTGGCCTCGGGCAAGCCGGAAACAGATAAGATCATCACCAAACTGGATGGAATCTATGACGGGGCCAGCCTGCCGATCAAGAAGTTTTCTTATGACTGGTTCCTCTCCTCGGTCAAGGTGAAGCTGTTCAAGGACGAATCCTATGCGCTTGGCCGCATTCACAACAACATCGTGAAACGCATTCCGGAGATGGACGTCTGCCTGTCCATTGGCGGTGACAACTATTGCTATGGAGAACAGCCGGGCTGGTATGAAATCAACCGCAGGGTAAAGGCCCAGGGCAAGAAGCTCGTCCTATGGGGGTGCTCCATCGGCGAGGAAGACATGTCTCCCCGCAAGCTGGAGGATCTGAAGCAGTTCGACCTTATTCTGGCACGTGAAACGCTGACCTACAACATGCTCCGAAGCAAGGGGCTGCGGAACGTCAAATTGTGCGCGGATGCGGCGTTCACGATGGAGAAGCAGGAGCTCGAGCTTCCCCTCGGCTGGCAGGAAGGCAACACGATAGGCTTTAATTTCTCCCCGCTTGTATGGAAGAAGAACAAGGATTCCCAGGCAGCCGTAGACAAGCTGCTCGGCCATATTCTGAAGACGACCGACATGACCATTGCCTTAACCCCCCACGTGATTGAAGCTGGCAATGACGATTCCGAAATGCTGCAGACTTACTACGAAAAGCTGAAGGATACTGGCCGCGTCCTCCTGCTTCCGAATAACCTGAACGCCATCCAATACAAAGGCTATATCGCCCGCATGAGATTCTTCATTGGAGCCCGTACCCATGCGACCATCGCGGCCTATTCCAACTGTGTTCCGACCATGGTGCTCGGATACAGCGTGAAGTCCAAGGGCATCGCCCGGGATCTCTTCGGGGAGGAGAAGCTGGTGCTTTCCCTTGAGGAAATCTCAAACAGCTCGAAGCTGATCGCCAAGTTTGATGAAATGGTCTCCGAGGAGAAAGAGATTCGCCAGCGTTTGAAGACGACAATTCCCGAGATTCAATCCATGTCCTACAAGGCGGTTGATTACTTGAATACCTTGGTCCATTAGGGGGCAGCGGAGTATGAAGAAGAATCTGCTGTTCGTCATGCCAAGCCTGAAGGCAGGCGGAGGCGAGAAGAGCCTGGTGAATTTGCTGCTTCAGCTGGATTATACCCGCTACAATGTCGACTTGTATCTCTTTCAACCGGACGGCCTGTTTCTGGAGGCTCTGCCGAAAGAGGTCAACCTTTTGCGGACATCCCGAAGTTATAAGGCATTTTCTCAAGGACTGGGCAAATCGGTCGTTCATTTTCTCGGTCGGGGGGAAGTGAAGCTGGCCTACTCTCGTCTGCTGTTTACGGTTAAGAACCGGGTGATCCGGAACCGCTCGGCATCGGAGCAGTATACGTGGAAGTACCAGAGCCGCTCCATTGAACCACTGTCTAAAGAGTATGATGCAGCCATAGGGTATCTCGAGAAATCCTCGATCTATTATGTCGTCGATAAGGTTAGAGCCCATAAGAAGATCGGCTGGATCCATACGAATTATTCCAATTCCGGCATGGATCCCCTATTCGACGGGCCGTATTTCAAAAAGCTGGATCATGTGGTGACGGTATCGGATGAATGTGCGGAATCGCTGAGAACCCACTTTCTTGAGGTACATAACAAAATAAAAATCATTCGGAACATCGTTTCCCCTCCGACCATTTGGAGGCTATCGGACAAAGAACCGTTGGATCAAGAGATTTTGGAGAAGGGCGGAATGAAGCTCGTAACGGTAGCCCGGCTAAGTCCGGAGAAGGGTATCGACCTGGCCGTTAAGGCATGTTCCCACTTGGTCTCCAAGGGCTATCCCGTTCAGTGGTATGTCCTGGGAGAGGGGGGCGAGAGAGGGAATTTGGAGAAGCTGATCCGGGAGCACGGGCTGGAAGACACCTTTCACCTGCTCGGCAACCGGGAGAATCCTTACCCCTTCATCAAGTCGGCCGACCTCTATGTGCAGCCTTCCCGTTATGAAGGCCGTTCCATTGCCATAGACGAAGCCAAGATCCTGCGAAAAGCGATTGTCGTCACCAATTACGAGACGGCAAAGGATCAAATCAAAGACGGGGTGAACGGATTGCTGGCCGACCGGAGTGAAGAAGGATTGGCAGCCACCATCGAAACGCTCCTCCGTGACCCGGAGTTGAGGAATCGGCTAATCACCGGACTTTCCCGGGAATCCCTAGGAACCGAGGAAGAGGTTCATAAACTTTACGAATTATGTTAGCGGGTGAAGCCATGAAACAGAAGCTGCTCTTTGTCATGAACAACTTAAACTGCGGAGGAGCGGAGAAGGCTCTGGTCTCTCTGTTCGAAACGCTGGATTATACCCGGTTCGAAGTGGATTTGCTGCTTTTTAAGCAGGAGGGCATGTTTATGGCTCAGCTTCCCCGCCAGGTCCGCCTTCTGCCGGAGCCGAAGGAATTCCGGTACTACGACATGCCGATCCAACAAGCGGTGCTGGGAAGCCTGAAGTCCGGCCGCCCGGATATCACCCTCTCCCGTTTACGGGCCGGTTATGTGTTCAAGAGCGAGAAAAACAGCGTCCGCTGCGAGCAGCGGGTCTGGAAGTACATAGCCAAGTCTCTTCCCCAGCTGGAGAAGACTTACGACATTGCCGTCGGGTATCTTGAGAAGAACCCCATTTACTTCTGCATCGACAAAGTGAAAGCCAAGAAGACGATAGGGTTTATTCATAACGATTACAACAAGCTGGGAATGGACCCGGATCTGGACCGGAAGTATTTTCATCGGCTGGATTACCTGGTGACTGTTTCCGAAGAGTGCGGCCACATCCTTCGCGAGCGGTTTCCCGAGTTCCGGCATAAGGTCGAGGTCATGCACAATATCATTTCCCCAGCCGCCATTCACAAGCTTTCGGGGACTTCGATTCAATGGCGGGGCCAAGAGGTCCACCTGCTGTCGGTTGGCAGGTTGAACCCCCAAAAAGGCTTCGAGCTTGCCATTGAGGCATGCCGTGAACTCGTGCAGGGCGGGTACCCCGTCCAATGGTCCGTCATTGGGGAAGGGGAAGACCGGGCCAAGCTGCAGAGAAAAATCGACAAATACGGACTGCAGAATCATTTTCATCTCCTGGGGCTTAAGGAAAATCCTTACCCGTACATTAAGGAAGCGGACATTTATGTACAGCCCTCCCGTTTCGAAGGAAAATCCATAGCAATCGATGAAGCCAAGATTTTGCAGAAGCCGATTGTGGTCACGAACTTCCCCACCGCCAAGGATCAGATTACCCATGGAGTCAACGGATGGGTAGCGGAGATGAACCCGAAAGCTCTTAGCCAAGCCATTCGGACGTTATTGGACGATGAAAGGCTCCGCAGACGGCTTCAGCAGAGTCTGGCGGACGAAACGCTCGGCACCGAGTCGGAAATCAACAAATTATATGCCATGTTTAACTAGCCCGAAAGGTAGGAATTCTTCATGCTGCAAGCCGTAACGATCATCAGTCTGGTGCTGCTTCTAGGGGTGGCCCTTCTCTTCTTGATTGATCTGGTGCCTATATTCAAGGATTGGGTGAGCCGGATTCACATCGGAAGGTATGCGGATCAAGAAGGCTGGAATGCGGCCATCACCGACCGCGGAGTCAAATGGCTGAACGCTACGCCCAAGATCAAAGTAACCGACAATACCCGGCTAATCGCCATTGACATGTGGAAGGGCAACTATACCAAAAGTGCCATCCAGCACTGGCAGGAGGCTGCCCTGCTGCTTGGCCTTGCGGAGCAGATGAAGAGGAAGGATGATCCTGCCACCCGGGCGGAGATCGGCAAGTACCTGGATGCCAAATTCGACGGCAACGGCCAATGGAGGGAGCTTCCGCAGCTGGTGGATGGAGCTATTCTTGCCTACGCCTTGATGAAGCTGGACGGAATGGTTCCCGGAGACTACCGGAAAGCCCTGGATGCCACCTGGGAGATGATAAGAGAGCATATCGGAGGGGATGGTACCGTTCAATACCGCAAGTTTATGAAGAACTACCGGTATGTCGATACGATCGGATTTATATGCCCTTTTCTGATTTCCTACGGCATCCGCTATGGTCACAAGGATTGCGTGGACCTGGCGGTACGGCAAATACTCGCTTACGAGGAGCACGGCATGCTGGAGGAACATTGTATTCCCTGCCATGCCTACCACACGGAGAGCAAGGTTCCGCTAGGCTTGTTCGGATGGGGCCGGGGGCTGGGCTGGTTCGCCATCGGGCTCATCGATGCCTGGGGGGAGCTGCCGGCCGATCATCTCTACAAGCCGCTGCTCGATGCGAGCGTGAAGCGCTTTGCCGAAGCGGCGATCGCTTTCCAGCAGGAGGACGGCCGGTGGAACTGGACGGTCACCCGGCCGGAATGCCGGCCCGACTCTTCGGCTACCGCCACCCTCGGCTGGTACATGCGGAAGGCATCGGCGATGGAGGAAATTTCGGAGCCGTGCCGGGCCAGCGCAGAGAAGGCGATCGCCTTCCTGATGAAGAACACACGAAGAGACGGTGCGGTGGATTTCTCGCAGGGGGATACGAAGGACATTGGCGTTTACTCCATGAACTTCAACATTCTTCCCTTTACTCAAGGGTTCTGCATCCGGTTGATGAATTCTGATACAAAGGTTGGATAAACTAGTAGATTCGGAGAATAATTATGAGAACTAGAAGCTCCATCATTAACATCTCTGCCGGGCTGGCCAACCAGCTGATTATCACCTTGCTGAGCTTTATTTCAAGGACTGTTTTTATTCATATTCTTGGAGTAGAATACCTCGGGGTGAACGGGCTGTTCACCAACATTCTCGCCATGCTTTCGCTTGCGGAGGCGGGGATCGGGTCCAGCATTATCTACAGCCTGTATAAACCGGTAGCTGAGAATGACCGGACTCGCATTCAATCTCTTATGAACCTCTACAGGAAGGCTTATCTAGTGATTGCGTCCGTCGTCTTTCTTTTGGGTGTCTCCGTAATGCCGTTCCTCTCCTTTTTCGTCAAGGATGCTCAAGTTGATCACATTCACCTCATTTTTTTGATTTTTCTACTTAACACGTGTCTGCCTTACCTGTTTCAGCATAAAAGCTCGTTCTTGAATGTCAATCAGAAAAGCTACATCATCACCATGGTATTCTCCGTCTCTTCCATTGTTTCGATGGGGCTTAAGATTGCGGTGCTTTCTTGGACCAAGAACTTTATTTACTACCTGGTGGTGGAATGCGCCGTCACCTTGATCAGCAGTGTGTTCCTATACTACGTAGTCGACCGGATGTATCCGTATTTGAAGGAGAAGGTCACCCGCAAGCTGGATCCGGAAACAAGGAACAGCATTATCCGGAACATCAAAGCGATCGTGCTCCAGAATGCGGGAGCTTACCTGATCTTCGGGACCGACAATATTATCATATCTTCCTTTGTCAGTGTGGCCGCGGTGGGCTTATACTCCAACTACAATATGCTGATTGAGATCTGCCGGACCTTTATCAATCAAATCTTCAATAATCTCTATCACAGTATAGGTAACCTGGTGGCCAAAGAAACAAAAGACAAGATTTACAGTGTATATAAGGTTTACTGGCTAATTAATTTCTGGTTATATTCCTTCTTCGCTATATTCCTCTATGTTATCCTGGAGCCATTTATCCGTCTATGGATCGGTTCAACCTACCTCATGAGCAACGTGGTTCTCATCGTTCTAATGGTCACGTTCTACGAGAGAGGAATGAGAAATTCCATTACGACCATGAAGACAACAGCTGGAATTTTTCATGAGGACCGCTATGTCCCTCTGGTGCAAGCCGTCATTAACCTGGGATTCTCCATTTGGCTTGTTCAGGAGATTGGCATAGCCGGAGTGTTCCTGGGAACGTTGATCAGCGCCATGGCCGTTCCATTCTGGACGACACCGTACTTCGTTTACCGTAAGGTTTTTAATCGTCAGCTGCGTTCGTATTTCGCGACATATTCTGTATATGTGGGCATTGGGGTGGCAACGTGCTTGCTTACCACCTGGATTTGCGGCTGGCTTTCCGCTTCGACGTGGCCTATGCTCCTGGTGCGTGCTTGCGCAGCTGCATTGATTCCAAATCTAGTTTATATTCTCCTGTTTCGGAAGAGGGAGGAGTTTCGTTATCTCTTGGGGATCATAACTCGCTTACTCTCCACCATGGCCAAAAGAATCAAGCCCCATCTGGCCAATGCCCGATAGATGGATTCAATACCCTAGCCAAGGGAGTGAAACTCAATGGACAGAGTCAGTGTTGTAGTTCCGGTCTATAATGCTGCCCGAACGCTTGAGAAATGCATCCGGTCCATTCTAAAACAATCCTTCCGTGGATTGGAGCTCATTCTGGTTGATGACGGGTCGACCGACAAAAGCTTGGCGATCTGTAAGAAATATCGTGCGAGGGATGAACGGATTGTAGTCATTAGTCAGCCAAATGCGGGAAGCATTGCCAGCAGAAGAAGAGGGGTGGAAGCGGCCCGCTCGGATTACGTAGTTTTCGTGGATGCGGATGACTGGATCGATCGGGACATGATTCGTATTTTGTACGAAGAGGCTGTGAAGAACGACTTGGATCTTGTTGTCTGCAATACCTACAAGGTCCTGGGATGGGCTAGGGAAAGAAACAATAGCTGGTACTTTAACGAAGATAAGCTCTATTACAAGGAAGAAATTCGTAAGAAGCTTGCCGCTGCCTATTTATGGGGACATCCATTCCCTGCAACACTCCATGGGAAAATATATAGGAAAAGGATTGTTGTGGAAAACGGAAGTTTTTTGAGCAAGATCAAATTTTTTGGAGATGACTTATATTACAACTTAGAAATCCTACTGCATGCGGAACGGCTTAAAGTAATCCATACTCCCCTTTACTATTATCGGGTGGGTGGACTAACTTGCCGTTACATGCCCCATTTCTTTGAGGATATGATAACAGGCTATGAAATCCAGAAAACGGTTGTAGAGAGATATTACCCCGATACCAAGGAAAAGGAATACGACGGGATTTGCATCATGCTGTTAAATTTACTAAGAAGTTCCCTATATAACTTGTTTGTGGGAAGGTTGGATAAGGTCCAGATTAAACAGCTTATTTTCCGTTACCTTACCCATGAGAACGTAAGAGAATGCTTGTACAACAAAGGATGCCTTAAGTATTTCCCCCGGGATTATCTAGAGGCGATTTACAAGCAGGATACGGAATATATGTACCGGTTGGGAAAGAGGTTGTACCTGCGAAGACTACCCCATAAACTCATGATAGAATTGTGTTCTTTTCTATGAAAATACTTACCCCTAGAGTATAGAAAAAGAGGAACCGCTCCATAATGGAAGGTTCCTCTTACTTATCACTTAAGGACGGTCCCTGTAATCCGATCGTTCCCTTTAAACTTCCCAATGGACCCGATCAAGGTGTTGTTCTCCAAAGTAAAAGCTGGAGCTCCGGTCCCTGCATAAATGGTCGAAATTCCCACAGCCTTACCTTTGGTCTGAATCGTATTTCCTTTAATCGTCAGCTGCCCGATTTTGTTGGGCTTCGTCCGGTCCCAATAGCCGTTTACTTGAACGGCAGCGAGGGTCTCGTACGGATAGTTGCCTGCATTGACCCGATTGTTTTCAATCAGAATCTTGCGGCCGGCTTGAAGGGAGAGCGCCATGCTGTTATCCCCGGTAACATTAATGGTGGATCCTTTCACACTGACGGAATCCGGCATGCCGTGATAGCTGTTGATCTCCAGGGGATTCTTGGCAGCCGTGAATGTACAACGGTTGAACTCATAAGATCCCGTATTGTTCACGGCAGCTCCGACCTGACCTAGCGCCGCGTCGAAAATACAGTCGTTATAAGTGCCTCGGGGAAGCTGTGTTCTGGTGAAGTCGGTAATGGACAATCGGTCAAAGACACTTCCGTCAGCCGCATTTCCCGAAAGGCTGTCAAATGCCGCCTGCCCCTTGATCGTCACGTTGGTCAACTTCAATGGGTTAATATTAATGGTTAACGGGGTATTTTTCTTCTTGGTGTTGGTAACGGCAATGTTCGTTACTTGAATACCGAACGGCACCGTACTGGTGAGATTAACAAGCGTATCTGTAAACTGCATTCCATCCAACACGAGGTCCTTTCCAAGGAAAGAGGCCATGCCGTCATTCATCCGGTTGTTTAGGAAGGCTGCATTGTTATACGTAACTATATTAGATCCGTCAAAATGATTATTAACGATGGTAGCATATTTGAAATGCTCTGTTGTGGCAAGTCCGATCGACCTAGAGCCCAGATGATTACCTTCCACAATGGCATTCCGTCCATCATAGAGAACAACGTCGTACGCCTGATTGTTATAGAAGTCATTACCTTTGATATGCACTCCGTCATTCAGAAGATAGCCGGCTTCCAGATCAATTCCGGATTGCGGGGCCGTTCCTTTCATGTCGTGAATGCGGTTATTCTCGATTTTCACATTTTGGGCGCCGCCTACGGTGATGCCTTGTCTGCGGTTATAGGCGAATTCGGAATTCCGGACCACCACATTGCGGGATACGCCCTGCATCCAGAACTCCAGGTAAACCTTCGGATCTACCTTGGCGATTGGGAAGACCACATTCATATAGGCCGCACCCGCGGGAATATCGTTCACTCCCCAGCCCATCGGCCGGTTAACGGCCTTCGTATCCAGGCTGCTGAGGAAAGTTCCGTCTGATTTATAGAAGTAAGCGATATAATTCACCGCTTCTTGTGCCAGATTCTGCTGGTGCATCAATTGAAAAGTTCTCTGAATCTGGAAATAGGGATGGGTGAGCGAAATTTTCTCCAATCGGGTCTTGCTGGAATCCGGAATGAGCTTGCCTTTGGCATCGACCGAACCTGACTTGAATTCGCCTGCATAATATTCATCTATCAGGCTTCCCATGGATCCGACCGACAGACCATCACCAGTAAAGTTAACGGCCTTGATGCCGTCAATGGTCACCTTCTCGGCACCGCTGGTAATGATTCCGTAGCCGCCTTCATGTGTACCTTTTATGGAATAGTTATGAGTATCCTTGTCTCCCCGGTATGTCCCGCCCTTAAGGGTAACGTTCTTAACCCCCGGGCCTATCTTGAAGAGAGTGTAGCTTGGATATCCGTTTGTCTCCTTCTGGAGAACGGCCTTATCGTCCATCAGGAAGGTCATGTTGGAGACCATGTTGATGCGCGCTTTGGGATCATCGAAGGTCTTTCCATCTTCCTTGCGGATCAGATAGGTCCCCGCAGGCACCTTAAATACGGTATAACCTTGCTCCGACGCCCACTTCAACGCCTTATTCAGGCCGTCGGTCGTCTCGGCCGGGTGGGTATTGTTGTTGTAGATTCCCCAGCGGGACAGCTCCAGCTCGTAAATCTTCTGGGGCAGAGCATCAGCCCCGACAGCGGTTACCGCTGCACTTGCGGTAAGGCTTGTACTCGGGGGTTCAGCGGAAGCATTAGCGGCAGGAAGCAAACCAAGGACCAAGAGCGACGACAGCATTGCCTTTGAAATTGTTTTCATATCTTACCTCCCGTTGCTTACTTTATCGGCAATTGGGTCGAATTTCAATATATTTTTTCCTTTTTTTGTCGATTTCTTGCTGGGATTGTCAATTTCTTCTCAAAAAATGAGGGTGATTGCAGAAGAAAAGGAAAATAAAGATTGCAAAAAGGGGGAGAATGAAATATTCTTTATAAAGAACGTTCTTTTTAATGAACGAAAATTTTCCTGAGGGGGACCATTCTCATGGCACTTATTAAAGCAGGACAATATACCTATCGCTCGGAAGCCCGCATTATTGTGACGGACAAGCAAGCTCCAGCCAACAATGTCCAAGTATCAAGCGGAAGAATAACACCCGGCCAGCTGATCGAACTGCCCCGGCATGCGGCCGCTCAAGAGAAACGATAAGCATATTGACATGTTCATTATAAAGAACTACACTATTGGTAAGAACTTTCGGGAAATTCCCGTCATTTTGACGAAAATGGCGATTTGATCATTTAATAAGCGAGTTGTCGTTTTTTTTTGCCTCGACGTTCTGTATAAAGAACAATCAATTCTCTAGCATACCAAATCATTCGGTGATGTCTCCTAGCCGTTATCCAAGGAGTCACTCGGCCATGCTGTGGGCTTTCGGGCCTTAGACGCGAGTCGTCGGTAGTGTGGTGTGAGGATGGGTTCAATGCCCTTGTTCTATAAAGTTCTTGATTATGGGTTTTGCCATGGGAAACCCATAATCAAGAACTTTAATGATTCTCACTAGATGAAAGGGTGAGCTTCTTGACTTACCGCCAACGATTCTCGCTGTTGATCCTGCTCGATTCAACCATTGTCCTGACTGCCATTTTCTTCAGCCGTTTCCTCGTCAATGCTACGTTTAACGTCATCACGCTGCCGGTCGTCGTCAGTTCCATCGTTCTTTTGCTCAGCCATCATTATTTTTCCTTTATTTACAAGCTGTACAAAAAAGCCTGGGAATATGCAAGCGTCGGAGAACTTCTGACGATTTTCAAGGCCGTCACGTTCTCCATTCTGATCACCGCTACCGTTCAGCTGCTCGTGGTGCATGAAGCGTTCTTCCGGCTGCTTGCGGTCACCTGGATGATCCACATGCTGTTGATCGGGGGCTCCCGGTTCTGCTGGAGGGTGATCCGCGACACATACACGAAGCAAGACCCGCACATGAAACGGACGATGATCATCGGGGCGGGCGCGGCCGGCACCATGGTGGCCCGCCATCTGGTCCGCAACCAAGATTCAAGGCTGCTTCCCGTGGCCTTTATCGATGATAATGCCAAGAAGCACAATCTCGATATTATGGGGATTCCCGTTATCGGAGGAGTGGAGTGCATTGAGAAGGCGGTCGAGGAATGGAACATCGATCATATCGTGATCGCCATTCCGTCGCTGAGCCGCAAAAACTTATCCGCGATTTCCCAGGAGTGCGCCAAGACGGCCGCCAAAACGCAAATCCTTCCCATGCTCGAGGATCTCATGACGGGTAAGATTTCTGTCAACCAGTTCCGGGACGTTCAGGTTGAGGATCTTCTTGGTCGCGAGCCGGTGGAGCTCGACATTAACGGAATCTCGGAGTCGATAACCGGGAAGGTGGTTCTCGTTACGGGAGCAGGCGGTTCGATCGGGTCGGAAATTTGCCGGCAGGTGGCTAAGTTCAAGCCTGAGAAGATGATTCTGCTGGGTCACGGCGAGAACAGCATTTACTCCATCGAGATGGAGCTGAAAGACCTGTACGCCGGCACCCGGATTGAGTTCATTACCGAGATCGCCGATATCCAGGATGCCAAGCGGATGATGGGGGTTATGAACGCCCACCGTCCCCACGTCGTCTATCATGCCGCAGCTCACAAGCATGTACCGCTTATGGAACGGAATCCGGATGAAGCGATCCGCAACAATGTGATGGGAACGATGAACGTAGCCCAGGCGGCCAGCCGATGCGGTGTCACGACCTTCGTCATGATCTCTACCGACAAGGCCGTTAACCCGACGAGCGTCATGGGGGCGACCAAACGTCTCGCTGAGATGATGATCCAGCATATGGACAAGGTAAGCGCGACCCGGTTCGTCGCCGTGCGCTTCGGCAATGTGCTGGGAAGCCGGGGCAGCGTTATCCCCCGCTTCAAGCAGCAGATTGAGCGGGGAGGTCCTGTATCGGTCACGCACCCGGACATGGTCCGGTATTTCATGACCATCCCGGAAGCCTCCCGGCTCGTCATCCAGGCCGGCTCGCTGGCTCGTGGAGGGGAGATTTTTGTCCTGGACATGGGGGAGCCCGTCAAGATCGTCGATCTGGCTAAGAACCTTATCCTGCTCTCCGGAAACTCGGTGGAGGAAATTGGAATTGAGTTTACCGGGATCCGCCCCGGCGAGAAGCTGTTCGAGGAGCTGCTGAAGGCGGACGAGGTACATGACAAGCAGGTTTACCCCAAAATTTACATCGGCAAAACAGCCAAGCTGTACATAGACGAGATTGAGGAGATTCTCTCGACCTACCCGTCGCTCGATAAAGCTGCGCTGAGAACCCGGCTGCTCGACCTGGCGAACAACCGCGTGAAGCCGGCCCCCCAACCGAAACCGATGCCTATCGGCCTAGAAGGAGTGTTGACCGTATGAAAGTGAGAAAAGCCATTATTCCGGCGGCCGGGCTCGGTACCCGTTTCCTTCCGGCCACGAAAGCGATGCCTAAGGAAATGCTGCCGATCGTTGACAAGCCGACCATTCAGTACATTGTGGAAGAAGCCATTGAATCCGGAATAGAAGACATTATCATCGTGACGGGGAAAGGCAAGCGGGCGATTGAGGATCATTTCGACAGCTCCTTCGAGCTCGAGCATAATCTGCTCGAGAAAGGCAAGCTAGACCTGCTGAATGCCGTCCAGGAGTCCTCCACCATGGCGGATATCCATTATATCCGGCAAAAGGAACCTAGAGGGCTAGGGCATGCGATCTGGTGCGCCCGCAAATTCATCGGCAATGAGCCGTTCGCCATTCTGCTTGGAGACGACATCGTTCATGCCGAGAAGCCCTGCCTGAAGCAGATGATCGAGCAGTTCGACCGCTTCGAATCCTCCGTCGTGGGCGTTCAGCCTGTTTCCGATGAAGAGGTTTCCCGGTACGGGATTGTCGATGGAACGGAGATCGAGAAAGGGCTGCACAGCATTCGTCATTTGGTGGAGAAGCCGGCCAAAGGAGAAGCTCCCTCGAACCTGGCCATTCTCGGCCGGTATATTCTGACCCCGGCTATCTTCGATATTCTCGGCAGCCAGAAGCCTGGCGCGGGTGGAGAAATTCAGCTGACCGACGGCATTGCCGAGCTGAACCGGCATGAGGCCGTCTATGCGTATGAGTTCCAAGGAACCCGGTACGATGTAGGGGAGAAGATGGGCTTTATCCAGACGACTCTGGAATATGCGTTAAGGCGCGAGGATTTGCGGTACGGCCTGCTGGACTATTTGTCCAAGGTCGTAGAGAAGGAATTGATCCGCTAGATGGCCGGCATGCGCAGAAAGGTTTTGTTTTGTGCGACAGTGGATTATCATTTCGAGGCCTTCCATCTCCCGTATTTGCAGTGGTTCCGGCAGCAGGGCTGGGAGGTTCACGTGGCCGCCAGCGGCTCCCGCGAGCTTCCCTATGTCGATCGCAAGTTCGAGCTTCCCGTTCAACGTTCGCCTTTTCGCCGGGAGAACCTCCAGGCCTATTCCATGCTGAAAACCATCATAGAGGAGAATGGATACGACCTCATTCATGGCCATACGCCGATGGGAGGAGTCCTCGCCCGCTTGGCGGCGCGTAGGGAACGGAAGAAAGGAACCCGCGTGCTGTACACGGCTCACGGGTTTCACTTCTGCAAAGGGGCTCCGCTTCTGAACTGGCTCGTCTATTTCCCAATCGAGAAATTCCTCTCCTCGTATACCGACTGCCTGATTACCATCAATGAGGAGGATTACGCTTTTGCCCGGAGACGGCTTCATGCCGGCCGACTGGAGCGGGTCCATGGGGTCGGCGTGGATACGGAGCGGTTCCGCCCGCTGAACGAGGAGAAGAGGATAGAAGCAAGAAAGCCCTTTGGCTTCCGGCCAGAGGAATTCCTGCTGTTCTATGCGGCCGAATTCAATGGGAACAAGAACCAGGAGCTTCTGATCCGGGCAATGGTTGCCCTTCGTAAGGAAGCGCCTCAAGCCCGGCTGCTGCTGGCGGGAGACGGCCCCATGAAGGAAGCTTGCCAAGCCGCCGCTATCCGCCTTGGAGTAGCCGACCGGGTGGATTTCCTGGGCCACCGCAAAGATATCGACGTGCTTCTTCCCTTGTGTGATGCGGCGGTTGCCTCGAGCAGAAGGGAAGGGCTGCCGGTCAATATTATGGAGGCCATGGCCTGCGGACTTCCCGTTGTGGCCAGTGTCAACCGGGGGCATTCCGAGCTCGTCGAAGACGGACTGAACGGCTTTCTCATTCCAGATGAGAATGACCAGCGGTTTGCCTCACGGCTGCTAGAGCTGATCCGATCTCCGGAGCTGTGCCGTCGGATGGGGGAAGAGAATACAAGAAGGGTTCAACTCTATTCGCTCCGTCAGGTCAAGGAAGAACTGACCGGTATATACAAGCGTTATTCTTTGGAGGATAAGCATGAAGCCGAAGGTAAGTATAGTGGTGCCTATCTATAACATGGAGCCCTATCTGGCCCGGTGCCTGGACAGCCTGCTTGCCCAGACGCTGAAGCCGATTGAGATCCTTGCCGTAAACGACGGGTCCACGGATTCGACGGGAGCCCTTCTCCGGGAGTATGCCGAACGGGATCCGCGGATCGTGGTCCTCGAACAGGAGAACGCCGGCGTGTCGGCGGCCCGTAACCGCGGCATAGAAGCAGCCCAGGGGGACTACATTGGGTTCGTGGACCCAGATGATTGGGTCGAACCGGATATGTACGCCGAGATGCTGGGGGCTGCGGTGGGGGATGGCGCGGATATTGTTATGTGCACCTACACCCGGGAGTTCGGTACCCACAGCAAGGAAAAGGTTTTCGATCTGCCGGCGAAGGTAACTTATGCCCGGGAGGAGCTGAGGGAAACAGTAATGAGAAGGCTCGTGGGCCCTCTCAAGGAAGAACTCGCCCAGCCCGATTATCTCGATGCTTGGGGAACCGTCTGGTCGAAGCTGTACCGTAGCGATCTTCTTAAGGATAACGTGCTCGAGTTTGTGGATCTCCACTTGGTGGGAACGAACGAGGATTCGCTTTTTAACATCCACGCTTTCTATCATGCAGAGAAGTTCGTCATGCTGAACAAGCCGTTCTACCATTACTGGCGGGCCAATGCCTCTTCTGTCACCTCCGGTTATAAGCCGGACTTGAAGGACCAATGGTTCCGTCTGTACGGGATGATCGAAGGCTTCTTGAACGAAAACGGACTTCCCGCTTCCTATTATGAGGCGCTTAACAACCGGATCTGTCTCAATACGCTCGGACTGGGATTGAATACAGTGGGAGCTGGTAATACAGCAGCCGCTGTGGCCAAGGTCCGCAAGCTGAACGATATTCTGAACGACGAACGGATCCAGGAGGCTTTCCGGGCGTTCGAAATGGCGTACTGTCCGGCGGTATGGAGAACGTTCTATCTATGTGCAAAGCTCCGGTTTGCGGCTGGCTTCTACGTCATGCTGGTGACCATGGAAAGGCTACGAAAGATTGTCAAATAGGAGTGACTTCTTCTGAAAACGATACGTGTGCTTCAAGTCGTGACCGTGATGAACCGGGGCGGTCTGGAAACGATGCTGATGAACTATTACCGTCAGATGGACCGCAGCCGGATCCAATTCGACTTTATGGTTCACCGGGAAGAAAAGGGTCATTATGATGACGAGATTATCAGCCTGGGCGGCCGCATCTTCCGTATGCCGGCCATTCGTCCGGGCAGCTACCGGCTATATTTTCAAAAGCTGGATTTGTTCTTCAAGGAGCATCCGAATTACCCGGTTGTGCATTCCCATATTAACGAGAACAGCTCCTTCGTTCTACGGGCGGCGAAGCAGGCAGGGGTACCATGCCGGATCGCCCACAGCCACTTGAGCGATTTGGGGCTCGACCTGAAGCTGCCTTTCCGGCTCTACGCGCGTTATGCAATGAAGGATCATCCGAACCGGTTCTTTGCCTGCTCGCGTCATGCGGGACAGTGGCTGTTCGGCAAGGATCCCGCCGCATCCAAAGAGGTCGTTGTCCTAAACAATGCCGTCAATGTGGATAGCTACCGGTACGATCCGGCCGCCCGGGAGCGGATCCGGAAGGAATGGCAGGCTGGGGACCGGTTGGTCATCGGTCACGTCGGCCGGTTCAACAAGCAGAAGAACCATACGCTGCTGCTCGATATTTTCAAGGCCGTCCACAACCGCCGGCCCGACGCCATGCTGGTTATGGCGGGAGAGGGGCATCTGAGACCGGCGATCGAGAAGAAGGCCGAGAAGCTGGGGCTGACCCCCCACGTCAAATTTCTCGGTGTTCGGGGAGACATCCCCGATCTGATGCAGGGGATGGACTTGTTCCTTTTTCCTTCCCTGTTCGAGGGACTTCCGGTGGTGCTGGTCGAGGCTCAGGCCGCCGGCTTGCGCTGTGTGGTATCCGATACCATCACGCCGGAAACCGATGTGACGGGCAGGGTTCGGTTCACTCCGTTGAAGAGTTCCCCGGAAGCATGGGCGGATGCCATTCTGGGCTCTACCTACGAGCACGCGGACACGGCTGAGATGATGCGGAGAAAGCGTTACGATACCCGGTCGATGGCCGAATGGCTGACCGGCTTCTATTTGGGCCAAGGCCAGCCGGCCGGGCAGGCTTAGACGGGAGGACTTCAAGATGAAACCTACACTGACGGTGTTCACCCCGACCTATAACCGGGCTTATACCTTGCCGCTATGCTACGAAAGCTTAAAACGTCAAACCTCCCGGGATTTCGTCTGGCTGATCATTGACGACGGTTCTACCGACGGAACCGAGGAGCTCGTGAAGGGATGGATGACGGAGGGAATCGTTCCCATCCGGTACCATTACCAGGCTAATCAAGGGATGCACGGGGCTCATAATACCGCCTACGAGCTGATCGATACGGAGCTTAATGTCTGTATCGATTCCGACGATTACCTGTCGGACTACGCCGTAGAACGGATTGTTACCTTCTGGAGAGAGCACGGCAGCGACCGTTATGCGGGATTGGTCGGGCTGGACGCCACACCGGATGGACAGATCATTGGAACGCAAATGCCTGCTGAGCTGAAGGAGTCCACTCTCTCCGGCTTATACGGCCTTCATAAGGTGAAGGGGGACAAGAAGCTCGTTTACCGGTCCGAATTGACCCGACGGTATCCGCCGTATCCCTTGTTCCCCGGTGAGAAATATTGCCCGCTCAGCTATAAATATTTGCTGATCGATCAGGATTACCCGCTGCTTGTCATGAACGAGGTGCTCTGCCACGTGGAGTATTTGACGGACGGCTCCAGCTTGAACATGCTGCGGCAGTACAAGCGTAACCCGCGCGGCTTTCTCTTTTTCCGGCAAGCGGCCATGAGGTACGCTCCGACCTATAAGGAGAAGTTTAGGGAATCGGTCCATTATGTCTCGAGCAGCTTGTTAATCAAAAAATACGGATTTCTTAAAGAATCTCCTTGTAAGTTTATTACGCTGCTGGCCATGCCCTTGGGAGTGCTGCTTTACCTATATATTTCGAATACTAACAAAGCTGCCGTTTCGGGTAAGATTGCCCGCGGATAAGAGGGAATATAATGGGGATTTTATGGATCACTCTTTTTTTGGTTTTTCTATTGGCCTTCTACTCGAGATTTCTGGCTAAACCGGTTTCCAACGGGTTTATTACCTTCCAGCCAAACCGATTTATGATGCTGCTTGCCATGCTTCTCATGGCTGTAGTTTCAGGCTTACGTAACAATATAGGCGATACTTTTTTTTACATGTATTCCTATAACAATTTCCCATTGGAATGGTCAGATATTAAGTTTGAAGCTGATTTTGGGTTTAATCTGATGCAGTTGTTGCTGCAAAAGATATCAGAAGACGCCCAGTTATTGATTTTCACAGTAGCTTTGATAACTAATGTTTTCATTATTTATGTTTTGTATAAATACTCCAATTTGTTCGAATTGAGCTTATATCTGTACTTTACGACTGGGCTTTATTTAATGTCCATGAATGGGATTCGACAATTTCTTGCCGCTGCTCTGGCCTTCGCCGCAACTAAATTCATTTTCGAAGGCAGTTGGCACAAATACATTCTTGTTATCTTACTGGCTGCCACCATTCATCAGTCCGCTTTGGTTCTAATCCCGATTTATTTTATCGTAAGACGAAAGGCATGGACCTATCAGACCTTTATTTTGCTCTCGCTCGCGATCATCTTCGTGATCGGCTTCGCTCAGTTTTCTGGAGCCTTATTCACCGTTATTAAAGATACCAAATATAGCGAATATCAGAATTTGGAAACCAATGGAGCAAATTTCCTTCGAGTAATCGTTACGGCCGTTCCTCTTGTCATCGCCTTTCTGGGAAGACACCGATTAAGAGAACTGTTCCCCAAAGCTGACTATATCGTGAATTTGTCATTAATTAATGTCGTCATTATGTTAATCGCTACCCAACAATGGGTATTCGCCCGGTTTAGCTTCTACTTCGGCTTGTATAATCTTCTTCTGATTCCTTGGATCGTGAAGCTTTTTGTTCGCAAAGAGCAGAGGCTGATTTATTATCTCATTGTACTTTTCTACTTTGTTTACTGTTATTACGAGAATGTAGTTAGTTTGAATATTATTTACAAAAGCGATTTCCTTAAATTTTAAAGCAGTTGGAGACAGGTGCGAAATGATGAAGAAAGTAAGGGTACTGCATGTGATGGGCGGATTGTGGTGCGGCGGGACTGAATCATATGTCATGAACATGTTCCGATCCATCGACCGGGAAAAGGTTCAGTTTGAGTTTTTGATTCACGAAAGGGCCAAGGCCCATTATGACGACGAGGTTCTGTCCCTGGGAGGAAGGATCTATAGAATTCCGGACAGAACGGAAATTGGGACGATCCGCTACCTTTGGCATTTGATATGGACCCTCAAACAAATAAGACCGGATATCATCCATGCTCATGCTATGTTCAATGCTGGGGTCGTTATGCTGGCTGCATTTCTTGTCGGTATCCGAAAAAGGGTATGTCATTCGCACAGCACCGATGATCAGGCTGAATTCGTCGGCTTATCACGAAAACTTTTTCAGTTTATTATGCGCCTCTGTGTTCAGCTGTTTTCGACCGATTATGCAGCTTGTAGCGAAACCGCAGCCCAGTTTCTTTTTGGTAGTAAGAGGGTGGAAGCGGGTGAAGTAAGGGTAATTAATAACGGGATAAATTTGAGTAAATTTTTGGAAGTTGAAACGCAAAAAGTTGACATAATAAGGAGGGAACTTCAAATATCGGAGAATCGTTACGTTATCGGACTCGTTTCTCGGTTGGTAGAGGTCAAGAACCCTCTTTTTTTTATAGGTTTACTAGAAAAACTATGTGAAGTACATAAGGACATCATGGTTGTGGTAGTCGGAGAAGGGCCATTAAAGCCAGTAATTGAAGAAGAAGTTAGTAAAAGAAACCTTGGGGAACATGTTCGATTGACTGGAAATCGGGATGATGTTCATTTAATGATGAGTATATTTGACATATTCATGCTCCCTTCTTTTTTTGAAGGATTAGGGATTGTAGCAATTGAGGCACAGGCCAGAGGAGTACCATGTTTGTTGTCTGAAAAAGTGCCTTTAAGAACAGATCTTGGGCTGGGCTTGGTTCAATTTTTGCCATTGGATGACGAGCAAAGGTGGATTGATGCCATTGAGGCAAAGCCCTCGAAGTTGAATGATATTCATCAAATCAAAAAAATCTTTCATCAAAAGGGTTACGACAGTTTAAGTTCTTCAAATCAGTTGTTAAAGGTTTACGGAATTTAATCCAATAGGAGGTGTCGTCGAATGGCCATTCTCGTAACCGGAGGCTCGGGATATATCGGCAGCCATACGTGCGTGGAACTGTTGAACGCAGGCTATGACCTGGTGGTGGTTGACAACCTGTACAACAGCAGCCTGGAGGCCCTTAAGAGAGTCCGGGAGCTGACCGGCAAGGATTTCAGCTTCTATCTGGTCGATCTGCTCGACGAAAAAGAGCTGGATCATGTCTTTGCGGAGAACCGGATCGAGGCGGTCATTCACTTCGCCGGGCTTAAAGCGGTGGGAGAGTCGGTGCGGCTGCCCCTCTGGTATTACCACAACAACCTGGCCGGTACCTTGGTGCTGAGCCGAGTCATGGAGAAATACGGCGTGAAGACCATGGTCTTCAGCTCGTCCGCCACCGTGTACGGAAGACCGGAACAGATGCCGATCCGCGAGGATTCCCCGCTCGGTGCCGCCAATCCTTACGGCCGGACGAAGCTGATGATTGAAGATATGCTGCGGGATGTTGCCGCTTCCGATCCCCAGTGGAGCATAGCGCTGCTCCGCTACTTTAACCCGGTCGGGGCTCACGAGAGCGGACGGATCGGGGAGGACCCGAACGGGACTCCCAATAACCTGATGCCCTATATCACGCAGGTGGCGGCGGGCCGCCATAAAGAATTGAAAGTATTCGGCAGCGATTACCCGACGCCGGACGGAACGGGCGTACGGGATTACATCCATGTGGTGGACCTGGCGGAAGGGCATCTGAAGGCGCTGGAGAAGGTAATGGGCGGGAAAGGCATCGAAGCCTATAACCTGGGAACCGGCAGGGGGTACAGCGTGCTCGAGCTGGTAGCCGCCTTCGAAAGAATGACCGGAACGAAGATCCCCTACACGCTTACGGATCGCCGGCCGGGAGACGCACCGGTCTGCTACGCGGATCCGTTCAAAGCCGAGAGAGAGCTCGGATGGAGCGCCGAGAGAGGCATCGAGGAAATGTGCGTCGACGCCTGGCGGTGGCAGGCGAACAATCCGGCGGGCTACCGAAGCCCAGGGACCGAAATCGCCCGTGAAAAGACCCGCTCCTATGGGGCGGTAGTCGTCTAAGGTTCGGCCTACCAAGGTACCGGATAAGACACTAGATCATACTGCGAAATGGAACGGATTCCGGACAGTATCTGCTTCCAGTGTAGACATCGGAGGAGTTTTGTGAGAAGCATCCAGGCACCATGCATCCGGAAGATTCACCATTGGGTAACACTTGTGCGAAAAGGAATGAAAGTGGCGGTTTGGTCCATACACGTCTTCCCGGCCGGGAATGGCTTGACGGCCTCTCCGAATGACGCCCTATTGCACCGGCCATCGCTAGCAGCAACCGACGTCACAGATGTTCCGGCCGAATTCGTCGCGGATCCGTTCCTGGTTCAGCATCAGTCGGAGTATTATCTGTTCTTTGAAGTCCTGAACAAGGCCTCAGGCCGGGGAGAAATTGCGGTAGCCTCGAGCTCGGACGGCCGGGAATGGTTTTACGAAAGGGTTGTGCTGCAGGAGAGCTTTCACCTCTCCTATCCGCAAGTCTTTGAGCATAATGGAGAGATGTATATGCTTCCCGAGTCCATTGAAGCCAACCGGGTTCAGCTTTACAAAGCCAAGAGCTTCCCCTATGAATGGGAGCCGGCCGGGGAGCTGCTCGGGAATGTCCGGTACCTGGATCCTTCTCTTTTCTTCTCGGAGGGACGCTGGTGGATGTTCGCGGGCACGGAAGAAGGCGACCTTCGGCTGTTTCATGCCGAGGACCTGTTCGGCCCATGGTCCGAACATGCCTGTAGCCCGATTGTGACCCGTAACAAGAGAATCAGCCGTCCGGGAGGAAGGGTGATTCGGGACGGAAAGACGGTTTACCGGTATACCCAATCCGCGTATCCGGATTACGGAGAATCGGTGAGCGCTTTCCGGATCCTCAAGCTGACGGTAGACGACTATGAAGAAGAGGAAGTGGGCCGGGTTCTTGGCGCAACGAACCGGGAAGGCGATTGGCACAAGGACGGCATGCACCATGTCGACCAGCTAAGGCTCACGGACGGACGGTGGCTTGTGGCGGTGGACGGCCACCGCTGCTCGCATATGAGCTACCCGGCCTGGAAGCTGAGCCGATGGATCGCCAAGCTTATCTATTGATTACCATAAGGAGGAACCCAGGTGAAGCGTATCTTTGACATCCTCGTTGCAGCGGGTCTCCTGCTCCTTCTGTCCCCGGTCATCCTGGTGGTGGCGGTGCTGGTCCGGAAGAAGCTGGGGGCGCCTGTCCTGTTCAAGCAGCAGCGTCCGGGACGAAACGGGGTGCCCTTCGTACTCTACAAGTTCCGTTCCATGCGCGACGCCCGGGACGGAAGCGGCCGGGAACTTCCGGATGAGCTTCGGCTGACTCCTTTTGGGGAGAGGATGCGGAAGTACAGCCTGGATGAGCTCCCGCAGCTTGTCAACGTGCTGAAAGGGGACTTGAGCCTCGTCGGGCCCCGGCCGCTGCTGATGGACTACCTGCCCCTCTATACAGAGGAGCAGGCAAGACGGCACGAGGTGAGGCCGGGTATTACCGGATGGGCCCAGGTGAACGGCCGCAATGCCCTCTCGTGGGAAGAGAAATTCAAGCTGGATGTCTGGTACGTGGACAACCGCAGCTTCCGGCTCGACCTGACCATTCTGCTGATGACGGTCCGCAAGGTGTTTAAATCCGAAGGAATCAGTCATGGAAATCACGTCACGATGGAGAAGTTTATGGGATCGTAATCCGGGAGGAAAAGAGGGGAAGGACGAATGAAGATTGCCGTGATCGGCGATGGCGGACACAGCAAGGTGATTCAGGACATGATCCGCGCCAGCCGGCATTACCGGCTGTGTGCGGTTCTCGACGACCGGTACGACAGGCTGGTGCTGGACCAGGGACGGTATACCGGCCCTCTTGCCTCTATGGAGCAGCTCTCTGAGCTGGCCGGCCCCTTTCAGGTCGTGATTGCCATCGGCAATAATGCCGTAAGAAAGACCATTGTAGCCAAGCTCGGCCTGCCCCCGGAAAGCTATGTTTCCTTGGTTCACCAGACGGCCGTCGTCAGCCCGAGCGCCACGCTGGGACGGGGGACCGTGGTCATGGCGAACACCATTATTAACGCCGATGCCCGAATCGGCAGCCATGCCATTATCAACTCGGGAGCGATCGTCGAACATGATTGCCGGGTTCAGGATTACTGTCACATTGCCCCGCGGGCTACGCTCACGGGCGCCGTTAATGTGAAGGAAGGCAGCCTGATCGGGGCCGGGGCCACCGTGATTCCGGGCATGAGCGTAGGAGAGTGGACCCTGGTCGGGGCCGGAGCCACCGTCGTGTGCGACCTGCCCGGAGCTTCTACCGCGGTGGGAACGCCCGCCCGGATTGTAGGGGTTCCGGCTCCGACGCTAGCCGTTCAGCCATTTGCAGTATCGTGAAACCGGGGTACCCGGGGAAAGGAAGGAAACCCACATGCCAGCAAGCGACAAGCCCAAAATCTATTTATCTTCCCCGCACATGAGCGGAAAAGAAAGGGACTACGTGACGGAGGCGTTCGATTCCAATTGGATCGCTCCGCTCGGTCCGCACGTGGATGCCTTCGAGAAGGAGCTCGCTGCCTTCGTCGATGTGGAAGCGGCGGCGGCCGTCAGCTCCGGTACGGCGGCTCTGCACCTGGCTCTTCGGCTGCTCGGCGTCACAAAGGGGGATCAGGTGTTCTGCTCCACCTTGACGTTCGTGGCCAGCGCCAATCCGATTCTGTACCAGGGAGCGGAGCCGGTGTTCCTCGATTCGGAGCCGGGCACTTGGAACCTGTCCCCCTCAGCGCTCGAAAGAGCCCTTCAGGACGCCAAGCGGTCCGGCCGCCTTCCCAAAGCGGTTATCGTCGTGAACCTGTACGGGCAGAGCGCACGCATGGACGAAATTGTGGCGCTGTGCCGGTCCTATGGCGTTCCCCTCGTAGAAGACGCGGCGGAATCCCTCGGATCGGAGTACCGCGGGAAGGCGAGCGGCACCTTCGGCACCTTCGGCATCTATTCGTTTAACGGAAACAAGATCATCACGACCTCCGGTGGAGGGATGCTCGTTTCGAACGATGCCGAGGCGATGGGTAAAGCCCGTTTCCTCGCCACCCAGGCCCGGGACCCGGCCCCGCATTACCAGCACAGCGAAACGGGTTACAACTACCGCATGAGCAACGTGCTGGCGGGAATCGGAAGGGCGCAGCTGGAGGTCCTCCCCGAACGGGTGAACGCGCGCCGTGCCGTCTTCGAGCGGTACCGGCGGGAGCTGGCTTCGGTTCCCGGTATCCGTTTCATGCCGGAGCTCGAAGGCACGCGGTCGAACCGCTGGCTGACGGCCCTCACCTTGGAGGAGGAAGCGGAAGGGACCGTTCAGGATCTGCTAGGAATGATGGCGGAAGAGAACATCGAGGCCAGACCGGTGTGGAAGCCGCTCCACCTGCAGCCGGTATTCCGGGGCGCCCGGTACTACACGCACACCGAGAAGGAGAATGTAGCCGAAAGGCTGTTTGAGCGGGGAATATGCCTGCCGTCCGGCTCGAACATGAGCGAGCCCGACCAGACGAGGGTCATCGAGTGTGTTCTTCGTACACTTGCCCGCGGGCGCGCAGGGGTCCGATAAGAAAGACTTGGGGAAGCCGCATTCCTATTAAACGCGGATTCTGCCCGCCCCACCGAACCGGTCAAGAGCGGTTGGTCATTTTGCTTTCATGTTGCTTCAGCTTGATATACAGGCTTTCCCGCATGTCTTGGTCCCGGCAATCGTTATATAGCACGGAATGATAAAGATGCATAACTTTATGGTAAGCCGTTTTTGACCTTTTCATAAAGGAAATCATACTCTCGTACATAGCTGGAAGCCTCCTTTACTAGTAACCCTATGTTAAAGCTTTCGTACGTATGCTTTGGCCAAAAGGGGGTGAGATGTTTCGGGTTTACCTACTAAAAGGCAAGAGGATGGTCGAAATTATAAGATAACGGTGGAGTGATTAACGCCATGATCGGTAAAAACATTTCCGATATCCGGAAGCAGCGAGGGTATACCTTGTCCGAGCTTTCGGAGAGAACCGGAATCTCGAAATCGTATTTAAGCAACATCGAACGAAATCTTAAGCAGAATCCTTCGATCCATGTGATGGAGAAGATTGCTTCGGTGCTGAAGGTGGATCTCAAAACCTTGCTGAAGCTTGCCGCGGATGCCGAAAGTCCTCATAAATTCGAGAAAGAATGGATGGACTTTATCTATGCCTTGAAGAGGTCGGGAATAGACAAGGACCAGATTCATGAATATAAGATTATCATAGATTTTATGAAATGGTACAAACAGAATAAGATCGAGTCGTCCAACACTCAACCCGAATAACCATTGGCAGCGGTTGCAGGGAACAGGACATGGGCAAAAAGTAGGAGAGTTCTGTCTGTAAAGGGTCTTTTTCTTCAGAATCCTAATTGTTCGTTACAAAGAACTCTGGTATAATGCAAGCATTGACCTGTTCAGTTACCATTATGCTAAAAGGGAAGATCGGAATGATCGGTAAACGAGTTCAACAGTTACGCAAAGAGAAAGGGATGTCTCTCACGGAGCTGGCCGAACGGGCCGGCGTGGCCAAATCGTATATAAGCAGCCTGGAAAGGGACATCCAGAAGAATCCTTCCATCCAATTTCTTGAGAAAATTGCGGCCGTCCTTAAAGTTCCCGTGGATCGCCTGATCGACGGGGAAGAAGAAGGAAGGCCGGGAATCGAGTTAGACCCGGAATGGTATGATATTGTCCGGGAAGCGATGTCTTCCGGCGTGGACAAACAGCAGTTCCGCGAGTTTCTGGATTTCAACCGGTGGAGAATGTCCCGCCCGAGCGGCGAATAGGCTCCCCCCGGTGTAAGCAGGGCCGTTATCCTCGGGGAGCCCGGCCTCTCGTCCGGCCGACCTCTCGTGTGTACCGAATGCCTCCGTCTCCTGGAGCTCCAGGAGACGGGGGCTTTTTTCGGTTGGGCGAGAAGAGCGCGTGGGCCAAAAAGCCCTTCGGGCTTCTGGATCAGAAGCCCGAAGGGCTGAAGGCACGGGCTACCGGGGAGATGGGGCAGTGCCTCGTTCGCCACTTGCCTGGTCAGGCGAAGCCACCTATCCGGCCCGCCCCTCCCGGTAAAGCCTGTTCGGCACGGACGGGACGAGTGCCGCCGCATTCCGCGCTTCCGCCGAACGGTTGGGCATTCGTCCCCTTCGGCTGCGTTATTCCGCCGCCTTTACGTCGACCTGAATGTTGCCGCGCGTGGCCTTGGAATAGGGGCACGCCTGATGGGCGGCTTCTGCCAATTCCTGAACCGTCGCCTGGTCCATTCCCGGTATTTTCACTTCCATGACGGCTGCGAGCTGAAAGCCTCCATCTGCCGGGTCTTTTCCAATGCTGACCTGGGCCGTGACTTCGGCGTTCTCGATTTTTTGCCCTTTCTGGCGGGCCACCATCAGCAGGGCACTCTCGAAGCAGGCGGCATATCCGGCGGCGAACAGCTGCTCGGGGTTCGTGCCTTCTCCTCCGTCTCCCTGCAGTTCCTTGGGCATACTGAGCTTAAAGTCCAGCTTTCCATCCGAGCTGCGGACCGAACCGGTCCGTCCGCCATGTACGGCGGTGGCGGATGCTGTGTATAATTTGTCCATGAGGTAACGCTCCTTTCCAATCGGGATCCTGCCTGTATCAAAACGCTTGTCCCGTTTAATTTTACCCATTATCGCTAGACGGAAAACAAGCTGCGGGGCTCGAGACGAATGAACGAAGGAGAAGAAAGAACGGGTAATAAGGAGAATCGAGAGTAACGCATAGGGGGAGAGCCGCATGATAAGCGAACGGGAAGACCCGTTTCTGCCGGAGGGACGGCCGGAAGACGCCGGGTTACGGCCGGAGATTCTTAAGGAGATGGAAGGACGTCTCCGCGAATGGAAAATGAGAGACGTCCTGATCGTTCGCGGCGGACGGCTGGTGTGGGAATGGCACGACAAGGGGCAGGACCGGACGGGCCAGGTGTATTCCATGACCAAGAGCTTCCTGTCCGCCCTGATCGGAATCGCGATGGAACGGGGAGAAATCCAAGATCTCGATAGGTCTTTGGGCGAGTTCTACGAATGGACGCGGGAAGAAGCGGATCCCCGGCTGGCCTCCATTCGGCTGAAGCACCTCTTGACGATGACGCCCGGCTTCGAGTGGCCGGATTTTGACAAGCCCTATTTCCAGATGCGGAAGGAAGCGGACTGGCCCCGCTATGTGCTGCAGCAGCCGATCGGGCACGAGCCGGGCGAAGCGTTCACCTACAATTCCGGCGCCTCCCAGCTCCTCTCGGATATTCTAACCCGGTCTACCGGGCTTGGCGCTCTGGCCTACGCCCGCCAGCATCTGTTCGGTCCGTTAGGCTTCCGGTCGCCCAGGTGGAAGAGCCATGACGGCGTGAACGAAGGAGGAGCGGGCCTTCAGCTCTACTCGCGGGACCTGGCCAAATTCGGCCTCCTCTACTTACGGGAGGGCGACTGGTTCGGGAATCAGCTGATTCCGCAGGCGTGGGTCCGGGAATCGACCTCGATCCAGCACAAGGGGCTCGTTCATTACGAACCGCCCATCTACGGTCATTACGGCTACCACTGGTGGGTGTCACCGGAGGACCATAACGGGCGATTCGACTGTTACTTCGCTCTGGGGTTCGGAGGACAGTACCTGTTCGTCGTTCCCTCCCGGGACTTGGTCATGGTTGTCCGTAAAGCGCTGGCCGGCAAGCATAACGCCATTCTGTCCAAAGCTCTGTTGTTCGACTACGTGTCCCGCGCTATGGAGGACAGGCCGTAAACGGGGACAAACCTCGGCTTACCGCCGATCCCCTTGAGAGGGGCGGCAGTTTCCCGGAGAGATTCCCGTTCTCTTCTTAAAGGCCTTCGAGAAGTGATGGATGTCCGAGAAGCCGCAGTATTCGGCGATTTCTTCTAGCTTGAGCGGCGTCGTTTCGAGCAGCTCCCTCGCATGGCGGATTCTTAATTCAAGCAGGTACTGGTGGGGAGAGGTGCCGAACCGCTTCCGGAACACAGCCGTGAATCGGGACGGGGACAGGTTGGCCCGCCGGGCCATCTCGGCAACCGAAAGCGGCTCGGATAATCGCAGCGAGAGGAAGGAAGTTATTCCGTTCATCGATTCCGGATTCGTCCGGCTGACGCTTTCTTCGTTCGTATGGTCCTCCAGCATAGTCAGAATCAGGTCCGTCGCGAGCGACTGGGCCTTAAGCTGCTGCAAGGGGGAGCGCTGCATCCAGCACTGGATCGTCTCCAAGAAACGGTCCCGGAAGGCAAGGGGATTTCGCGGGACGAGCCGCACCGGAAGATGGATGCCCGTCATGTCGTTCAGCCGCGGCTGCATGAGCTCGGAATAGGCGGACAGGTCGATCTGGCCCGCACGTGTCGGAAAGCTCTGCTCCCTTAGAGGATTGTAGAATAGATCCAAATGAGCGAAGGGGGTGATCGTCGAGGTCAGCCCCTTCAGCGCGTTCCGGCTGCCCGGCTGGATCAGGCACCATTCCCCGCTGACGAAGGAATGGTCCGTTCCGTCCACGGTAAACAAGCATTCGCCTTCCTGGATGTAGATGAGCAGGTAATCGAGAAGGCGGCGTTCCGGGTATGACCAGGGAAGCCGAATGGCATAATCGCTTTCGCGGATATAAGGGACAATGGGATGGCGCGCCATCCACTCGGATAAAGAGGACATGGAAGCCTCCTTGGGCAGTCGGTTTAGACAAATAGATCAGGCGGGTTGTACAAAGCCAAACCCAATGACCGTAAGTATAATGGAAGCATGGAATTCAGGAAGCATCTTACCGCTTCGCTTGGATAAGACAAGTATACCATTGGAAAAAGAGGGATGCCCATGATCAGGAAGTCCGAAGCCAACGACCTGCCCGCCCTGACCGAGGAATATGCGCTGACAAAGGAGCAGCTTGCTGCTTATCGCGACAAAGGCCATATCTACCTTCCCGGCACCGCGTCTCCGGAGGAGATAGCCTCGTATGAGCCGCTTATCGCGAGTTTGGTCCGAGAGCTTAATTACCACGATAAGCCGGTCGGCGAAAGGGACACGTACGGGAAGGCTTTCATCCAGATCGGCAACCTGTGGCGCCGCAGCGAGGCCGTCCGCCGGTTCGTTCTGGCCCGCCGGTTCGGCAAAATCGCCGCCGATCTGATGGGGGTGGACGGGGTGCGGATCTATCACGATCAGGCTCTCTTCAAGGAGCCGGGAGGCGGCCATACCCCTTGGCACCAGGATCAGATCTACTGGCCGCTCGATACGATGAACACCATCACCATGTGGATGCCGCTTGTTCCGGTAACGGAGGAGGTGGGCTCCATGACCTTCGTCAACGGCTCCCACAAGAACGGTTTTCTCAGCCGGGAGCAGATCTCCGATGAATCCCACCGCACCTTCAAAAGCTACATCGAAGGCAAAAAGCTGGAGACGGTGACGTATGGGGCCATGGCCGCAGGGGACGCTACGTTTCATGCCGGCTGGACGCTGCACAGCGCCCCGGGAAATCCGACCGACCGGATGAGGGAGGTCATGACCATCATCTACTATGCGGATGGAACCCGCGCCATCGAGCCGGACAGCGTTGCACGACAAAACGATCTCAAGACCTGGTTTCCCGGAACGGCCCCCGGGGAAATCGCCGCGACCGAGCTCAATCCTCTCGTCTACAGCCGGAGCGGAACGGAATAAGCAGGAGAAAGTGACAAATACTACCCCTATCCTGGCCAATTGGATAGGGGGTTAGTTTTATGCGTTTAGCAGCCGTTTTTACGATTTTCCTGCTGCTTCTAATGAACGGGGCCTGGACGTCCCCGGCATCCGCCATACCGGCGGCAGAGACGCCGAGAGCGGTCCAAGCGGCTCCGGTCGTGCCGCCTCCGCTGGTGAACGAGCCGGCGGAGGACGACGGCCTGCAGCCGCAGGCTTACCGCTCCGGCCGCGGCAGCTACCGGTCCCCGGCCGGCGGGTACCGGGGCGGCAACCGTGCCGTGACGCCGGGAGCGGGCGTGACCCGGCCCGGCGCCGGCCAGCCGGGTACCCGCACGCCGGCCGCTCCAGGCCGGACGGGCTTCGGCAGCTTCTTCGGCGGCCTGGCGGCGGGCACGTTCCTCGGCAGCCTGCTGAACCCGTTCGGGTTCGGGGGCTACGGCGGATACGGGGGCGGCGTTTCGCTCATCGGCATCATCCTCTGGGCGGCGGTGTTGTTCTTCCTCTTCCGGCTGATCCGAAGAGTCCTGGGAAGACGCTGACCTCCGCACAACGGAAGGCCCTCATGAGGGCCATTCCATGCGGCGCGAGCTTCTTCCTGAGCAGCGCCTCTCCAAACAAAACCCCCTTTGCGAAGCGCCGTCCCGGCGTTTTCGTAAAGGGGGTTGTTTGCTTTGGCTTCAGGGTCATTGTCCGCCTAACGCTTCATAGCGTGCCAGGCGTGAGCCGAGAGAGCTTCTTACAGCGGCACCTTCTGCATCTCCTTGCGGCGGTAATACACCCACTCCTTGAATCCGATCTCCCGGAGCTTGCGCTGCACCTCTTCCCAATCGTCCCCGACGCGGGAAGGAAGATGGGCATCCGAGCCGAACGTAATCGGAATGTTGTAGAACAAGGCCCTCTCCAAAATATCGTCGGCCGGGTACCAGCCTCCTACCGTTTTGGTTTTGCCCGAGGTGTTGACCTCAATCGCGATTCCGTGTCCGCCGATGATCTTCAGTGTTTCCTCGACCATTTTGGTCTGAATCCGGCTGAATTCGGGGTAATAGCCCTTCATCGCATCGATATGGCCCAGAATCTGGAACATGCCGCTGTCCGCGGATTGGCGGATCAGATCGTAATATTCATCCTTCGCCTTGATCTGGTCGTTCTTGGAAAGCCCCTTCCAGCGGTTCTTGTTGAAGATGCTTACCCCGCCCGAGCGGTGAACGGACCCGATAATATAATCGAACGGATAAGGCTCATACATCTGGTTATACAGGTCGGCATGCTCCGGGAAGAAATCCGATTCCACCCCGAGAAGCACTTCAATGCGGTCCTTGTATTCCTCTTTAAGCTTCAGCACCTCGGAGATGTAGTGGGTGAACTCGCTTTTCGCCATGGCAATGCCGGGCTCCGCGTGGTCTTCCTTGCTGCCGAAATAGGGCGAGTGGTCGGAGATACCGATGACTTGAAGCCCCGCCTTCAGAGCCGCCTCTATATAATCCCTTATTTCGCCTTCGGCATGGCCGCAGCGGCTATGGTGGGTATGCAGGTCGAATTTCATGGATCCGGTCCCTCCGTTGAGTTAGTTGGTTTTATAGTGGTCTCTTTGGATCTCTCCGGTAAAGCCGAAATCCGTTATTCCGAGCCGAGGAACTGGGTTTCGGGCATGCCCTTCAGGTCGCTTAGAAACTGCTGCATGGCCGAGCTCAGGTAGCGGCCGGATTTGTAGATGACCCCGACCGGGTGACTGATGTCGAGCTCGTTGACCGGAAGCATCCGCAGGGTGCCCAGCCTCGTTTCGTTCGCGATGGAGAGCTTCGAGATGATGGCGGCCCCCAGATTAAGCTCTACCATCCGCTTCACTTCCTCGCTGCTCGACAGCTCCATCACAATCATAGGGGTAATGTTCCAGCGGCGGAACAGCTGATCGACGAACCGGCGGCCGGCCGTGTCCGGAGAAAGCATAATGAACGGGATGTGCCTCAAGTCTTCCATCGTGGCATGGCTGTTCCGCGCAAGCGGATGGGAAGGCGAGACCACCAGCTCGAAATTGTCATAATACAGGACGGACGTTTCCAGGCCGGGGGTCCGGTCGGACAGGTAAGCGATGCCGATGTCGACATTCCCGTTCTCCACGCTTGTCATGATCTGCGAGGAGGGCATGGAATAGATGCTCGTCTTGATCAGGGGATACTGATTCTGAAAATAAGAAAGCACCCGGGGCAGAATCTGCATGGCGATCGACGTCGTGGTCCCCAGATTGATATGCCCCTGCGGCGTGTTCTCGAGATCGGACAGCCGCTGCTTCATCTCCTCCACCACCTGAAGAATCCGCTGGGCATGCTCGAGAAAGACGCGTCCGCTGTCCGTTAAAGTAACCGGCTGGTTCCGGTCGACGAGGACGGTTTGGAATTCATCCTCCAGGCTCTTGATTTGTGCGGATACCGCCGGCTGGGTCAGGTTAAGAAATTCTCCCGCCTTGCGAAAGCTCATCGTTTTGGAAATCATTAATAAGGTTTCCAATTGATTGATGTTCATCCGCCGTCCCCCTTCGATACGCCCTAAGTTAATTTCATTGTGTTCATTATAAGACCAACCCGGCCGGAAGGCAAAAGAAGGAAGGCTTTCGCTTCCGAGGATCCATCCCGAAAATTCGGCGGCGGCTGGTATGAAAACGCGGGCGCCCAATATGCTTTAGGAAGAAGGGCCGTTGCGGAAGACGGACTGCCCGTGAAATCCTGGCGTTATGCGGGAGAGAAGGGGGTACCGATGGATACGGAGAAGTTCAACAAATGGATGGAAATGGCCAAAACGGTTACCGGCGGAAAGTTCTGGACCGAAGTGTTCGACAACCCGCTTGCCGAAGAATTCCTCTTCGAGGAGGCGCCTTCCCCCAACCGGAACGGCCCCCCGCCGGCTGGTTACCCTTGCGCCGATATAGCGGAGACCGCCCAGGAAATTCTCGTGCTGGTGGACCTGCCCGGCGTCCGGAAGGAGGATATTCAGCTGTCGCTGAACAGCGGGCAGCTCCACCTGAAGGGCATCGTCCGGACAGGGCTGCCGGGTGAAGCCCTCCATTTGTCGGAGCGCCGACGCGGAGAATTTGAGCGCTCCTTCGTCATGCCCCGGCGGATCGAGGGCGTCTGCGGACCGGTCAAGGCGGCTTTGCAGGAAGGGCTGCTTATCGTGCGCATTCCGGTGGCCGACCCCCCGCACACCCGGATTCCGATTGAATAAGGCGTAGGGGATAGAGCAGACGGGCGATAAAGAACCGGCACCGCCTATTCGAGTGACCTTGCCGCCCGATCCGTCAGGATCCGGGCTGTTTGCCGTTCGGGAGCAATGATTCAGGCGAAAGGGATAGTGGTAATTTTAGGGTATAAGCATTTGGTAAGCATGCCAACTAATTCCCGTAACAGGGTGCAAATCGGGCAAGGAGAAGACGGACTTACGAGAGGGAAGTACGATAACTTCAAGAAAGGAAGGAAGGGCTCATGGAGAAGAAGGAACGGGATAACGGGAAGCATTGGGGCTCCTGGCTGGCGGCCATGCTGCTGTCCGCCGTCGTGGGGGCGGTGGCCGCACTCGGAGCGGTTCAGATGAACGGCTTTCCTGCCGAAGCCGCATCCGCCAAAATCGTCCAAGCCGGTGATCCGACGGTCCGGGCACAGCCTGCCCAAGCTGCCCAAGCTGAACAGGGGAATATCAGTGACAGGATTATCGAAGCGGCCAAGGCCGTCAAGCCCGCTATCGTAGTGGTCGTGAATTACGTGTCCGGCGGCTCGGGCCTTAAGGCCCAGGGAGAAGGCTCTGGAATTATATACGACAAACAGGGCTACATCGTAACCAATAACCATGTCGTGGAGGGAGCCGCGAAGCTTGAGGTGCTTCTGCCGAACGGCAGGAACACCGAAGCGAAGCTGATCGGGCGGGATCCGTACAGCGACTTGGCCGTTCTGCAAATTCCGGCGGCCGACGTGACGGGAGTGGCGGAGCTGGGCGATTCGGACAAGCTTCAGGTCGGCGAACCGGCCATCGCCATCGGGAATCCCCTGGGGCAAGCGTTCAACCAATCGGTGACCGTCGGCGTGATCAGCGGCACCAAGCGGATGATGCCGGTGACCGATGAGGCCACGGGGCAATTCCTGAACGAGCAGGCCGTTCTGCAGACGGATGCCGCCATCAATCCCGGGAACAGCGGCGGGGCTCTATGCAATATCGAAGGCAAGGTGATCGGAGTTAACAGCTCCAAGATTGCCACTGAAGGAGTGGAAGGGATGGGCTTCGCCATTCCCATTAACGAAGCCCGTCAAATCATCGACCAGCTGATGAAGAACGGCAAAGTCAGCTACCCGGCACTCGGGATTCAGGCAGGGGACCTGCAGAAGCTGACGGCTTCTTACGGCATCCAGGCTCCCGTGAATTACGGAGTCGTCGTGGCCGCGGTGCTGTCGCCGGAAGCCAAGCAGGCCGGTCTGGAGAAAGGGGATATCGTTACCTCCATGGATAATGTCAAAATCACCGATTCGGTTGCCCTGCATGCCGAGCTGTTCAAGCACAAGATCGGGGATTCCGTTGCTCTGAAGGTGTACAAGCCGGATGGAAGCGAACGCACGCTTAACGTAACCTTGACGGCTCTTCCGGCTCCTTCCCGATAAGCGGTCTGGTGCAACAAAGTTACCGGATAAGGCACTAGCTCCGGCTGAGCCGGTTTCCCGGGAAAAGCGGTTAGAAGGGAGAACCGGTTGACTATAATGAGAAAGGGAGTATTCTTAGAAAGGGCACACCAGAATTGGCGTCTCATACCTTACTATAAGGAGCAATAGCGATGCAGGAAATGGCCAGCTATAAGTCCATAGCCTTGGATATAGCCCAACGTATAGTCAGCGGGGAGTTCCCCGTTCAGAGCAAAATTTCCGGCCGGTCCCTGCTCGCGAGCCAGTACCGGGTTTCCCCCGAGACCATCCGCAAAGCCATGAGTCTGCTGAAGGAAGAGTCGATCGTATCCGTCTCGCAGGGCAAAGAGATTACCATCCTCTCGGAACAGAATGCTTATGATTACATCAACCGCAACCAATACTTGAAGTCGGTCTACTCTCTGAAGCAGGATATCCAGATGCTGCTGCACGAGAAGCATGAGATCGACCGCAAATTCGAGAAGCTCCTTAACGAAATCATTCACGCCTCGGACCGGCTGCAGAACCTGAAGCCCTATCACCCGATGGAGGTGAAGGTGGCGCCTCATTCCTTTGCCGTGGGGCAGACCATTGCCAACCTGCAATTCTGGCAGAACACCGGGGCGACCATCGTGGCGCTGCGCCGCGGGACGAGCGTATCCATTTCCCCCGGCCCTCACGTTATCCTGCAGCCGGACGATGTGCTGGTGGTGGTGGGAGACGGGCCGGTTCAAGCGAGAGCCGAGCAATTCCTCAATCAGCAGCATGCGGAAGATGAAGAAGGATAGATTGTCGGACCGCCTGATTTCCCAGGCGCCATATCCCCTAAATACCAGGACCAGCCAAGGTTTTCCGGCTGGTCTATTTTTTATTCTCATCTTCAACTAACAACCTAATAAAACTAGAGAGGTTGTCAGTTTGCGTCGAAATAGGTATAATAGGCGATACCCGAATGATCACCTCTGGTACGGCTGCGAATGACCAGGCTTTCCGCCCATGGCTTATTATCCGGCCAAGCTCTGCAAGAACGAGGCATTCCAATTAAGGGGAAGGGTAAGAGACAACAGAAACAGGAAGGGGTTTTTCATGATTACCTTTGAAGGAGTGAGCAAGACCTATCCCGACGGCTTTCGGGCCGTGAAATCGATGGATTTCACGATTGAGGAAGGCGAGTTTATCGTGTTCATCGGACCGAGCGGCTGCGGGAAAACAACCACTATGAAAATGATCAACCGGCTGATTCCCTACACCGAGGGAACCATCCGGATCAAAGGCAAAGACATTACCGGGGAAAACCCTGTGGAGCTGCGCCGCAATATCGGCTATGTCATCCAGCAGGTAGGACTTTTTCCCCATTACACGATTGAGCAGAACATCTCCCTTGTTCCCGAGCTGAAGGGATGGAGCGCCGCGAAGCGCAAAGAGCGGGCGTGCGAGCTGTTGGAGCTGATCGGCCTCGACCCGGACACCTTCGCTTCCCGCTATCCCCGCGAGCTTTCCGGCGGGCAGCAGCAGAGGGTAGGGGTGGCCCGGGCTCTGGCCGCCGATCCTGAGATCGTCCTCATGGACGAGCCCTTCGGGGCGCTCGATCCCATTACGCGGGAACAGCTTCAGGACGAACTGCTTCGTCTGCAGAAAACGGTCCGCAAGACGATTGTGTTCGTCACCCACGACATGGACGAGGCGCTGAAGCTGGCCGACCGGATCGCCATCCTGAAGAATGGAGAGGTCGTTCAGTTCGATACGCCGGAGAAGCTGCTCCGGGAGCCGGCGCACGGCTTCGTGGAGGAGTTTATCGGCCGCAACCGGATTTACCAGAATCCCGACTTTATCACCGTTAATGAAATCATGCGGGAAAATCCGGTCACGGCCCTCGCTTCGCTTTCTCCGGCCCGGGCGCTGTCCCTCATGCGCAAGCGGCGGACGGATACGCTTCTGGTCGGCGACGAGCAGGCGAAGCTGGTCGGCATCGTTTCCGCCTATGACCTGCAGGCGAAGCTGGAGCAGATCCAAACGATCGAAGAAGTGTGCGTGCCGGCCCAATCGGTGCTGCCGGTCAGCGGAACGGCGAAGGACGCGCTTCTGGCCATTACCGACGCCAAGTTCGGCATCCTTCCGGTCGTGGACGAGAACAACCGGATAGCGGGGATCGTGACCCGGTCGAGCCTCTTGACGGTTTTTGCGGACCAATGGGCAGGAGGGAAGGAAGTTATATGAACGACAGCTTATGGAGACAAGTCATTAATCAATTCAGCATGCGGGGGGAAGACCTCCTGGCCGCCACCGGGCAGCACATTCAGCTTGTCCTGATCTCGATGGCCATCGCCATTGTGGTGAGCATTCCGCTCGGCATCGCGATTACCCGGTTCCCGTTTCTTAAGACCTGGGTATTGGGCGGAGCGGGGATTCTTCAGACGATTCCGAGTATTGCCTTGCTCGGCTTCATGATTCCTATTTTCGGAATCGGCATGAAGACCGCTATCGCGGCTCTGTTCCTTTATTCGCTTCTCCCGATCATACGCAACACCTACGCCGGGATTAAGGACGTCGATCGTTCCATTATCGAGTCTGCTTGGGGCATGGGTTTGACCAATGGTCAGATTCTCTTCAAGGTCGAGCTTCCGCTTGCCCTGTCCGTCATCATGGCGGGAATCCGCACGGCAGCCGTCATCAACGTCGGAACGGCTACGCTTGCGGCCTTTATCGGGGCGGGAGGCCTCGGGGATTTTATCTTTCTCGGCATTACCCGCAACATTGACGCCCTGGTTCTGATCGGAGCTCTGCCGGCCGCCATCCTGGCGCTGGTGCTCGATTTTCTGCTGGGGTATCTGGAGCGCTTGACGACTCCGAAAGGCTTACGAAACCACTAAGCAACAACAAAAAGACACACCAAACTCGACAAAAAGATACAGGGGGAGTTCCATACTATGAAAAAATGGCCAATAGTTGGTTTGACACTGGCGGTATCCGCCTCTCTGGCAGGCTGCAGCTCCGGCAGCAGCAAGGAAAGCATCACGATCGGCTCCAAAAACTTCACCGAAAACATTCTCGTGGCCCATATGATGGCCGATGTCATCGAGCAGGAAACGGACCTGAAGGTAGAGAGAAAGGTTAACCTCGGCGGCACGAACGTGGCCTGGAAGGCGCTGCAGAACAACGATATCCAGCTGTACCCGGAGTATACGGGAACCATCGTGGCTAACTTCTACCAGCAGAAGACCGGGACCTCGGAGGAGACGCTGGCCAAAGCGAAGGAACTGCTGAAGAAGGACAAAATCCAATTTACGAACAAGCTCGGCTTCAATAACACGTACACCCTGGCGGTGACGCAGGAGACGGCCGACAAATACAAGCTGAAGAGCTTCAGCGATCTGGTGAAGGTGGCGGGTTCTCTCACGCTTGGCTCCGAGTTCGAATTCATTGACCGTCCGGACGGCTATCCCGGCCTTCAGAAGACGTACGGCATGAATTTTAAGGAAGCAACCGGGATGGACCGCGGAATTATGTACCGTTCCCTCACGGACCAAAAGGTGGATGTCATTGACGCTTACTCGACCGACGGGCAGATCAAGGTTAACAACCTGGTTGTGCTGAAAGACGACAAGTCCTTCTTCCCGCCGTACGATGCGGGTCCCGTGGTGAGGGACGATGTGCTTGAGAAGTATCCGAAGCTTAAGGATGCGCTGGCTAAGCTCGAAGGACAAGTGAGCGAGAAGGACATGCAGGACTTGAACGCGAAGGTCGACTCGGAAGGCTTGAAGGCGGAGAAGGTAGCGGAGGAATTTCTGAAAGAAAAGGGCATTCTTAAGTAAGAGATAGGGAAGGAAAGCGTCCGACAGCCAAAACCACAATAAAGGCAGGCGTACCATGAACAACGATAAGCCGGAAGCCTTCCCGGCTTCCCAAGTCGTGAGTCTGAGTTCTCCCGAGAAGCTGCTGTACGATTATATGAAGGCTCATCCGGCCGCCGGCCGGGCCAGTCTTGACGAGATCGCGAAAGCCGTAAGGATGAGTCCGCTGCAGGTGAGAGCCGCTATGTTTTTGCTGCTGCAAAAAAAGCTGATCCGAAGCGCGGAGATCATCGATATGGAGTAGGAGGCCGCGCGCCGGATTGGCGGGGCTGTAAAGCGGGTGACAAGTCAATGAAAGCGGCCGTTCCAGACAGGAGGACCTGTTCGGAACGGCCGCTTTTTCGTTTGCCTTACGTCAGTTCCTTAATCGCCCGGATGATCCGGCGGGAATTCCAGGGAACGACCCGGTCGGCGCTCTCTTTGACAAGCGGGGAGGTCAGCTTCTCGTTGTAGCGTTCGATGGCGATCATCGGCTTGCCCAGCTCCTTGCAGACCTCCATCTCTTCCCTCATCGTCTCCCCGTAGGCGGAGTACAGCCCGCACATGACGAGAACGATGTCGCAGTTTTTCATTTTGCGGGTAATGTGCTCGTGGCGGATTTCGCTGCTTCCGTACCTCATGATGGACAAGGTGCGGGGGGAGAGGGTGCTGAGATGGTGGAAGCTTTTGTTCCTGCCAAGAAGGGTGTAAAGCTCGAAGAAGGCGTTGCCGTGGTTCCAGGTATGGCTCATGAAGAGTTTGTAGACGCGGGGGTTGGCCGGTTTCGAGCCCACGGAAAGTCCTCCCATTTTGGTAAGATTTGTCAAGTGAGTAAAACAAAGAGAAGCCAGTGTGACAGGCTCCTCCGTGACTTTCCGATCTTTGATTTCTTTCCATTATAGAGGGTTTCCGTCCATATGGCAATAAAGGAATGGTTTGCCTTCCGTAAGGCTCCGGCTTCGGTATAATGAAAGCAGGAGGGATGACTGTGGCGCACTTGCTGCTTGTGGACGACGATCCTAACATTGTACGGATAACAAAGCTCTACTTGGAAAGAAGCGGATATGGGGTCGATACGAGCCTGAACGGAAGGGAAGCTCTGGCGCTCTCGGAAACGAACCGCTACGACCTCATCCTGCTTGATTTGATGCTGCCCGGTATGGACGGCCGGGAAATTTGCCGGAGAATCCGGCAAAGCTCGTCTGTCCCCGTCATCATGCTGACGGCGCGGGGAGAGGTCCACGACCGTATAGAAGGGCTGCAGCTGGGAGCCGACGATTACCTGGTTAAGCCGTTCGATCCTAATGAGCTGGTGGCCCGGGTGGAAGCCGTTCTCCGGCGGACCCGGCCTTCGCGGGATGAAGCAAGGGGGGACCGGTACCGGTTCGGCAATCTCGAGGTAGACGGGCAGGCCGCTTCGGTCAAGGTGCAGGGCGAGACCGTCGCGCTGACCCGCAAGGAGTATGAGCTTCTTCTTTTGCTGGTGAAGCACCCCAACCGGGTCTTCCCGAGAGAGGATTTGGTGGTACGGATCTGGGGCGAAGACTATGAAGGCGAAGACCGGGTGGTCGATCTGAACGTGCAGCGCCTGCGAAGCAAGCTGGGCGGATCGGCACAGGGCTGGCAGATTGCCACCGTATGGGGAATGGGCTACCGGTTCGAGGGGAGTGCGACGTGAACTCCCTTTTCCGCAAATGGCTGACGGTTTATTTGGCCCTGCTGCTCGTGACGATCGTGGGCTTGTCGGCTACCATCGGTTTCTTTCTGGAAAGGGACGTTTATAGAGAAAGCCGGAAGACCCTGGAGGCGCAGGCGTTGGCCGTGGAAGACCTGTTTCTTCAGTGGAGCCAGGGCAGCCTGACGATCGTGGAGTTTACCAAGGGGCTTAAAACGATGGAGAAAACGACCGATGTCCGGACGAGCCTCATGGGCAAGCGTTTGAATTTCATGAAGGGCGACCTGCTGAGCATCGGCGAGCAGCCCGCGGTGGGGCGCTGGGTCAAGCAGGTGATGGAGGGCAGCCGCATAAGCCGCACCGCTCCCTTCCAGGACAATGCCGGAGAGAACATGATGATTCTCGGCTTCCCCCTGCAGCGCGGCGGAGAAACGGTGGCCGCGGCCTTCGTCTACCGTCCGGTCAGCTCCATGACCTCTCTCGTCAACCGGATCAACCGGATTCTGCTGCTCGTTTCGCTCGGGATGGCCGTGCCGGCCGCGCTCGTCTTGTTTTACGTTTCCCGGCGGTTCGTCGGCCCCATTATCGCCATGCGGGGAGCGGCTGCCCGGATCGCCGAGGGCGAGTTCACGAAACGCGTCCAGCCGGCCGGCAAGGACGAGCTGGGCGATCTAGCCCGCTCCTTCAACGAGATGGCGGAGAAGCTGGAGCGGGTGGAAGCGGGGAGGAGAAGGTTTCTTTCGGAGATCAGTCACGAGCTGCGGACTCCGTTGACCACGGTTCGGGCCTCGCTGCAAGGACTTGAGGACGGGATCCTTACTCCGGCCGAGGAGAAGGAATTCACGGGCATCGCCCTGAAGGAAACCCGCCGGATGAGCCAGCTGATCGACGATCTGCTGCAGCTTTCCTCGTTCGAGGAAAGCCGGGTCGAGCTGAACCGGAAGCCCGTCTGCCTGGCCCGGCTGGTCGAGGAAACGGCGGCGCAGATGAGGAAGACGTATCAGGAGCGCGGGATTGAGCTCGTTGTGGAACGGAACGGCGCCGGGCAGGGGACGGCCATTTCGGCGGATGAGGATCGGCTAAGGCAGGTTCTGCTCAATCTGTTCGACAACGCGGCCAAGCACAATCCTGCTGGAACCCGGGTCGCGGTCGGCTTGGAGGAAGGGCCGGAATCTTGCCGGATCACGGTGCGGGATAACGGCCCGGGGATTCCGCCGGAAGCCGTCGGCCGTCTGTTTGAACGCTTGTATAAGGCGGACGCCAGCCGGCATACGCCGGGGGCGGGCCTCGGCCTAACCATTGCCCGTCACATTGTGGAGCTTCACGGAGGAAGGATCGGCGTGGAATCAGAGCTCGGGCGGGGGACGGCCTTTACCGTCCTTCTTCCGGTAACGCCGGTAACACCGGTAACCCCGGTAAAGTGAAACGATTTTGATACATTTGGCGGGTAAAGTGGAGATACAGGCCGTCATCGGTCTGATCCTACCCAAGGAGGAGTGGTAAGCCATGATCAAAAAATGGATAGGCGCCGCCGCTGTCACCGCCGTGCTGTTCGCGGCCGTACCGGCGTTCGCCGCCGACGCGGGCACTCCGACGTCCGCAGCGTCCGCGCAGCAGGAGAAGAAGGCCGACAAGCTGGCTAAGCTGCAAGAGAAGGCAGCCAAGCTCGGCATTTCGACGGAAGGGCTCAGCGCGAAGCAGCTCGTCAAGGAGATCGTGAAGGCGAAGCATGCTAAGAAGGTCGGGCAGTTGCACAAGCAGGCTGAGCGGCTCGGCATTGCCGTGGAGGGCAAGAAGAACGCGGAGCTGAGAGAAGCCGTGAAGGAAGCGTTGAAGGCAAGGCACACGGCCCAGCTGCAGAAGACCGCGGAGAAGCTGAACGTGCCGGTGGAGGGCAAGACGAACGAGCAGCTTCGCCAGGATATCAAGGCCGCCGTTCAAGCCAAGCGGGCCGCTAAGCAGAAGTAGGGCCTTAACCTGTGCCAGGGTTGGCGAGATAACCTCGGTAGGCGAACGAAGATCAATAAGGAACAGATCTTCATTTGCGAATATGGCACTAACGCAAGCTATATGGCAGAAGCAAGCAAAAGCTGTCCCCGAAGTAGATCATTCTACCGGAGGGACAGCTTTTTGTATGGTGTATTGCCTAGTGCCTTATCCGGTAACTTTGTTGGCGAGGATACCGCCGTATGCCCACGAGGTCAATTGGTAAGCGAACAACACTCACGGATAAGGCACTCGGTATCAACCTGGCTAACGAATCGGGAGCACCTTATCTCGCTGAAAAAGGGTCCAGAGCAAGTCTTGCGAATCCTGGTAACGCTAATTCGCGGGAAGGGGCTCCCTTTTGACCCGAAAGAGGCGTGTAGCGTGTCGACGATTCGTTAGAAAAAGCGTAGGGACATTTGGATGCGAATAAGCACGCTACGGTTCGTTAGGCTGGTCCGCATCCAAAAGAGCCGAGGAGACAGGACCAAGTGGACGTGCACGTCGTGTCTGCTGCGACCCCTAGAGGGAAGCGGCAGCTCACGCCGTCACGGACCTTTATCCGCCTAGGAAGTCTCGGTTCCTGCCATTCCTTGCCTTATCGCTAAGGAAGATCCGCGTCCCTAGGGTCATCATGCCTTCCCGTACGATTCCCGCCGCTTCCCTTCCGCTACCGGCCGCTCGCCGGGAGCCCTTGCAAAAAGGCCGCCACCTCCCGCATCGGATGGCCGATCCGGCGTCCGGTGGACCGCTCCGCCTGCTCCGCGGCTTCCGTCATGGACAGCTGAAAGACAGAAAGCGGCCGGTCCGAGGAAGAGGCGTTCCGCTCCAGGAAGGACGTGACCAACCGGCGGTACTCCTCTTGGCGGCCGCTCATGACAAGCTCAAACGAGTCGGGTATAAGCAGGGGCTCCGCCTCAAGGGTCAGACCCGCCGCTTCGGCATACCGGTTCAGCTCCGTCATGCCGGGCTCTACGCCCGCCGGATTGGTGAAGACGATCCGCTGGGGGCCTTCGATGGAGCAGAGGCCGGCAAAGAACAGCCGGTCGAGCCGGTAGACCGGAACCGCGGCCTGCAGAACCTCCGGCAGGAGAGCGCAGTACTGGGTGCAGGTGACGAGGACGGCCTCCACCCGGCAGGAGGCGATCCACCGCACCGTCTCGGCGAGTCGGGCGGAAGCTTGAGCCTCGGTGAAGCCGGCGTCTCCGGCAAGCCTCCGGGAAAGCCCCGGCTCGGTGAAATGGACGAAAGACAACCCGCTCTCTTTTGGAAGGGAGTCGAAATAGGCGATGTTGGAATGATGGGCATGCAGGCAGGCTATCGTACGTTCGGTCATAGGGATCTCCTTTGGTTCTCGCGAGGGTTCATGTAACAAACGGCCTCGAGTTTTCTATCCATTGTAACGCGAAATGACCGCTAGTGCCTTATCCGCAAATGAACTTCTGCTTTTTTATTGATTGGCGTGGGCATCTAGAGGTTTTCCCGCCAACAAAGTTGCCGGGTAAGGCACTAGGCAGCCTATTCAAATTTGAATATAATGGGTAAAGCAGTTTACATATCAATGGAAAAGAGGCGACCCATGGTAACCAAACAGACCAATACCCGGTTAACGGTTATCGGATTGATGCTGGCTCTTCTGCTGGCTTCGTTAGACCAGACGATAGTTTCGACGGCCATGCCAACCATTATCAAGAAGTTCGGCGGGCTCGACAAATTCGTCTGGGTATTCTCGGCTTACCTCATTGCGAATGTGACGGGCATGCCGATCTTCGGAAAACTGTCCGATATGTACGGACGCAAGCGGTTCTTTATCCTTGGCCTCGTCGTCTTCATGATCGGCTCGGCGCTTTGCGGAACGGCTCAATCGATGACCCAGCTCATCGTGTACCGGGCTATTCAGGGGATTGGGGGCGGAGCCCTCATGCCGATCATCTTCACCATCGTCTTCGATATTTTTCCTCCCGAGAAAAGGGGGAAGATGCAGGGGCTGTTCGGAGCGGTATTCGGCATCTCAAGCGTGCTCGGCCCGCTGGCGGGAGCTTTTTTCACCGATTACGTCGATTGGCGCTGGATTTTCTACATCAACCTTCCGTTAGGCATCGTCGCTTTCCTGCTCATTCAAGCGGCTTATCACGAATCGGTCGACCACCGCAAGGCCGTCATCGATTGGCTCGGCACCATTCTTATGGTCGGAACGGTGCTCTGTCTCATGTTCGGCCTGGAGCTCGGAGGCAAAACGGTAGGAGGCGTCGAGTACGCCTGGACCTCCTGGCCCATCGTGAGCCTGCTGGCGGGCTTCGTGATCCTGTTCGGGTTGTTTCTGTGGTCGCAGAAGCGCGCCGCGGATCCGATTATCCCGCTCGGGCTGTTCCATAACCGGCTGTTCTCCTCCAGCATGGGGGTAAGCTTCCTGTACGGGGCGGTCATGATCTCCGGCGCCTCTTACATTCCGCTGTTCATCCAGGGAGTGTTCGGCGTCAATGCGACGGGGGCCGGCCTCGTCCTGACGCCCATGATGCTCGGGGTGGTGGCAAGCAGTACGGTCGGGGGACGGTTCGCAGGGAAAGCCACCTACCGGACGATCATGCTCGTTTCGGTCGTGCTCGTGACGGTTGCTCTGTTCCTGCTCGGAACGATATCGATTGATACGAAGCGGTGGATCATTACGATCTATATGGTTTTGCTCGGACTCGGCATGGGCGCCTCCTTCCCGGTTTTGTCCTTATCCGCTCTTCATAAGGTGGAGATGCGCTTCCGGGGGAGCGTCAATTCCCTCAACTCGTTCTTCCGGACGATCGGCTCCGCCATCGGGGTAACCGTGTTCGGCACCCTTCAGTCCCATCACCTGCAAAATAGCCTTCGAAATGCCGTCGATCCGGCTTTCGCCGGGAAAATCGGGGATGGGAGAGGGCTTCTTCAGGAGGAGGTCCAGAAGCAAATTCCCCCTGAAGCCCTGCATAAGCTGCTCGGCGGACTGGCGGATTCCATCTCCTTCGTCTTCCAATGGTCGGTTCTGCTTGGGATTCTCGGCTTCATCTGCATTCTGTTCATGGGAAGAGCCCGGCTGGAAATACCGGCAGCCGCCGGCCGGGGAGCAGCGGGAGAGGCCGGACCTAACGCCCGTCCGGGACGGGAACCGAAACGGACGTAAGCCGATGACGATGAAGCTGGTTATTCTTGGGCTGCTGATGGAGGGGGACCGTCACCCGTACGAGATCCGTCAGACCATGAAGGAACGCCGCATGGGGAACTACATGAAGATCCAGGACGGGTCGCTCTATTACGCCATTGACCAGCTGCGCCGGGAAGAGCGCGTGGAGGCCGTAGAGCTGGTCAAGGAGCCGGGCCGGCCGGACAAAACGATATACCGGATTACGGAGGCGGGCCGGGAGCTCTTTCAGGAGCTGCTGCTCGCCCAGGTGGAGGAGGCCGGCTTCGGCATCCACCCGCTGTCGGCGGCGCTCGCTTTTGCCAAGCACGGCGATCCCGAGCTGCTGGCCGAGGCCTTCGAACGCAAGATCGGCCTCTTCCGGGCGAAGGCGGAGGAGATGCGAGGGCTTTACGAGGAGCACCGGCTGACCGTCCCCCGTTCCGTCCTCCACCTGATGTGGGGAGGCTACGAACGGGCCCGCACGGAGCTGCGTTGGCTGGAGCGGCTGGCCGCCGACGCCCGGGCCGGGAGGCTGCAGGAACGGGGGCGGCCGCTCGAGTTCGTCCCGTCCTCCCTGGACGGAGAGGAGCCGCCGGAAGAGGCGGACGGGCTGTAGCGCCGGACGAATAGCTATGTTGGTCAACTCCAGCTGCCCATTAACCCTTTTTGGGGAGGTATAGAATGATCTATATAGAGACACCTAGATTGCGGCTGCGCGGCTGGGAAGAAGCGGACTTGGAGCCCTTTTGCCGGCTGAATGCGGACGAAACGGTGATGAGGTATTTTCCCAAAACCTTATCAACCGAAGAAACCAAGGCGTTCTATCAATCCGTTGTAGCCGAGATTAACGAATGCGGATTCGGGTTCTATGCTGTAGAAGTCAAAGAAAGCAAAGAGTTTATAGGGTTTATTGGATTTAGCAGGGCAACCTTCGCGGCTGATTTTACCCCATGTGTGGAAATTGGATGGCGGCTGAAAAAAGAGGCTTGGGGAAAAGGGTATGCAACCGAGGGAGCGGGAGCTTGCCTGCCTTATGGATTTAAACAATTGGGGTTTACGGACGTTTATAGCTTTACCGCCGATGTTAATCACCCGTCGAAAAACGTCATGGCCAAAATCGGGATGAAATTTATTAAAACCTTCCATCACCCGAGAGTGGAGAAAAGCAGTCCTTTGAGCAAGCATGTTTTGTTTCATATCGATCAAACTTCTAACGGCACACGATAGGTAAAGGGAATCGCAGTGTCCGTATGCTAACCAAGCACCCGAGAAACCGGGTGCTTTTTCATCTTTTTTTCATATTCTTCCGCTACACTGGTGGTATAAGCATTTCAAAGGGAGGGAACCGGATGGGCATCCACCGGAAATGGAGGAAATGGGGCATCGGCGCGGGAGCGGTCGCTGCCACTGCCCTCATGCTGAACTCGGTCAAGGCGGAGCCGGCCTTCCAGGAAGCCCGCCAGAAGGCGGCAGCCCAAGGCTCGGTGACGGAGCCGGCGGCCGGAACGGACAAGGTTTATGAGGAGTGGCAGGCGGGAAGGAACTCGCCCGGAGGGGCGGGAGGCGGGGCTACGGAACGCCGGGATGGTCCGGCGGGCCGGGACGGCAGCGGTATGACCGCCGGACCGCGAAGCGGCAGCCTGCCAGGACGCGAAGCCGAACGGGGAATGGAGCGCCGCGGCCGGGGGCACGGCCCCGGGGAAGAAGGAGCCCCGGGCGGCCAGCCTGGCAGGGGCGGTCCCTCCGCAGACCGTTCGATGGGAGGCGCGCGTGGCCAAGCGGCCGATCCCCGGCTGAACGGCGGAGCAAGCGGCAGCCAGCCGAATGCGGCCCCGCGGGCCCAGACCCGGACGCGCCGCTCTTAGCTTAAAGAAAGGCATGAGGAGGGCTTCATCATGACGACAACCTTGCATACTTATTCCTTCCGTGCCATGAATACGGACATGGAGACGATTCTCTTGCTGGAGGAGGGAGACGACCGGATCGGCCGGCTCGAGGCGTACACCGCCGACTGGTTTGCTTTTGCCGAGGAAGTGTTCAGCCGCTTCCGTCCGGACAGTGAGCTCAGCCGGATCAATCGGAGCGGCGGGGCTCTGGGGATGGTTTCGGATACGATGGCGGAGGTGCTGGGCCTCTCGGAGCAGCTTACCCGCGAGACGCAGGGGGTGTTCAGCCCCCTGCTGCTCGAGGCGCTCGAAGCCTCGGGCTACCGGGAATCCTTCGAGCGGCTTCCGGGCCGGGCTTCCATCAGCGGCCCCGTTCCCCCTGTCCGGCCGGGTATGGAATGGAACCCGGGGATGAAGGCGGTGTGCCTGGCCGCCGGCTCCCGCCTCGACCTGGGCGGGGTGGTGAAGGGCTGGGCGGCGGAGAAGCTCGCCGGGTGGCTGTCGGGCCGCTGGGGCATCCGGGCGGGGATCGTCAATGCCGGGGGAGACCTCTCCGTCTGGGGAGCCCCCGCCCCCGGCGAAAGCTGGCTCGTCGGGACGGCCGACCCGTGGAAGGGCGACGAGGATGCCGGCATGCTCGCCGTGAGCGGCAGAGGGGCGGTCGCCACCTCCAGCGTGCTCGGACGGCGCTGGACGACGGACCGGGGGGAGCGCCATCACCTGATCGATCCCCGGACGATGGAATCGTCCCGGAGCGATATCGTCCAGTGCACGGTGGCGGGTCCCCGTCTTCCGCTGGCGGAGGCCTGGGCGAAGGCGCTGTGCATTCTGGGCTCGGATGAAGGCCTGAAGCTTTTTCGCGAGCGGGCGCCGTCTTACTCGGCCTTCTGCTTCACGGAGGAGGGCCGGCTTATCTATTGCGGCCGGCCTGAGAAGAGGGACGCCTGGACGGGGCGGGAGATCGACCGCACGATAGGGGAATAGAGAGGGATGGCTTTGTTAACTGAGTGGATAGTATCGCTTCCGACCTGGACCATCATCCGCGTTTCGGGCCTCGTGTCCTACGGCCTTCTGTTTGTGGGGATCTGCCTGGGGATCCTCTACAGCCTGCCGTTCAGGCTGAGCTGGACCAAAGCGCTTGTTTACCGGCTGCATACGGTTACGCTCGGCGCCGGGTTCTTCATCGGCGTCGGCCATGCCATGCTGCTGGTGGTCGATGCCTATATGCCCTTCGGGTGGAAGGAGCTCCTGGTGCCGTTTGCGGCGGCGAACGCCCCGCTGTGGAACGGCTTAGGAACGCTGGCCGAGTACGGGATGCTGGTCGTGTTCCTCACCACGGATTTGAAAAATGTGCTCGGACGGCGCTCGTGGCGGATGCTGCATATGCTCGCTTATCCGGTGTTCATCATGGCCCTGCTGCACGGGATTGGGGTGGGAACGGATACGCCGTCCCGCGCCGTCCAAGCTCTGTATGGAGCGTCGGGGGCGATTGTGCTGGGGCTCACCGTTTACCGGGCGGGAGCGGCAGGAAGAAGCAAGACGCAGCGGATGAATGCTTGACGCTTTGGCCGCCTTATATCGGAGAGGGCCGCAGCGCCTGAACCTTGGAAAACGCCCGAAAATGGACTGGGTCCGTCTCGGGCGTTTTTCGTTTTGGCGGGAGCTCGGCTTTGGCCCTTTCCGGGTGGGCCGGTTGGTTCCGCCGCGCCAATGTTGTATGATGGAACGGAGAGGTTGAACCTGACAGGTTGACCGTACCCAGAGAGGAGAATGAAACGATGAAATGGGGAGCCAGCTTATACCTCCCCTTCGTGCAGCCGGATGAGGTTAGCGTGCTTCACTGCCGGCTGGAGCAAGGGCTTGCCGCCGTGAAGCGGGCGGGCTTCGATTTTGCCGAGCTGTCGCTCGCCCCGCTCGCCAATCTGCGGGAGGCGGCTCTGGAGCAGGCGAAGCGGATCATCTCGGACTCGGGACTTCCCGTGCCGGCGTTCAGCGGGTTTTTCCCGCCGCAGGTTCCCGTAACGGGGCCCGACGCCCAGCTGTCCGTCCTGGAGGCCTATATGAGGAAGTCGCTTCCCCTGGCGAAGGCCATCGGTGCGGAGGTGCTGGTGCTGGGCGGGGGAAAGGTCCGCTCCGTGCCGGACGGCTTCCCGAAGGAAGAGGGCGTGGAGCAGCTCGCCCGGTTCTTGGCGTCCGCCGAGGAGGCAGCCGCTAAGGAAGAGCTCCTTCTCGCGCTCGAGCCCCTTAACCGCAAGGAAACCAACGTGGTCAAGCGGCTCGAGGACGCGGTCGAGCTCGCGGCGCGGCTGTATCTGCCACATGTCCGCGTCGCCGCTGATTCGTACCACATGCTGATCGAACGGGAGGAGGCCGACATGCTCGAGGAAGCCGTCGACCTGGGCCTGCTGGCGTACGTTCATATCGCCGACCGCGACAGGCACTTCCCCGGACAGCCGGTGGAGCGGGGCGTCGATTACGGGGCGTTCTTCCGCACGCTGAAGGGCGCCGGGTATGAAGGGCGCATCTGCCTGGAATGCGGCTATGAAACGGTGGAGGAGCTGGAGCGGCTCGGGACGGATGCCCTGAGGTTCGTCAAGGACCAGTGGGAGCTTGCCTGAGTCGGGGGATCCTCTTTGGCAATGAGGCTTAGAATGTGATGATCGACCAAAATGACAAAGGAGCTAATCATGGGTTAGCTCCTTTGCATGGAGTGTAGTCGTTTTTTGTTTTTGGTTTGGGTTAGGATTGGAATAGAACACCAGAAAACAAAACCAGAAAACAAAACCAGAAAACAAAACCAGAAAACAAAACCAGAAAACAAAACCAGAAAACAAAACCAGAAAACAAAACCAGAAAACAAAACCAGAAAACAAAACCAGAAAACAAGCCGCACGGTCTCTTGAAGACCTGTGCGGTTTCTTTGTGCTAGGCAGGCAGTTACGAGGCTGCGCTGCCGTACTATTGGCAGCTGAGGCAGCTTCTATTAATGAAGCTCTTGTATAAGAAGCCGGAAAAAGGAACGTTTCCCTGTGAATAGAGGAGGTCCGGTCTTATAGCCCGGCTAATGAGTGTTTTCCGGGAATAGAGGAACTCCGATATCTTATTGCCCGGAAAAGTAGCGTTCCCTCTAAAATAAGGGAACGCCAGTTCCCTATTCCGCCGGTAAACGGGCTTGGGAAGCCCGTTTACCCCTAAATAGAGGAACAGAGTTCCTCTATTTACCGGGAAGCAGTCCTAAGAGAGGAAATAGAGGATCCTAGTTCCTTTATCTCTGTTCTGTCAGTCTGTCCGCCTACCCGTTTCAATAGTCCAAATCCTCGGCGCTCCTCTCGCTAGTGTCTGATCCGGTACCTTTGTTGGCGGGATGGCCTCCGTATGCGCACGAAAGGTAATGAGGAGCAGACCAATACTCACAAGGAAGGAACACACAGACGACAAACAAGCAGATCGACACAAACAAGGCAGGAATACACAGACGACAACAAGCAGACCGACACTCACAAGGCAGGAACACGCAGACGACAAACAAGCAGACGACAAACAAGCAGACCGAAACGAAGTTGCCAGGCCCACTCCGCTAAACGCTGGAGAGAAGGGACCGGAGTACTGACGGATAAAGCGCCATTACGCTAACGGCGGAGAGAAGCGACCGGAGTAGTGCTCAATCGCCAGCAGGTGGTGGATGGCTTGCCCCACCGAATCGCCTTTCCCCTGGGACTTTTTACCTTCCCGCCCCGGCAGCTTTACACAATCATAATATTTTCTTGGTAATCGTAAGATTGCAGTATTTCGTAAGAAGGCCCTCCGAGAGACAATAAAGACAGAACCCAGAACAACTAGAAAGGAAGGCCTCTAATGGACATAGCATCCAAAGACCCCGCTCTCGGCACGAAGCCGAAGGCTCAAGAGCTGAGCAGATGGAAGCGCATCCGAAAGGATTACGACCTGTACCTCATGCTGGTTCCCGGACTGCTTTTTTTGGCGATTTTTAAATATACGCCTATGTACGGATTGGTCATTGCCTTTCAGGACTTCACCATTTTCAAAGGCATCCAGGACAGCCCCTGGGTCGGGCTTAAGCATTTCAACCGCCTGATCAACAACGACCAGTTTTTCGATGTTCTGACGAACACGGTGCTGATCAGCGTGTATAAGCTTGTTTTTCTTTTTCCCGCCCCGATCGTCATTGCCCTGCTCCTGAACGAATTGACCAAAATGTTCTTCAAACGGGTGGTGCAGTCGGTGGTTTACCTGCCGCACTTCATCTCCTGGGTTATCGTTAGCGGATTGTTCATCAACATGCTTTCCGTGAACGGAGGGATCGTGAATACGATCATCACCAAGCTGGGGGGCTCTCCCATTCCGTTCTTCCTCGATCCCGGCATTTTCCGCTCTCTTCTCGTCGTGACGGAAGGCTGGAAGGAGGTCGGCTGGGGCACCATCGTTTACCTGGCGGCCATTTCCTCGATTGACCCGCAGCTGTATGAAGCCGCCCGCATGGACGGGGCGAACCGTTTCCGCCAAATTCTTCATGTAACGCTGCCCGGGATGGCCTCCACGATCGTGCTGATGCTTATCCTGCGCCTCGGCCACATGCTGGAGGCGGGGACCGAGCAGGTCCTCGTCATGTACAACCCGGTCGTGTATAATGTGGCGGATGTAATCGGAACGTATGTTTACCGGGTCGGCCTGGGGGCCTCGGATTACAGCTTCTCGACGGCGGTCGGGCTGTTCGAATCGGTCGTGGCCTTCCTGCTGATCGTAACCGGCAACGCGCTTTGCAAAAAGTACCTCGGAAGGAGCATTTGGTAATGGCGCAAATGAATGCAGCGGCTCCCCGGCGTAAAGGGAAAACAGGCGGCATCCGGACCTCCTTCGGAGACAAGCTGTTTACCACGGCAAATTATCTGTTCTTCTGTCTGCTCGGAGCGGCCACCCTGTTCCCGTTTCTGAACATCATCGCCAAGTCCTTGAGCAGCGAGGGCGCCGTCGTGTCGGGAATGGTGACCGTTTACCCGATTGACTTTCAGCTCGGCACCTACAAGCTCGTGCTCGGCAACACCCAGTTCCTCAACTCGTTCAAAATTACGGCCTTCATTACCGTCTTGGGAACATTATTAAGTCTGCTGTTTACGGTACTGTCCGCTTACCCGCTTTCGAAGCCGAACCTGGCCTTCCGTAAACCGCTTCTTCTTGTCTTCATCTTCACGATGCTGTTCAACGGAGGTCTGATTCCGACCTACCTGCTCATGCAAAAGATCGGCATGGTCAACACGGTATGGTCGCTCTTCGTTCCGGGCCTTATCGCCGTTTTCAATATGCTGGTGGTCAAAAACTTCTTCGAGGGCATTCCTGAAAGCCTCGAGGAGTCAGCCAAGCTCGACGGAGCCTCCAATGTCCGCATCCTGTTCAGCATCATTCTTCCGCTGTCGATGCCGGTTCTTGCTACCATCGGTTTGTTCTATGCGGTCACGCTGTGGAACAGCTACTTCAACGCCATGGCGTACATCACCGACCCGGCTCTGAAGCCTCTTCAGCTTTACTTGAAGGAGCTGATCGATTCCACGAGCGACGTCATGAAGATGGCGGGGGAAGTGGACATCAACCGGGATCTGAATTCGACGCCGGAGGCCGTACAGGCCGCTTCGATCATCACGGCGACCCTGCCGATCCTGTTCGTTTATCCGTTTCTTCAGAAGTATTTCGTCAAAGGGGTGCTCGTCGGCTCGGTAAAGGGCTGACAGCCGAACATCTTAAGCGCCTTGTCGTGACGGCTCCGGCATTCGGGTAGGGCGCGCGCAGCAGGAGTGAACGGGCGTATTCGCCTTTCATGATATATAAGCAAGAGGGCAAGACCAAATCCATACAAATGGGGGACATCCATGAAAAACGTATTGAAAGCTTCTTTGGCCCTTACTCTGTCGGCTGCTCTTCTCTCGGCCTGCGGCTCCAAAGGCGGCAGCTCGGAAGCGGGCTCCACGCCCGCCGCATCGGACGGACCGAAGCCGGAGCTTCGTCAGCTCGGCTTTGCCAAAAACTTCGATCCGAACCAGGATCCGACGGCTAAGTTTCTGGAAGAGAAAACCGGCTACAAGGTGAAATACGAAGCGCTACCGGTAGAGAACGCCGACGACAAGCTCAATCTGCTCATGGCCAACAAAGAGCCGTACGACATTCTGAAGCTGTCGGGCTCCCAATATAACCGCCTGGCCGCCCAGGGTGCCCTGGAGCCGCTCGATGACCTGCTCGCAAAATACGGCAAGACACTGAAGAGCGTCAACCTTCCGGAATCGTTCGAGAACGCCAAGGTGGACGGCAAAATTTACGGCATTCCGGAGCAGCATCCGAAAGCTTTCGTCGGCAGCTCCCTTGCGATCCAGCAAGGACTTCTCGATGAGCTCGGCATGAAGGTTCCGACGACGATCGACGAGTTCTACAACCTGCTGAAAGCCATCAAGGAGAAGAAAGGCATTGTTCCTTTCAGCGGCTTTGAGAGCATCATTCCGGAAATTTCCGGCGCCTTCGGTGTGGTCACCACCTGGAAAGATGCCAACGGCAAGCTGATTCACCGCCTAGACGATCCGGGTATGAAGGAATACCTCGCCTTCATGAACAAGCTGTATACGGAAGGCCTGATGGACCCCGAATGGCCGGTTAACAAAACGGCAACCGTCCAGCAGAAGTTCTCCACCGGCAAAGCCGGCGTCATCACCTACGGATGGGGAATCGCTCCGGCCGTAACCGCGGCATTGGAGAAAACAACGCCGGGCGCCAAAATCACCTTGATCCCGGCTCTGAAGGGCAAGGACGGACAAGTCGGCAACTGGCTGCAGGGCGGGGGAGTAAGCTGGTACATCGCTATCCCGAAATCGTCCAAGCATAAGGAAGACGCCATGAAATACCTGGATGCGAAGGTTCAGCCGGACACGTTCAAGGAGCTGGCAATCGGGAAAGAAAACGAAGAATACAAAACGGAGAACGGCAAGCTCGTTCCGATTCTTCCGAAGTTCAACGAATCGCGCGGTAACGCCGACTGGTTCATTACGAGCACGGACGTGAAGGCCTTCAAAGAGTACTGGCTCCTCCGTGTGCGCAAGGATCCTATTCTGTACAGCACCTTTGAAGAGATCCAGAAGCAGGAAAGCGTCTCGAAGCAGGATCCGACGCTGATGGCTCCACCGCTTCCGGTGGTCGGAAGCAACATGCAGAAGCTGAACAAGCTGGAGTCCGATTACATCATCAAAGCCTTTGCGGGGGCCGAGAAGCTGTCCGGCTACGACAATTTCGTGCAGCAGTGGAAATCGCAGGGCGGTAACGATGTCCTCAAGGAGCTGTCCGACTGGTACGCTTCCTCCAAAAAGAAATAAGGTTATGGATAAGTCTTCGACCGGCCCTCCGCCGGGCGGAGGCTTTTTTCTTGTGAGCGGGCTCCATAAAATTCCACTTTTTCCCATAACCAAGAAGAGTCCCGGATTGCTTTTCTCCTTTTTTCTAGGATTAACGTCCTAATGCCTTATCCGCTAAGGAAGTTCTGCTTTTCAACTGATTTGCGTGCGCATTAATAGGTTTTTTCACCTACAAAGTTACCGGATAAGGCACTATGTCAGGACCATTTTCCCGTTTAGTGCTACAATAAAAGCTAGTCGGAATTGGTCCGTTGAAGCATTCATCAGGAATAGGCACAAAAGGAAAAGGGTGGTTGTCTTGATTCGAGTCATGCTGGTTGATGATGAGAAAATGACGAGAGAAGGGCTGAAGGAATTTATTGCGTGGGACCGCTTCGATATGCAGGTGGTGGGCATGGCCGAGAACGGGCGCCAGGCGCTGGAACGGTTCGGCGAGCTTACGCCCGATCTGCTTGTCTGCGATGTCCGCATGCCGCACATGGACGGCCTGGAGCTGGCCCGTTCGCTGAAGGATAAGGCGCCCGCCTGCAAATTTATCTTCCTTAGCGGATATACGGACGTGGACTACCTCAAGACGGCGATCAAGCTGCAGGCCGTCGATTATGTGGAGAAGCCGGTGCAGATCCCCGAGCTCGAGGAGCTTCTGGAGCGGACGGGAGAGGACATTCGGCGGGCCCGGGAGGAGAGCCTCCGGGCCAAGCGCATCCGGGAGAGCTGGGACACCAGCCGGCCGGAGGTAGCCGGCAAGGTGATCCGCCGGCTGGTCAGCCCGACGGCCCGTTCGGGACCGGAGTGGGAGAGGACGCTCGGCGAGCTCGCGATGCTGAACCCCTCCTTCCCGTCAGCCGGAACCTGGGTATGCTGCGCAGCGGTGTTTGCTGATGCCGTGGCGCGGGAGGCTTGGAGCCGGGAGGCGGCCAAGGAAGCGGCGGTTCATGGTCTTACGGTGCTCGCCGCGGTAGTGGACGGGCGGGGAGTCGCGATGGCTGCGCTGGAATCGGAGAGGCGCCTGGAGCCCTTGACCCTCTGGCTGAACCGGATGGTCTCCCTTGGCCGCCAAGAGGGAGACGCCGGGGCCGCGGTTTCGGCCGGGGTGGGCAGCGTCATTCATTCGCTTGCCCAAGCGGAGGAGTCTTATGAAGAAGCCGTGAATGCGCTTCAATACAAATTTTACCGGGGCTGGGGAAGCGTGCTCTGGCACCGGGAGCTCCCGGGAACCCGCCGGGACGATCTGCTTCTGTTCAATAAGGAGCATTTGAAGCGCTTTGAGGAAGCGCTGAGGCGGAATGATTTTGCCGAGGCGGAGGAAGGGCTGGGACAAGCGGTTGACGAGCTGCTCGGTCATCCGGTAGGGGACGTGGAGTCGGTGCGCAAGAAGCTTTTCTTCTGGTATGTCTCTATGACCAAAATCTCCCCCGAGGCCATGTGGGAGGTCGAGAACGACGAGCTGTGGTCGAACGTGTTCGTGGCCGGCGAGCTTCATACGGTCCGGCAATTCATGGCCCGCCGCCTGGAGATCATCAAAGAAAGCCTCGGGGAGAAGGCGCCCGTCGAGCGATCCGTCATCCGGGACGTTCTGAAATACATTCACCAGCATTACGATGCCGACATTACGATCGCGGCCATTGCCGGCCATGTTTATCTGACCCCCACCTACCTGTGTCTCCTGTTCAAGAAGGACCGGGGAGTTTCCATTAACGACTACATTACCTCCTACCGGATCGAGAAAGCGAAGGCCCTCCTCCGGGAAAGGGGATTAAAGCTTTATGAAATTGCCCGGATGGTCGGCTACCAGGACGCCAACTATTTCTCGAAGGTATTCCGCAAGCTGACCGGCGTCAACCCTTCCGAATACCGCGACACACTGGAGGAATACGGCTGATGCTTGGCACGGGATACCAGCGGCTGCGAAGTTATTTCTTGAACATGCGGATCCGCGGGAAGCTGCTCCTCACCTATCTGCTGCTGATTCTGGTCCCGGTGCTGACGATCGCCTGGATCACCTACCAGCGTACCTCCGGGATGATCGAAAGCCGGGTGGTGGAATCCACACGCAAATCGTTCGAGCAGGCCAATACCTTTCTGTCTTACAAGCTGAATAACATCAAGGATGTCTCGAGCTACCTGTATCTGAACCCCACGCTGACGGAAATCCTCGGAACGAAAGGGGAGGATACCTCCCTTCGGGAGCAGATTGACAATTACCAGAAGCTGATCGAAATCATCCGTTCGGTCCAGACGAGCCGGGATATTTACAGCATACGGCTTTTCGTCAACAGCGACGCCCTCTATGCCCGGGAGAACATCACCATCCTCGGGATGGCGGGAATCACCGGGACGGACTGGTACAAGCAAATGCTCGCCAACCAGCAGAGCATTTACTGCCGGCCGACCTATGACTACAACTATTTGGATGCGCGAGGCGTGCAGAAGATCATCTCCTGTATCCGGCCGTTGTCCGCCGACCCGGCAACCGGACAGCCGGCCGGCATCCTGTCGGTCGATGTCCTCGAAGACAGCCTCGGCACCATCATCCAGCAGACGAACATTACGAACAGCGGGGAAGTGTATTTGCTCGACAGCCAGGGCTATGTTATCTCCGCGAAGGACAAATCGAAGATTGGCACCATTCTCAAGGAGTATACCGAAGCGGACAAAGAGCTTTCAGCCGAAGAAGAAGTCGGCTCCGGCCATAACCCCGATGGGTCGATTCTCATCCGCAAGCAGGTGGAGGGAACCAATTGGCAGCTTGCCGCGGTCATTCCCCAGGAGGAGATCGTGGGAGGAAGCCGGCTTCTCGCGAGAGACCTGCTCGCGGTCCTGGGGATATTCGTGGTTATCGCGGTCCTGACGGCTATCGGCGTATCGAGCGGGATTACCCGCCGCATCCGCCTTCTTGTCCACCATATGAGCCGAATCGAAACGGAAAAATGGGACCAGGCGCTGCCCGTGGAAAGCCGGGACGAAATCGGCTGGCTGCAACAGCATTTCAACCGGATGAGGGAGAACATCAAGCAGCTCATCCGGGAAACCTACCAGGCCGACGCGGCGAAGAAGAATGCCGAGCTGAAGGCGCTTCAGGCGCAGATCAACCCGCATTTTCTGTACAACACGCTGGAGCTGATTCACTGGATGGCCATGAAGCACCGGGCGTTCGACATCAGCGAGCTGGTCGGAATGCTGGCGAAATTCTTCCGTCTCAGCTTAAGCGGAGGCAAGGATGTGATTCCGCTGCGGGATGAGATCGAGCATGTCCGGATCTATCTGGACATTCAGAACAAGCGCTTCTCGGGAAATCTCGACGTCCGGTTCGAGATCGAGCCCGGGCTGGAGGAGCTCGCGGCCGTCAAGCTTCTTCTGCAGCCGCTTGCAGAGAATGCGGTGCTTCACGGCATCCGGGAGAAGGAGGAAGGGGAGCGCGGGGCCATCTGCATCCGGGGCTGCCGTGTTGGGGACACCATCGTTCTCGAGGTGGAGGACGACGGGGTAGGCATGGACCCGATGCAGGCCGAAAGACTGTTCGAGGAGTCCCGGAGCGGCGAAGGCGGATATGGCATCCGCAACGTCGTGGAAAAAATCCGGCTCTATTACGGCGAGGAATACGGCCTGTCCTACGTCACGGCGCCCGGACAGGGGACGAAGGCGGTCATCCGCCTGCCGGTCGTGCCTTATCCGCCGCCTTCCATGCTCCCAGGGGAAGAAGGTTAGGGCTAGAAGACAGCATGAGATGGGACAGGCCGGAGCGGCCGCTTGCCCTCATGCGGGAATTTTTGGGGGATACCAACAGATAAGCGCCACGAGAGGTAACCGACCGGGACACCCGGTCGGTTTTTTGCCGTGTTCCATGTTATAGGAGGAAATCCCGGGAGATAGGGCGATGGACAAAACCTTAATATATTCCTCTTTTTCGTAAGATCGAAGCATGTCCTCCCGTAAGGTTTGCCTGCACAATAGAAGGATAAAAAGGCTTATCGCCCGCCAAGGGTAGAAAGAGAGGGGAAGCCGATGAGGAAGATTGTCTTCCTGCCGGGAAAGCACGTGACCGAGCGGGTCTTTCTTCCGGAGCACTTGGAAGCGCTTGAGAACAGCGGAATCGAATTGATAGTTAATCAAGGAACGGCCAATCCCACCTCCGAAGAGGCGGCGGAATGGATAGCCGGGGCCGACGTGGTTTTTACCTCCTGGGGATGCCCTCTTCTCGAGAAGGCCATTCTCGACCGGGCCCCGAACCTGAAGCTAGTCCTGCATGCGGCCGGCTCGGTGAAGCCGGTCGTCACTCCCGAGCTGTGGGCAAGGGGGATCCGCGTGTCGTCCGCCGCTTCGGTGTTGAGCCGGGGGGTCGGGGAAACGGCGCTCGGGCTTACGATCGTCTCTCTTAAGAACATATGGGAAATTACACAAAAGGCGAGAACAGAGAACTGGTGGGGCTACCGGAGCGACGGAACCCGGTCCCGCATCCGGGAGATGTATGGGTCCACCGTGGGCTGCATCGGAGCCGGACATGCGGGGAGGCATTACATGGAGCTCCTCCGGCCTTACGGGGTCCGGCTGCTTCTGAACGACCCCACCTTGACCCGGGAACAGGCCGATGCATGGGGAGCGGAGCTGGTGGATCTCGATACGCTGTGCGCCCGTGCCGATGTGGTGACCGTTCTCGCACCCGAGCTTCCGGAAACGTACCGGATGATCGATGCCGGCCGCCTGGAGCGGATGAAGGAAGGAGCGACCCTCATCAACCTCGCCCGCGGCTCGCTCGTGGACGAGGAGGCTCTGATAGCCGAGCTGAAGCGGGGACGCATCCGGGCCTGCCTGGATGTGACCGTTCCCGAGCCGCCGCCCGCGGATCATCCGTTCCGCACGCTGCCGAACGTGGTGCTGACCGGGCATATTGCCGGAGCGGTTAATAACGGGCTTCATGCGCTGGGACGTTTTGCCATGGAGGAGTATTTCCGCTTTAGGGAAGAAGGCTGCTTGGCAGGGGAAGTGCTCCCCTCTAGTTTGAATACGAAGGCTTAACCCCTTCGGGGGGAGCTGACGGCTGCCGTGATGCGCTCGGCGGCCTTCTATGTCGATCCGAAAGAAGCTGCAGCACGTGGCGGGCCGAGGACCGTAGGAAAAGATAGGACTAACCAAAAGGGTGGGATAGAAGATGAGTGTTGCCGTATTTACCGCCGGCCCTCTGCAGGGACCGGCGCTTCCGCACAAGCGGGTGTTCGCGCTTAGCGAGCTGGAGGCCATGGAGCTGACCGGGTTTCAGGCGGTGTTTCTGATCGGCTCTCCCAAGCTGGATGAAGAGAGCTCGCTTACGCGGGAAACGATTCACAGGCTTTGGCAATATGTGCGCCAAGGCGGCGTCCTGTACGCCGAAATGATTCAGGCGTTTGATTTTGCCGGGTCCCGTTTGTTCGGGTGGAAGCAGGATTTCCCCAAAACCCGCCGAACGATGGAAAAGCTGAGGGTGACGGAAGCGGGCGGGCCCGCAGGCTCTCTTCTCGAATGGGACGGGGCCATGGCGTACGGCTTCCCGATTCATGCCGAGGTGCTGCTCGAGCACGGGGTCTTCAAAGAGACGCACAAGGCGGAGCGGGCACATGGGGAAAGGGTCTATCCCGCCCTCCTTGCGCGTTCTCTTGGAGAAGGCACCTCGGTGTACAGCGCCTTTTCCCTCTTCGGAAGCACCGAGCCGGCCGCCTTCCGGCCTAACGGCGTATGGAAGGACGTGCTTAAGACGTTGTCCGAACGGACCGGCGTGTCCTTCGGGGAGCCCGAGCCCGTTATCCGTCCTTCGGGCGGAACCGATCCGGACGAAGCGGTCAAAGCTTGCATGAGCTGGTTCCTCGATTCCGGTATCCTGCCGGAAAGGGACGGAAGCGCCGGCATCTATGAGAACGTTCACTCCGTAACGGCGAGGCTGATGGCGGACCGCCGGCCGGACTGCCACGCCCACACGGCGCTGTTCTTCTATCTGTATGGCAAGGCCTTGGGAGAGAAGGCTTGGGAAGAGGCGGCGCATGGTCTGCTGCAGTCCCTTTTCGAAGGGGGCTACCAGGACATGGAGCCGGATTCGGCCACCTATGGATTCTTCAAGTGGTACGATTTCCCGGAGGAGAAGCCGGACCAGATCTTTACGGACGATAACGCTTGGGCCGCCTTCGTGCTGCTGTACCTGTACCGGCAGACCGGACGGGAGGAGTACCTGGTGAGGGGCCTTGCGGTAACGGAAGCGATGCTCGCCACCCAGCGGCCGGACGGGCTGCGGGCCAATATGCTGCTCGGGGACGTTCTCCGCAAGGAAGGCCGGGAATCTGCGGTTCCGCTTGACGCAAGCTGGAACCCGCATTTTGAAAGCATCGCCCATGCCGCCTTCGTTCAGGCTTACCGGGTGACGGGAGAGCAGGTTTACCTGGACACTGCCGTTAAAGGAACCATTACGCTTGTAGAGAATGCCGATAAGCTGGCCTTCATGTACAGCCGGACCTCGGGGCTTGGACGATTCCTGCTTCCGCTCTCCTATTTGAGCTCCCATGACTCCACGGGTACGATCGGGGAAGGGCTCCGAAAGGTAACGGAGGAGCTGTTCTCGCGGCAGCATGCCTCGGGCGCCATTGAGGAAGCCGACAATCCGGATCCGGAACGGTTCGGCCAGGAGGACGCCGGGGTGTACCTGTATAATGGCGAGGGCATCGCGGACCAGCTCTACACGAACAATTTTCTGCTGATGAATGCATGGGAAGCGTGGAAAGCGACAGGAGATTCCGCCTACAAGGTCAAATATGAAGAGCTGAGGGAATTCCTCTGCCGGATTCAGATTGCAAGCGGCGACGCCCGGTTCAACGGGGGCTGGATGAGAGCGTTCGACTTGAACCGCTGGGAATACTTCGGCAACAACGGGGACACCGGCTGGGGACCGTACTGCATGGAAAGCGGCTGGACGCAGGCTATGATCGGAACGGGACTTCTCTTAGGCCTGCTGGATGAGTCGGTTTTTGAGTAAGGGAGACAAAAGAATGCAGGGCACCTCGAAGAAGGGGTTGCTTACAGACAGGGAGACGATTATGGTGGAAGAGAGCAAGGAAAGCAGAGCCCGGATGCTGGCGGAGCTTAGCTTAGAAGAGAAGGTGGGCCAGCTCTTTGCCTTTTATTTGAATGGCGAGGAGGAGCTTCCCCGGGCGAGAAAGGCGGCAGGGGAGTGGAAAGCCGGCGGAATCTTTCTCGATATGGGGATTCTGCATAATCCCCGGCAGGTGTATGAGCTGACGGCCGAGCTGCAAGCATGCGCTCTGGAGGAAGGAAGCGGAATTCCGTTGTTCCTCTCGGCGGATCTGGTAGCCGGCGCCGGCTGCAAGCTGCGGGATGGCGGGGCGGTGCATTTTCCCAAGAACCGGGCGGTCGGAGAGGTTGGAGACGCGAAGCTCGCCTACGAGTCCGGGCGGATTACCGCGGAGGAGTCTCTTGCCATCGGTGTGAATTTCAACTACAGCCCCGTGGTGGATGTGAACAACAACCCGCTGAATCCGGTTATCGGCACGCATTCCTTCGGAGAGGATCCGGAGCGGGTGGCGCGGATGGGCGAGGCGGTCATCGCCGGTTACCAGGACAACGGCATGGTGGCCACAGCGAAGCATTTCCCGGGGCACGGGGATACCCAGGTGGATTCGCATTATGCGCTGCCCGTGCTTCCCTTTGACCGCGGGCGGCTGGACCGCTTCGAGCTGGCGCCGTTCCGCGCCGCTATTCAAGCCGGAGTGGATGCCGTGATGGTCGGGCATATCGCCGTGCCTTCGCTCGATCCGTCCCAGCTTCCTGCCTCGCTGTCCTACCCGATTACAACTGGACTGCTGAGGGAGGAGCTGGGCTTCCGGGGTCTGATCGTAACGGACGGCATGTCCATGAAAGGGATCACAGCCCAGTTCAGCCAGGCGGAAGCCTGCGTCATGGCCGTTCTGGCAGGCGCAGATATTCTGCTCGTCTGTCCGGCTTCCACGGAAGAGGGCCAGGCCATGATCGACCGGGTGACCGAAGCCGTTCGCCAAGGGGAGATCAGCATGGAGCGTCTGGAGGCTTCGGTGGAGCGGATTCTGGATAAGAAGGCCAAGTACGGATTGACCCGGGAGAACTTCCGGCAGCCGGCGTTTGACCCGGTGAAGCTGGAGAGGGAGGACAATCAGAAAGCAGCGGACGAGCTGGCGAGGAGGGCCTTGTCGGCATCGAACGCCTTTACCGTGCCGTCCAAGGAAGAGGCGCCGGCATCCCCGGTCACCCTGATCTGGGACCGTCAGGTGGATTTCTTCGCCGCCCGTCTGCGCGGAAGAGCGGAAATTCGCAGGGAGCACAAGCTGGATTCGTTCGCGGAGCTGCCCGGCTTTCTTGCGCAGTGTGAAGCGGAAGAAGGAAGCTGGCTGTTCGCCCTGACGCATAACAAGCCCATTCCGGCTGATGTGCTGGCCGCACTCGACCGTTTTGCCGCGGCCCGTCCGGGCAAGGTCCAGCTGGTTCATTTTGGCTCACCGTATGACCTGGCTCATCTGTCTCACGTGCCGGCTCTGCTGCTATACGACCGGGCGCCAAGCCTGCAGAAGGCGGCGGCCGATTATTGGGAAGGCATCCGTTAACGATTAGGAAGGGGAGAAAAGCCGAATGAATAAACACCTGCAAGCCGATATCGTCATTATCGGAGGAGGAACCGGGGGCTGTGCGGCGGCGCTGGCCGCCGCAAGTGCCGGTCACCGGGTTATCCTGACGGAGGAGACGGATTGGATCGGAGGCCAGCTGACGAGTCAGGCGGTGCCGCCCGACGAGCATCCGTGGATCGAGAAGTTCGGAAGCACGGCAAGCTACCGGGAATTCCGCAGCCGCGTAAGGGAGTATTACGCGAGAAATTTCCCGCTGGTCAAGCCGGCGCCCGCTCATCAGCCGTTTAACCCCGGTAACGCGACGGTCAGCCGCATCGCCCACGAGCCGAGAGCCGCTCTCGCGGTGCTCCGCGATATGCTGGCGCCTTATGTTCACAGCGGAAGGCTGACGATTCTGTACGGCTGCCGGCCGGTTGACGCCGAGACTGAGGGGGATTCGGTCCGTTCCGTAACCGTAGCCGATTCGCTAACCGGAGACCAGATAGTGCTCACCGCTCCTTACTTTGTCGACGCGACGGAAGAAGGGGATGTGCTGCCTCTGGCCGGAGTGGAATATGTCACGGGAAGCGAATCCATTAAGGAAACCGGCGAGCCCCATGCCTTGGAGGGAGACGCCGATCCGATGGACATGCAGGCGTTCACCCACTGCTTTGCAATGGATTACATCGAAGGGGAAGACTTTACGATCCCGAAGCCGGCGCAGTATGACTTCTGGAACGCCTACCGGGCGGACTTCTGGCCGGACAAGCAGCTCAGCTGGGCCGGCCTTGTTCCCCATACGCTCGAGCCGGTGCGGTACAGCCTGTTTCCGGACGGGAAATCGTTCTCCCTGTGGAAATACCGCCGACTCATCGACCGGTCCCAATTCCGCGAAGGCACCTTCGCGAGCGATGTGACCAATGTGAACTGGCCGGCCAACGACTACTGGCTCGGTCCGATCATCGACGTGCCCGCGGAGGAAAGGGCGAAGCATCTCGAAGGGGCCCGGCAGCTCAGCCTGTCACTTCTGTACTGGATGCAGACCGAAGCCCCGCGGCCGGACGGCAAAGCCGGCTATCCCGGCCTGCGTCTGCGTCCCGATATCGTCGGGACGGAGGACGGCTTGGCGAAGACCCACTATGTTCGTGAATCCCGCCGCATCCGTGCGGAGCTGACCGTGGTGGAACAGCATCTGAATCCCGACCTCCGGCCCGACGGGACGGCGGAGAACTATCCGGATTCCGTAGGCGTCGGCTCTTACCGGATCGATCTTCACCCGAGCACGGGGCTTAGGACGTATATCGACGTCTCCTCCCTGCCGTTCCAGATTCCGCTCGGCAGCCTTCTGCCGGTGCGCGTGAACAACCTTCTGCCCGCCTGCAAAAACATCGGAACGACTCATATCACGAACGGCTGCTACCGGCTGCATCCGGTGGAATGGAACATCGGAGAGTCCGTCGGCTACCTTCTTGCGTTCTGCCTCTCCCGGGGAGCGGTGCCGCGTCAGGTGCGGAGCGAGGAAAGCCTACTGGCCGAATACCAGTCCATGCTTCAGGAAGCGGGAGTGGAGCTGAAGTGGCCGTCGATTCATGCCGTATAGATAACGGGCAGGTTCCCGTAAGAATCCATATAGAGAGAAGGGCAACCGATGAGCATCATTCCTAAAAACAGCCTGGTCGTTTCCTGCCAGGCGCTGGAGCACGAGCCGCTTCACGGCTCCCACCACATGGCCGCCATGGCACGCGCGGCCGCGGCCGGCGGCGCCGGCGGCATCCGCGCCAACAGCCTGCCCGACGTGGCCGCTATTAAAGCGGCGGTCAGCCTGCCGGTGATCGGTCTGTGGAAGAAGGATTACGAAGGCTTCGAAATGTACATAACCCCGACCTTGGAGGACGCTTTGGCGGTTCACCAGGCGGGAGCGGATATCGTAGCCTTGGACGCCACCTCCCGTCCTCGTCCGGACGGCCGGACGCTGGAGGAGACCATCCGCCTTCTGAAGGAGAAGGGGGTTCGGGTTATGGCCGACATTTCCACCTTCGAAGAAGGAATTCAGGCGGCCGCTTACGGTGCGGATTACGTTTCCACCACCTTGTCCGGGTACACGCCATATACGGAAAACACCGTTCTGCCCAATCTCGACCTGGTGCGCAGACTGGCGGAGGAGCTGAAGGGCTCCGTCGTGGCCGAAGGCGGCATTTCCCGGCCGGAGGAGGCGGCAGCCGCCCTCGAGGCCGGTGCGGATTTCGTCGTGGTGGGCGGGGCCATCACCCGCCCGCAGAGCATCACCGCACGTTTCGCAGAGGGCATACGCCGTCCGGAGAAAGCGCTTATGGGCCCGGATTCCCTCTATATCGGCGTAGACTTGGGCGGAACGGGCATGAAAGGAGCGGTCGTGGACCGCTTGGGGCAGTTTCGGGCCTCGGCTTCCCGGCCGACGCCTACCGCTCTCGGAAGAGAGGGCATTCTCGAGTCTATGCGGGAGCTGATCGGTGAGCTGATCGAGCAGGCAGGCCCGGTAGAGGCGATTGGCATCGCGTCCGCCGGCAGCATCGACCGGGAAGCGGGCGTCATCCTCTTTGCGACCAGCAACCTTCCCGGCTGGACCGGCGTCCGTTTGGCCGATGAAATCCGGGGGACGTTCGGCCTTCCCGTCTTCATCGATAACGATGTGAACGCGGCGGCGCAGGGCGAAGGCTGGCTTGGTGCCGCTGCGGGGCACCCTAACTTCGCCTACCTGGCCATGGGGACAGGCGTCGGCGGGGCGATTGCCTGGAACGGGCAGGTCATCCCCGGCGTCCACGGCGGAGCCGGAGAGGTGGGGCATATCATCGTGGAGCCCGGAGGCCGGGTCTGCAACTGCGGACAGAAGGGCTGTCTGGAGCAGTACACCTCCGGAACCGCCTTGACCCGCGATGCGGCGGCGGCCGTGCCGGGCTGGGACAGCCGGAAGCTGCTGCAGGCTCTCGCGGAGGAAGACCCGCGGGCGGTTGAGGTAATGGAGGCGTTCGTCTTCCGTCTGGCTGTTGGGCTTGTGAATATCCAGCGGGTCTTCGACCCGGAGCTCATTATTCTCGGCGGAGGAGTGGGCGAGACGTATGACGGCTGGAGCTCCCGGCTCGAGAGGGCGATCGAAGAAGCCGGCTGCGAATCCGTAAAGGTTAAGCCTGCCGCCACCGGAAACCGGGCGGGCATTCTGGGGGCGGCCCGGTACGCCATGACGAAACATGCTGCCATCCAAGCTTCCTCCGCCCAAACGGATAGCAGCTCCTTATAAATCAACACGATCCGGCAGCACCGGTTTAAGGGATTCGGTACACGGGGAGGTAACCAATGGAAAGAGCGGAAAGAATAGACGGGCTCATCCGCAAGGGGAATGTCGTCCTGCCGGAGTCCACGCGGTATGGAGCGGATGTCCGCCTTCGTAACGGAAGGATTGCGGAGATAGGAGAGGCGCTTCCCTGCTTAGAGGGGGAGACGGTCATGGAGGCGGAAGGGGCGTGGGTCTTTCCCGGCTTCCTCGATCTCCATGTTCATGGTGGAGACGGGGCCGGTGTATCGGACGGGGATCCCCGTTCGCTCGCCAGGATGTGCGCCTTTCATGCCCGCCATGGCACAACGGGTCTGCTCCTCACCACGTCCACCCTGCCGGATGAACGGCTGACGGAGGCGTTGGAAGCCGCCCAGGCTTACGCTTCGTCAGAGGACGGTAGCATGGGGGCTGAAGCCTTGGGGGTTCACCTGGAAGGCCCCTTTCTAAGCGAGGCTTACCGGGGAGCCCAGAATCCGGAATGGCTTCAAGCGCCATGCGTGGAGAAAGCCCGCCGGTGGATGAAGGCCTCCGGCGACCGGATTCGTCTCGTTACCCTTGCTCCCGAGCTCCCTGGAGCGCAGGAGGTCATCACCTTCTTCCGAGAGAAAGGCGCCGTCGTGTCGGCCGGCCATTCCGGAGCGGATTATGACGGGATGGAGCAGGCGCTGCGGAAGGGGGTTACGCACAGCACCCACTTCTATAACGGAATGCCTGGGTTTCACCACCGTCAACCGGGTATAGCCGCCTCCGTCTGGCTTAACGATGAGGTGAGCGCTGAGCTTATTCTCGATCTTCAGCATGTTCACCCGGCGGCGGCCCAGGTTCTCCTTCGCTGCAAAGGGCTGAACCGGGTGTGCCTGATCACGGATGCCGTCCATACGGCGGGGCTTCCCGACGGGGAGTACTGGCAAGCCTCGGGCCGCAAGTTGACGGTCCGGGAAGGGACCGTCCGGCTCGAAAGCGGAGAGCTGGCCGGCAGCCTGCTCACCATGGACCGGGCCGTGCGGCATGCCGTTCAGGTGCTGGGCCTTGCCCCTCATGAAGCGGCCCGCCTCGCTTCTCTTACTCCCGCCGAAATCATAGGGGAGGAACGGGAACGGGGCTCCCTTTCCCCGGGCAAAAGGGCGGATCTTGTCCTTCTGGATGCGAATTATGACGTCCTGCTCACCTTGCGGGAGGGTGTGCCCGTTTACCGGAAGTCTGATTAGAGAACGGGATTCTGTCGGAATCCCTAAATTGCCCACGCGGTCACGCAACAAAGAGCACCTGACTCCCTCCTGGGGAGTCAGGTGCTCTTTGTTTGCTATTGTTCAACGGACGCCTCAAACGGCTGCCGGTCCGAGAATCCCGGCTTACGACAGCTTAAGCCGCACGCAGAAGCGGACCTCGTCCTCCTCGCTCTCGGCCCAGATTTCGCCGCCGTGCGACTCGACGATGCTCTTCGCGATGGCAAGCCCGAGACCCGAGCCGCCGGCGGAAGACGTGCGGGCCGCATCGACCCGGTAGAAACGGTCGAACAGCCGCGGCAGCTCGTCCGCCGGAATCGGGTCACCCTGGTTGACCACGGTCACCAGGGCATAGCCGTCCGGGTCGGGGGTCATCGTTACCTTCACGGTGCCAGGCTTGTGGCTGTATTTGATCGCATTCGTAAGGAGGTTCTCGAACACCCGGATCATTTTGTCGGGGTCGATGGAGACGTTCAGCTTCTCCGCCGGCAGGCTGCGGATGAGCTGCAGCTGGTTCTCCTCCGCGTGGCTGACCAGCTCCTCGATCAGCTGCTCCAGCAGCTCGTTCAGGCAGACCCTTTCCTGGTGCATCCGGATGCCGTGGTTGGTCAGCTTCGTGTATTCGAACAGGTCGTCGATCAAGCCCTTCAGCTTCTCCGACTTGCCGTAGGCGATGCTGATGTAGGAGTCGGCCTGCTTCTCGTCTTCGAAGTTCTTGTCCTTCAAGAGCCGGAGGTAGCCCATGATGAGGGTGAGCGGCGTCCGAAGGTCGTGCGAGACATTCGTAATAAGCTCATTCTTCGTTCGTTCCGCACGGCGTTCTTCCTCAAGCGTCCGTTGCAGCTCCTCGGCCATCCGGTTGATGTTGTTGGCCAGCGACCCGAGCTCATCCCGGCTGTTCTGCTTCACCCGGTAATCGAGCCGGCCGCGGGAGATTTCCAAGAGTCCGCTCGTCAGCCGCTCTAGGTCCTTCATTTTGCGTTTGGTGAGCAGGTAGAACAGGAGGATGAAGACGGCAATGCTGAAAGGAATGGAGAGAGGGCTTCCGTCCCTCACGTAATAAATGGTCGGCTGGGGAATGCCGCTTACGACGAGGTACCCTTTCTGGCCATCCAGGTCGATCGGGTAGAAGCTGGTGTACTCCCGGCGGAGATTATCCGGATTGTTCCGCGCCTCTAAGGCGTTCGTGAACAGGTTATGAAGATCGACGGTCGTCTCCCGTGCATCCTTGCTTTTCAGCAGAACCTTCCCGTCCAGATCGAGCACCATGATTTTGTACTGGCTGAGCTCAATATGACGCTGGAGAAAGGAGCGGGCGTCCTCTTTACCAGGGTCCGAGGTGTGCGATATTTTCAAATAGCCGGCAATGTTGCGCGCTTCTTCGTCCATGTTATTGATGTCGGCGGTATAGTCAAACTGGGGGGCCCGGTTGACCTCGCCCAGGATGGCGTCGGACAGGGAGTAGGTGAGCACGGAGGCCAGCAGGCAGATGACGAAGGTGAAGATCAGCTGAAGCCGCAGGGAGCTCTGAACATTCTCCTTGCCAAGCCGGACCGTGGATCGCAGGAAGCGGAAGAGGTCTCCGAGCCAGTTGAAAGGGAAGATGCGGCTAAGTTTCAATTTTGTAGCCTACCCCCCATACCGTCTTGATGTAACGAGGCTGGCGCGGATTCGCTTCGATTTTCTCGCGGATTTTGCGGATATGCACCATGACGGTGTTCTCCGAGTCGAAAAAAGCTTCCTTCCACACGCTTTCGTAAATGCGCTCGATGCTGAAGACGATCCCGCGGTTGCGGGCTAGCAGCTCGAGAATGGCGAATTCGCGCGGCGTCAGCTTGACCTCGCGGCCCTCGATTCTTACCTCATGCGTGTCGGTATTGATCGTCAGATCATCGACTTCAATCTCGTTTTCCTTGCGGGCATCCTGCACGTTAAGACGATGGTAACGGCGGAGCTGGGATTTGACGCGCGCCAGCAGCTCGAGAGGATTGAACGGCTTCGTCACATAGTCGTCCGCTCCGGTGCTGAGGCCGAGGATCTTGTCGATGTCCTGGCTCTTGGCGGACAGCATGATGATGGGCATGTTTTTACGTTCGCGGATTTTGAGGCAGGCTTCAATGCCGTCCATCCGGGGCATCATCACATCGAGAATGATCAGGTCCACCTCGTGATTCTGCAGCACGTCCAGCGCTTCGATGCCGTTCGCCGCCTTCAGAATGTGAAAGCCGTCGTTCTTTAAATAAATTTCCAGCAGGTCGAGGATTTCTTTCTCGTCATCGACCAGGAGAATGGTTTCTTTGGCCATAGGGTACACTCGCTTTGTTGTAATTTGGCAGGCCCGCCCTTTTCCTGCAGGTCCAGGGGGGAACTATCCCTACTTAACCATACCGCCTGGGGAAAGGCAAGGCTTCCGGCGGTGCTCCGGGCAGCGGTCCTTGGAAGGCTCGCGGCGGAAGGAGGCAAGCCGGAAAGATGCCCGCAGGAAGCCGGTGAGCTTCCGCCTCACGGGAGGGATGTTCCTGTCATTCTCTGAGTATAAGGGACAATTCTTAAAGCGGGCATGGGCGAAACCTTAACTTTCTCTTAAAGGTGCCGTCTGGTAAACTTAACCGTGAAAGCGGATTCCTAATGGGAAAGGGAGTGGTTGGTTATGAAGATTACCGGGTTTGAGACGTTTCTCGTGCCCCCGCGTTGGCTCTTTCTGAAGATTGAAACGGACGAGGGCATCTGCGGTTGGGGAGAGCCTGTTGTGGAAGGAAGGGCGCGGACCGTGCAGACGGCGGTGGAGGAGGCGATGGGCTACCTGATCGGCCAAGACCCGCTGCGGATCGAGGATCACTGGCAGGTCCTCTACCGTGGCGGCTTCTACCGGGGAGGTCCCGTGCTGATGAGCGCCATAGCGGGCATCGACCAGGCGCTGTGGGATATCAAGGGACGCTATTTCAACGCGCCGGTTTACCAGCTGCTGGGCGGGGCGTGCCGGGACACGATGAAGGTATACAGCTGGATCGGCGGAGACCGGCCGAGCGAGATCGGAGAAGCCGCCCGGCGGGCGGTGGAGGCGGGTTTTGCAGCGGTCAAAATGAATGCGACGGAGGAGCTCCAATACATAGACTCGTATGCCGCCATCGACCAGGCTGTGGAGCGGATCGCCGCCGCCCGGGACGCCGTCGGCCCCACAGTGGGCATCGGCATCGATTTCCACGGCCGGGTGCACAAGCCGATGGCGAAGATTCTCGCCAAGGAGCTGGAGCCGTTCCGGCCCATGTTCCTCGAGGAGCCGGTGCTGCCGGAGAACAACGAAGCGCTGAAGGAAATCGCCGCTCACACGAGCATCCCGATCGCCACCGGGGAGCGGATGTTCTCGCGCTGGGATTTCAAGGATCTGCTCGCATCCGGGCACGTGGATATCATCCAGCCCGATCTGTCCCATGCCGGAGGGATTACCGAGTGCAAGAAAATCTTCGCTATGGCGGAAGCCTACGACGTGGCGGTGGCTCCCCACTGCCCGCTCGGTCCGATCGCCCTGGCCGGCTGCCTGCAGGTGGACGCCACGGCGCACAATGCCTTCATCCAGGAGCAGAGCCTAGGCATCCACTACAACGAGCTGAACGACCTGCTCGATTACCTGGTGGACCCGTCCGTGTTCCACTACAAGAACGGTATGGTGGACATTCCGCAAGGCCCCGGGCTCGGCATTGAAATCAACGAAGAGCAGGTGCGGAAGATGGCCGGGATCGGCCACGACTGGAAGAACCCGGTCTGGCGGCACAAGGACGGCTCGGTCGCGGAGTGGTAACGGACACAAAGATCCCGATGACCGGTAAGGGATGATAGACACCCGATTGGGAAGGTTATTCAGCCCAATGTAAATAGAGGATAATATGTACAATCTAAGTGTATATATCCTCTATTTTTTCTATGCTCCTCTATTATTCAGATATGTCAATCGTCTGTGAAAATGTCACCTTAACTCGTCCGAGAAAATGTCACTTTCAAGTATGGCCGAGGCGACTCACCAGAGTGCTTCGGCATAGCTGTTATGCTGTGAATTTAAGGCGTCTTGGAAGTCGCTCTTGCCTGCACGTAGTACAAAATAATTTTATCTATATTAATTGTTTCGCCATTTGTTTTTAGGAGGTACTGGTTAATGCATGAAGCCTATTCAGGGTTGTCGTTTAGTGAATTGACCGGAAATTTACGTAATGATATTTTTACTTTCTTATCGAAAAATGGATGCGAAAAGACAGCAGACCACTGCTTGAAAGTTGGGGAAGAAGCGAAAAGAATCGCTATAATGGTGGGGGGCAATCCTATTGAAGCCGAATATGCAGGATATTTGCACGATATCAGTGCTGTATTCCCGAACGTAAGAAGAATTTCAATTGCTAGACAGTTAGGAATTGAGGTTTTATCGGAAGAAGAAGCCTTCCCAATGATCATTCATCAAAAAATTTCAAAAGAGATGGCTCGGGATTTATTTAACATATCGAAACCAGAAACTTTGAATGCTGTAGGGTGCCATACAACATTGAGAAAACAATCTACACTTTTGGATAAGGTGTTATTTGTTGCAGATAAAATGGAATGGGACCAACCGGGAACTCCCCCTTACATCGAGAACATACTTCATGAACTTGAGAAATCAATTGTCCATGCTTCATTTGCTTATATAAATTATCTTTGGCAGCAACGCGAAAAATTAAGGGTAGTTCATCCATGGTTAAGGGATGCGTATGAAGAGTTAGCTCCACTTGTAGGGGACTAAACGGATACGATAGTGGCATGAACATATTATCCATGTACAATTTGTAACACCCCTCTTGGAAACTGGATCTCTAATGATTTGGTCTTGATAAGGGATGGAATCCCTATCGAGAAAAAGTAGGGGCCCGTTAGCGGAAGGATCGCTCCTTTCCGTTAACGGGCATTGGAGCGGACTTATTTGGAAGGATACCGGAAATGGGGGCTGTCTTTGGTATAGTCCGTCTCCACTTCCAGCGAGCCGTCCGCATGGTAAATTTTCAAATGGGCATGCTTCGATTCCGCACGCTCCTGCGCGGCCTGAAGCAGGTCCGTTTTGCGATCGGCGGCCCGGAGTACATGGTCGGAACCTTCCTTAAGAAGCACCCATCTTTCCTTATCGGATTCGAATTTCATTTCGTAATAGAGGTCATCCTGCGCGTCTTTGCGGGTGAAATCGGGTTTCGGTCCTCGTCGCATCCTAGCACTCCTTTCCGATCAGAAGGCATTCATTGGCCCTTTTTGCGGATTTGTTTGTGGTGGTCTTCTCCCCATTCCTTGGCTTTGGCGGTCGCAATTGAGATGGCCCGTTCTTCCTCATAGCCTTTCTCCAGCAGCTCGTTTCCGATCTCAATGGCCTTGTAGCGGATCGGAGCCATAAAATTTTTCAAGGATGGCGGGTAATCTTCCTTCGTCCATGGCATCGGTGATCCCTCCTTTAATAACATTTAGCCGTCATCCGGCCCATCTAAACAGGAAATTTTAACAGCGATCAGTGTCCCGGCTATCAGGCCAAGGGACGAAGGCTGCCAAAGGAAACGCTCGAAACGGGAAAAAGCCGCCCGCCGGCCGATGAACAGGATCCTTTTGGGGATCCCCGTTCTCTGCAGCCGGGGCGGCTTTGTTGAGTGTAACTCCCGAAGCTCAGCCCTCCTCGCTGACGAGCACCTTCCGTCCCCGCAGCTTCAAGAGCAGCGGAATGACGATCCAGAGAACGGCGCCGATCAGGAAGACGGCGGAGAGCGGCTTCTCGAGGAAGATCGAGAAATCCCCGTTCGAGGTGGTCAGGGCCCGCCTCATGTTGTTCTCGATCATGGGCCCGAGCACCAGGCCGAGCACAAGCGGAGCGAGCGGGAAGTCGTGCCGGGACAGGTAGTAGCCGGCGAGCCCGCAGCCCATGAGCAGCATGAGGTCGAAGGTGTTCGCCTGCACGGCGTAGACACCGAAGACCGAGATGGCGATAATGATCGGAAGCAGGTATTTCGCCGGCGTCTCGATGATCTTGGCGAACACCTTGACGAGCGGCATGTTCAGCACGAGCAGCATCAGGTTGCCGATGAACATGCTGGCGATGAGTCCCCAGGCAACCTGGGGATGCTCGTCGAAGAGCAGAGGGCCCGGCTGGATGTTGTACATGATCAAGGCTCCCATGAGGATGGCCGTGGTGCCGGAGCCGGGGATGCCGAGCGTCAGAAGCGGGATCATGGCCCCGCCCGAAGCGGCGTTGTTGGCCGACTCCGGTGCCGCCACTCCTTCAATAGCTCCCGTGCCGAACTTGGCCGGGTTCTTGCTGATCTTCTTCTCCATGATGTAGCTGAAGAAGGAGGCGAGGGTCGCTCCGGCACCGGGAAGGATGCCGATGAAGAAGCCGAGCACCGAACCGCGGGCGATCGGGCCGGCGCTGTCTTTCAGATCCTGGCGGGTGGGCAGAATGCGACCGACCTTGGTGACCTCGCCGCTCGCGTAATCCCGCTCGAGAATCGTCTTGAACACCTCGCCGAGAGCGAAAAGGCCGACGGCGACGGTGAGAAATTCCAGACCGGAATAGAGCACGGGTTGGTCATAGGTGAACCGGGCCACCCCGGACACGCTGTCCATTCCGATGGTGGCGAGGAGCAGGCCGAAGACGGTCATGATAAGCGCCTTCGTCATCGATTTGCCGGCCAGGCCGCTTACGGCGGCCAAGCCTAGCAGCATGAGCGAGAAGTAGTCGGCCGGCCCGAACCGGATGGCGGCGTCCGACAGCGGTCCGGCGAGGAAGACCAGCGCCACAAGGGAGAACACTCCGGCGGCGAACGAGCCGATGGCGGCAATGGAGAGGGCGGCTCCCGCCCGTCCCTGACGCGCCATCTGGTAGCCATCGAGCGTGGTGACGACGGACGACGATTCGCCCGGTGTGTTGAGCAGGATCGAGGTGGTCGAGCCGCCGTACATGGCGCCATAATAGACGCCCGCAAGCAGGATGATCGAGCTCGTGGCGGCTTCCTCCGGGCTGAGTCCGCCGGTCATGCTGGCGGTGACGGGGATGAGGAGCGCGACTCCGCTCATGGGACCGATGCCGGGGAGCACCCCGACCGCCGTTCCGATCAGCACGCCCACGAAGGCGAAGAGAAGATTTTGCCACTGAAGGGCTGTAGCAAAGCCGTTGGCGAGAAAGTCCAGTACGCCCATAGGGGCACCTCCTTATAGAGCTTTAATCCGGGCCAGAGGGCCGTGTACCGGCCGGGCTTTACGAGAACCAGGCGGGAAAGCCGGGCAGGGAGCCCTCGAGCAGCACGACGAACACGTAGTAAACGGCGGCCGAGAAGAGGGCGGAGACCGCAAGGGACATCAGCCGTTTGCCGGGCTCGATTACCTGGAATCCGACGTACAGGAACAAAGTCGTTCCGATGACGTAGCCGATGTCCTCCAGGAAGAAGGCATAGAGAACGGCGGTCCCCAGAATGATTCCGAATCGCTTGTAGTCGAGAGACGGTTTGCCCGCACCATCCGGGCGGCTGCGGAAGACCTCATAGAACAGCCTCAGGCTGAGGAGCATCATCAGAATGCCGAGCCCCATAGGAAAAATATCCGGCCCCACGCTGCTTCCATAGGAGGTAGCGCTGATCTTGCGGCTCTCCCATACGAAGGCCGCGCCGACCAGGAAGAACGCCAGGCTGGCATAACGGTCAAAGGTTTGGTTCATGCGAAAGTGCCTCCTTTCAAGGCTGGAAAAAGAAAGAGAAGAGAGGGCTCTCTTCTCCAGGAATGGAACCTCTTCCGGCTTACTTCGCCATGTTCAGCGCGGTAAGCAGGTCTTTGACGAGCTTCTCCTGCTCGCCCAGGAACTTGGTGAAGTCAGCGGAGTTGCGATAGTCGCTTTCCCAGGTGTTGGCCTGAAGCTCCTTCTTCCATTCCTCCTTCTCCGTCATCGCCTTCAGGGTCTTCTCCCAGAAGGCCAGCTCCTCCTTGCTCATGTCCTTCGGCCCGAATACCCCTCGCCAGATGTTGAATTCGGTGTCCATCCCAAGCTCCTTTAAGGTCGGGACGTCCTTGAAGGTTCCCTTCAGCCGCTCGCTCGAGGTTACGGCGAGCACCTTGACCTTGCCGGATTTCAGATAAGGCTCGAGGGAGGAAGCGTCCGTTCCGATGGCCGTGGCGTTGTTCCCGAGGAGAGCCGCTACGGCTTCGCCCCCGCCGTCATAGGAGACGTACTTGACGCTTTTCGGGTCGATCCCGGATTTGAAGGCCGGCAGAATGGAGACGAGATGGTCCATGGATCCAGGTGAGGAGCCCCCGGCCATGGTTATTTTGCTCGGGTCCGCCTTCAGGTCGGCGATAAGGGCCTTCAAATCCGAATACTTGGAGTCGGCCTTGACGGCGATGGCCCCGTAGTCCTTCGTCAGCTGGGCAAGCGGAGTCGTGTCCTTATAGCCGTAGGGGCTGCTTCCTTCCTTCTTCAGGTTGTTGATGAGGATGGGAGGGGAGCTGACCATCAGCGTATAAGGGTTCTTCTTCTCCTTGGTGGCGAACTCCGCCATATAGACCGTTCCGCCGCCGCCCGGCTTGTTCTCGACGGTCATCGTCTGGCTGACCAGCTTCGTCTCCGAGAGGATTTTCGTCAAGGAACGGGCCGTTTTGTCCCAGCCTCCGCCGGCGCCGGACGGAGCGACTACCGTGATCGGCTTGGTCGGGTAGGAGGAGCCTTTCTCCTTGGAACCGCTTTCGGTTCCCTGCGCCGTTTTGGAGCTGCCGCAGGCCGTCAGGCTGACCGCCATAAGAACGGCGAACGCCCCGGTCGTCCATCTTGCTTTCTTTTGCATGCTTATGTCCTCCCCTATATTATTTTGTGATAGCGCTTTCGTAAGAGGAGAGTACCATGCCCCGTTTTGGTTTGAATAGCTTATGGGGATAAGTTGGATACTGGCTATATTGGTCATTTTGTTCATAAAAAGTATGAGTGTTTGCGCTTTCTCTGCTATACAATGAAGGCAAAAGAGGAGGGAAGCCGTGAAGCTCAAGCTGCAAACCAAACTCATTCTTCTGATCGGCTCGCTGCTGTCGCTGGTCATCGTGGTTCTTGCCTTCTCATTTCAGCGCATGTGGACCACCTCCCATAAGGAGCAAATCGGCGCAACCGCGCTGAACATAGCCAAAACGGTGGCGGCCATGCCGGACATCCGCCGGGCCTTTCAGGACCCGGACCCCGCCCGCCTGATCAATCCTCTGGTTGAGCCGATCCGGGTGGAGACCGGGGCGGAATTCATTGTCGTCGGCAACCGGCAGGGCATCCGTTACTCCCATCCCGATCCGGACCGGATCGGCAAGGATATGGTGGGGGGCGACAACGGGCCGGTGTTCGAGGGCCGGTCCATTACCTCCGAGGCCAAAGGCTCGCTGGGGCTGTCCCTCCGCGGCAAGACGCCGGTGCTGGACGATAACGGAAACGTGATCGGCGTGGTGTCCGTCGGCTTTCTGCTGGAGGACATTAACGAGCAAGCCGTGCATTACCGCAATACGGTTCTCCTGATCGCCTTCCTCACCCTGCTCGGAGGGACGGGAGGGGCGATTCTTATCGCCCGAGGGGTCAAGAAGAGCATTCTGGGGCTCGAACCGGAGGAGATCGGACATCTGTACCAGGAGAAGAAAGCCATTCTGGAATCGATCCGGGAAGGGATTCTCGCGGTTAACCGGACGGGGACCATAACGCTCGCCAACCAGACGGCGCTTCAGCTCCTGGGGGTTCCGGAGAACGGAACGGTGACCGGACGCTACATTCTGGACGTGCTTCCGTCTTCCCGCCTTGTTGAGGTGATCGCCTCGGGTCAGGCGGAATTCGACCAGGAGATGATCCTGGGCGATGAGGTGGTCGTCGTTAACCGGCTCCCGGTGCTTGACGAGGACCACCGGGTGATCGGGGCGGTCTCCAGCTTCCGGACGAAGTCGGAGCTGTACCGGCTGAACGAGGAGCTCGCCCAGGTCAAGCTCTATGCGGGAGGGCTGAGGGCCCAGACGCATGAGTATTCCAACAAGCTGTACATGATCTCCGGGTTGATCCAGCTTGGTCTGTACCAGGAGGCGATTGATCTCATCACACGCGAAACGGACGTGCATCAGAACTTTATCGGTTTCATCATGGAAGAGATTCCAAGCCGGCTTCTCGGGGGGCTGCTCGTAGGCAAGTTCAACCGGGCGAACGAGCTCAAGGTCGAGCTGGTCGTGGACCCGGAAAGCACCTTCAAGGATATCCCCTCCTCCGTCAACCGGTTCAACCTGGTCACCATTCTTGGCAATCTCATCGACAATGCGATGGAGGCGGTGCTGGAGCAGGAGGAAGGCAGACGGCGGGTGACCGTTTTCCTTACGGATCTTGGGGAGGACCTCATCGTGGAAGTGGAGGATACCGGAAAAGGAGTTCCCGAGGAAGCAGGCGAGCGGATTTTTGTATCCGGCTTCTCGACCAAGGAGGGGGGAAACCGCGGACTTGGCCTCGCCCTCGTGAAGCAGGCGGCCGAGCAGCTGAACGGGTACGTGACGTACGCTTCGGGCGAGCAGGGAGGGACGGTGTTTACGGTGGTCGTCCCCAAACAGGGAAGGAGGAAAGGGCCATGATTCAAGTGCTGATCGTGGAGGATGACGTGCGCATTGCCGAGATCAACCGGCGCTTCCTGGAGAAGGTTCCCGGCTTTCAGGTGGTCGGCATCGCCACGGACGGGAAGCAGGCGAGGGAGCATCTGGAGGTGTTTGAGCCGGATCTCGTTCTTCTTGATTTGTATTTTCCCGATATGAACGGACTTGACCTGCTTTCCTACATCCAAAGCAGCTACCGGAGGACCGATGTCATCATCATTACGGCGGCCAAGGAGATTGAAACGGTTAGGGAAGCGATCCGCGGGGGAGTCTGCGACTTTATCATCAAACCGGTCATCTTCGAGCGCTTTCAGGAAAAAATGCTTCAGTACCACCGTTACCGCAGCAAGCTGAACGCCTTGGAGGAGAGCAGCGGCCAGGTCGGGCAGCAGGAGGTGGATGAGCTTCTGCGCGGAGCCGTTTCCAGCCGTGGCCGGGAAGGGGCGGGCGCTTATCTCCCGAAAGGAATCGACCGGCTGACGATGGAGAAGGTCTCGGCCTTTATCCGGGAGATGGAGGAGAGTGTGACGGCCGAGGAGGTGGGCCGGCGTATGGGCGTGAGCCGCTCCACCGCGCGGCGATACCTGGAATATTTCGTCTCGAAGGGAGAGCTGGAGGCCGATCTGGCTTATGGGACGGTGGGCCGCCCCGAACGGGTATACCGCAGCCGGATGCGGGAAGGGTAGCTTTCCTGCGGGCGGAGGTCTTTTTCGAAGGAGGAGCAGGGGAACGCAGAAAACGGGTCAACCGCGGGGACTTGGTCCCCGCCGGTTGACCCGTTTTCCTTTATCCGAGCAGTCGCAGCAGCTCTTCCAGATGAAGAGCCGTCACGTCCGGCCGGATGCCGAGTGTCTCGATCTGCCCGCGGTAGTTGGCGGGAGTCGCCACGCCGGTCAGCACGAGCGCCGTCCGGCAGCCGGCCGCGGCTCCCCCGCCGATGTCCGTGCGGAGGTTGTCCCCGACGACCCAGATGTCGTCCGCCGCCAGCCCGAGCCGCTCGATCGCGTACCGCATGATGACCGGCGACGGCTTGCCGATGACGACCGGCTCGACCCCGGCCGCGGCGGCAAGCGAGGCCCCGAGCGCTCCGGCTCCGGGCGTCAGGCCGCGCTCGGTCGGCAGCAGCAGATCGGGGTTCGTCTGCACATACGAAGCCCCGTTCAGCAGATGCCGCAGCGCGGCCTCCAGCTTGGCGTAGGAGAACGCCCGGTCGATGCCCTGCACGACGTAATCGGGCGCCTCCTCCGTCAGCTGAAGCCCGGCCCCGGCGAGCGCCTGCTCCAGGCCCGCCTCGCCGATGAAGGCGACGCGCGCTCCGGGCTTGCGGTCGGCGACATAGCGGGCGGCGGCCTGGGAGGAGGTGAAGATCTCCTCCTCCCTCGCCTCTACCCCGGCGATGTCCCGCAGGTGGGCGGCCACCTCGGCCGGCACCCGGGAAGAGTTGTTCGTGACGAAGAGAAAGGGAAGGCTTCTTCTCCTCAGCTCCCCGATAAATTCCTTAGCATGCTCAATGGGCTGGGTGCCCGCATACATCGTTCCATCCAAATCGATAAGAAACCCCGGCATTTCCGTAACCCCCGTTGGCCAATGTCTGTTTCGTCAAACACGTGAAGGCGTCCGTCAAGCTTCGCTGCAGGACGCCGGCTTTCGACTCTATCCTATCAAAATCGCGGGGCAAACCCAACCCCGTTCGCATTTCCCACCCCAGAGGAGTACAATGTAACCGTACCCAAAATCCCACCTAAACGAGAGGATGATCATCGGTATGGAGAGAAGAAGATTCGGACAGACGGATATGGATGTCAGCATTCTTGGCTTTGGCGGTGCCGAAATCGGCTTTGCCGGCGCCTCTCCCGAAACGGTGGACAAGCTGCTCGGAAGCGCTCTGGATGCCGGGCTGAACGTCATCGATACGGCGGAATGCTACAACACGAGTGAAGAATTAATCGGAAAGACGATCTCGAAACGGAGGGGCGACTATTACCTCTTCACCAAATGCGGACATGCTTCCGGCTTTGACCGCCCCGACTGGGATCCAGCCATGCTCGCCGAAAGCATCGACCGCAGCCTGAAGCGCCTCAACACCGACTACGTCGATCTGATTCATCTGCACAGCTGCTCGGAGGACATTCTCCGTCAAGGGGACGTCATCGACGTGCTGAAGCGCGCGAAGGAAGCGGGCAAAACGCGCTACATCGGCTACAGCGGCGAGAATGAAGCGGCCCTGTTCGCCGTCCAAACGGGAGCGTTCGATTCGCTTCAAACCTCCATCAACATTGCGGACCAGAGAGGGATCGATCGGATCCTTCCGGAGGCCCGGGAACGGGGGATGGGGGTCATCGCCAAACGTCCCATCGCGAACGCGGCCTGGAAGACCGGCACCGAACCGCCCTCGGAGAAGTACCATCAGGTCTATTGGGAACGCCTGCGCGAGCTCAATTATGACTTCCTTACCCGCGGTTTGGAGGAATCGGTGGGGATCGCCCTGCGCTTCACCCTTTCGCTTCCGGGCGTTCACACGGCGATCGTCGGCACGAACAATCCCGGGCGCTGGGGGCAGAACGCCGAGCTGCTGGTTCCAGGGAAGCTCTCGGATGACCAGATGGAGGAAATCCGCCTCCGCTGGAAGGAGAAGGCGGGAGACGATTGGGTCGGCCAGGTGTAAGGTGATAATCAAAGCCTGTAATTAGCCGTAACCTTCATTATAACTAGCTTTAATTACCTATGAATTTGCCTTAAGTTTTTTTTGAACCGGAAGCTTGCCCTTAGGGTAAGCTTTTTTATTTGACGGATTGTAAGATGAAATGCGACAGCTAATAAAGAAAGACCCAAATGTCTGAATTAGAAGTAAGCATAAGAAATTTTTCTGGATGAGGTGTCTCCCTTAGCTTGACAAACCGTCTAAAAAACATCAAAATTACAGGTAAATTATTCCTTTTACCTGAGTTTTCTAGGATTACATTAATAATCTACAGGGATTCGATGTAATTCCAGAGAGGGGACAATATGTACGAAGATTACAGTAGACAGTCACTTCCACCTAAAAAGTATCGTGAGTTGTTAGGGAGTGCAATTTGTGTGTTTAACTCTAATAATGCATTTATCATCGAGAACATACTAAGAAGTGATGATGACAAAAAGTACAATTGGTATGAATTGATTGATAAAGTTTCTGGTAAACTAACTGAACCGATAAAAGAAACAATAACAAAAAAATCAGGGGAAGAAATAGCTTCTCTATTTGATGAGGTTTTCAAAATGAGAAACAGAATTATTCATAGCTTTCAAGTTACTCATAACGATGAACAAATTTTAGCGACCAAATATAAAGATGGACAACAAATAATTGTTACAGAGGAATACTTATATGAATTTATTAAGAAGAACGAGCAATTAAGTGATTTACTTGAAGAATTTAGACAACGATAACTTTTTGATCACGGAATATGAAGGGCTTATAGCCTGCTGACAAAGTCCCGCTTCCTTTAGGAGCAGGGCTTTTTGCGCGTTCTTATCATCGCCGCCTCCGCATTCTTTCCACCCCCCGTATACTTGTCAGGGCCCAATCAGGTATAATGAAAAAGGAAAACAAAGGCAGGAGAAAGCCGGTCCGGCTTTTTCGGCTTTTTTATATTCAGGACCGATAAGGTGCAAAGCCGGCTTCAGGAGGACATTGCGATGAAGACATCGTTTACCAATAAAATCATATGGATTACTGGGGCGTCCAGCGGAATAGGCGCCCTGATGGCCCGCCGTCTGTCGGAGCTTGGCGCCGAGCTCATCCTGACGGCCCGTTCGGAGGATAAGCTCCGGGAGATCGCGGCAAGCCTGCCCGGTCCATCCGTTGCGATTCCGATGGATGTGGCCTCGGAGGAACAGGTCAACCGTACGGCGGAGCAGATTCTGGCCCGGTACGGAAGGATCGATATCCTGATCAACAATGCCGGCTACGGAGTCTTTGAACGGGTGGAGGATGCTTCTCTCGACACCATCGAAGACATGATGAACGTCAATTACTTCGGAACCGTCCGCTGCATCAAGGCGGTGCTGCCGTCCATGCGGCAGGCCGGAAGCGGGCATATCGTGAACATCGCCTCCATGGCGGGCAAGATCGGCTCCGCCAAGTCGAGCGGTTACTCCGCGAGCAAGCATGCCGTTCTGGGCTTCACGAACTGTCTCCGCCAGGAGCTTGCCGGCACGGGAATCGGCCTCACGGCCGTTAACCCGGGACCCATTGACACCCCTTTCTTCGACCGGGCGGACCCATCGGGAACCTATGTCAACAATGTCCGCTGGTTTATGCTTAAGCCGGAGAAGGTGGCGGAAGCCGTGATAGCGGGAATCGAACGGGAGAAGGCGGAGGTCAACCTCCCTTTTACCGCCAATGCGGGCGTAAAGCTGTATCAGCTGTTTCCCCGGCTCTTGGACCGGGTGGCCATCCGGATGCTGAGCAAGAAATGATGCTGCCGATTCGTGGAGGTACCCATGCCTAATCATCTTGTCCTTCTTTTTACCTCAAATTATTACAGCCTTCCCCGCAGCCTGCAGCAGAGCATTTATTACGAGTTCTACCAAATGGTCTATCCCCTTATTTATTTCATTCTCAAGGACCACGGAACGGCGGAGGATATTGTTCAGGAAGCGTTTCTCCGCGCCATCCGCAAGGCCGACCAGCTGAAGGATGTGGACAAGCTGGAGGGCTGGATCAAGACGCTGGCCCGCAACGTAACCCTCAACCATCTTAGGAAATTTTCGCGAAACCGTGAGGAATTGGACGCTGAAGATGTCTTTCAACATAGAGACCCCTCCCTTCCGAATGCAACGCTTCCGGTGGAGGAGGAGGTGGAGCTTCGTCTGATGAGGCAGTCGATCGCCCGTTACCTGGATGAACTGAAGCCCGACTACCGTCAGATGATCGAGATGCGCTGGATTCAGAACCTTTCCTATAAGGAAATGGCCGCCGCCCTGAATGTGACAGAAGGAACGGTCCGGCAGAAGCTTTACCGGGCGAGGGAGGCCATCCGGCACCGATTCCATGAAGAATGGGGAACAAGAGAATGAAGAATTCGGATCAGGAACAGTTTGACGAGCTGTGGAAGAAGGCGTTGGAGGAAAGCTACCGGATTGAAGTGCCGGATCCGTCGGCCTCCTGGGCGAAGGTTTCCCTTCAGCTCGAGAAAGAGCGGAGGAAGAGGCTTGGCAAACGCCGGATAGCCATGGTGGCCGTGACCGCGGCTTCTCTGCTGATCGGGGGAACGGTATTCAGTGTCCCGATGGAGACCAATGCCTATAATCCCATTACCAAAATGCTGAATAATTTAAAAGGCGATCTGGTTACGTTCTTTAACGGGGTGGATGAGAAGAATACCTCCGGGGCGAAGACGGATTCTCCTCCGGCCGAATTTGAAGGGCAGCATGGAGGGGAGAAGGAGCAGAAAGACAAGCGCCCGGTGGACCCCGTTAACGGGATGCTCAGCCTGAGTGAAGCGGAGAAGGGGCTGTCGTTTCCGCTGGCCAAGCCTGCGTATCTTCCTGACGGCTACTCGTTTGCTTTTGCCATTCCCTATGAATCCAACGGAACGACCTTCGAAGGGGTCAACCTCATCTACAAGAACGGGGATAAGCCGATCCTCCAGATCACCGAACGGACGCTGGCTACCTTTAACCAGTTCTCCCAGAAGTTTACGGACCACGTGACCGATATTGAAATTAACGGAAACCCGGGCAAGCTCATGATCACAAGGGAAAGTCGGGTGCAAGTTCTGCTCAGGAAGCCCTCTTCCTTTATTTATATCATGAGCGAGCTGCCGAAGGAGGAGGTTGTCCGCATCCTGGAAAGCGCCAAATAAAAGCTCTCCTGACCTCCCCAAGGAAGGCGGGCGAGCATCAACCGAAGGAGGTAGACTTGACGACCAAGCAAGCAGGAAGTCCCTGGCACAGGCCGGGGACTTTTGCTATACTGGGCAGTGAATCTGATAACGCTTACAGACGGTCCCTTGCTGGGAAGGGTTGTCGGTCGGGTCCTGTTCTCTTCGCACAAACAGAGGCAGTTTGTCCCGACGTGCCGCATGCCGCAGACGATGAATTCCAGCCGGAATCGTTCTCGAGGGCTTTTTTTTGCTTCTGTAAGAAAAAGGGGGAAGGTTATGGGCCAAACCAAGCACACGGGCCGGATCCGGCTGCCCGCCAGGCCCGATCCCAGATTGTGGGTAAGCCGGGTGCCGTTCGGTCTCGGCCGGATCAAGCCGCACCACATCCGGGATACGATGAAGGTGGTCTGGGAGAACCGGGACAGCCTGCCGTATGCCTACCGCATTCTGACGCAGGGCGTATGCGACGGCTGTGCGCTCGGGGTGTCCGGTCTGTATGACCAGACGCTTACGGGACCGCACGTCTGCACGACGCGGCTTAATGTCCTGCGGCTGAATACGATGCCGGCGATCAAGCCGGAGCAGCTTCACGCGGACATCGCCGAGCTCCGGAAGCTGGACAGCACGGCGCTGCGCAAGCTGGGCCGGCTGCCTTATCCGCTGCTGCGGCAGAAGGGAGATCGCTCGTTCCGCCGGATCTCCTGGGACGAGGCACTGGACCGGATAGCCGCCAAGATCCGCAGCATCGATCCGAAGCAGCTCGCGTTCTATTTGACCGCACGGGGCATCACGAATGAAGTCTATTATGCCGCCGCGAAGGCGGCCCGGTTTATCGGGACGAACAACATCGACAACGCCTCGCGCATCTGCCATTCCCCGTCGAAGACCGCGCTTAAGCGCTCGGTGGGCATCGGCGCCTCCTCCTGCAGCTACAAGGACTGGATCGGGACGGACGTCCTGGTGTTCTGGGGAAGCGTGGCGGCCAACAACCAGCCGGTCTCGACGAAGTACATGTATGCCGCCAAACGGCGGGGCACGAAGATCCTCGTCATCAACCCCTACCGCGAGCCGGCGATGGAGGGCTATTGGATCCCTTCCATCGCCGAGTCGGCTCTCTTCGGAACGAAGCTCGCCGATGATTTCTACCAGGTGAACATCGGTGGGGACATCGCTTTCATGCACGGGGTGATGAAGCATTGGTTCGACATGGAGGAGGAGCGGCCGGGCTCGGCCATTGACCATGCTTATGTCCGTGAGCATGTCAACGGCTACGAGGAGCTCCGGGAGCATGTAACGGGCCAGCGGTGGGAGCTCTTGGAGGAATCGTCCGGGCTGTCCCGGGAGCGCATGCGGGAGTTCGCCCGGCTGCTGGCCGGAGCCCGTTCCGGCGTGTTCGTCTGGAGCATGGGCCTGACCCAGCACCGGTTCGGGACCGACAACATCTCGCAGGTGGCCAATCTGGCGCTGCTGCGCGGATTTCTCGGCCGCGAGCACTGCGGCCTGATGCCCATCCGCGGGCACAGCGGAGTCCAGGGCTCGGGCGAGATGGGTGCGGACCCGTTCTCCCTGCCGGGGGGCGAGTTCAAGGAAGAGGACATCACGCGGATGGAGAGCGTCTGGGGCTTCCCTATCCCCCGCTGGCAGGGCGACATCGTCGGGGTGTCGCTGGAGAACGCCCGGCTTCCCGACGACCATGAACGCCGGCTGAAGGTGTTCTACACGTCAGGAGGCAATTTCCTCGAGACGATGCCCGATCCGGACTTCGTTCGCACCTGTCTGGAGAACGTGGAGCTCCGGGTGCACCAGGACATCGTGCTGAACACCTCGACGCTGGTGGACGCCCGGGAGGAAGTGATCGTGCTGCCGGCCATGACCCGCTACGAGCAGCCGGGAGGGGGAACGTCCACCTCCACCGAGCGGATGGTTTATTATTCACCGGAGATCGAGGGCCCGCGTGCCGGGGAAGCCCGCGCCGAGTGGCTCATCTACGGGGAGCTCGCGGCCCGGGTGAAGCCGGAAGGGGACCGGCTGGCGGCGTTCCGGGAGGCGGCGGCCGTGCGCGAGGAAATCGCGAGGGCGGCCCCAGCTTACGACGGCATCCAGCACCTTCAAGGGAAGGGAGACGTGTTCCAGTGGGGCGGGGCCTGGCTGTGCGAGGGCGGGGTGTGCCCGACCCCGGACGGCCGCGGCCGCCTGATCCCCGTCGAGCTCCCGGAGCTGCGCAAGCCGGAGGGCAGGTTCTTCGCCACGACGCGCCGGGGGAAGCAGTTCAACTCCATGGTGTTCGGGGAGAAGGATCCCTTCAACGGGGCGGACCGGTACGATATTCTGATGAATCCCCAAGACGCGGCCGCCCTTTCCATAGAGGAGGGAAACGCCGTCGTCGTCTACAACCGCAACGGGCTGATGCACGCCCGGATGAAGACGGCGGACATCGCCCCCGGC